>SBGG01000067.1 GCA_006226685.1 Sphingomonadales bacterium
CCCGCGCCTCGTCCAGCCCGCCGATCATGAACAGCGAATCCTCGCGCCAGCCGTCGCATTCGCCGTCGAGAATCGCCCGGCACCCGGCAATTGTATCTTCCAGCGCGACCGAACGCCCCTGCTGCCCGGTATAGGCCTCGGTCACGGCGAAAGGCTGGGTCAGGAAACGTTGCAGGCGACGCGCCCGCTCAACGATGCGGCGGTCCTCCGCGCCCAGTTCCTCGACGCCGAGCAACGAGATCACGTCCTGAAGTTCGCGATAATGCTCGATCACGCGACGCACCTCGGTCGCGGTGCGGGCATGAACTTCGCCGACCACATCGGGATCGAGCAGCACCGAGGAAGAGGCGATCGGGTCGATCGCCGGATACATGCCCTCCGCCGCCATCGCGCGGGAAAGCACGACCATCGAATCGACATGGGCGGCGATGGTGGTGACGGCCGGGTCGGTGAAATCGTCGGCGGGCACATAAACCGCCTGAATCGCGGTGACGGCGGCATCCCCCACGGACGCGATCCGCTCCTGCAGCGCGGCGACCTCGCTGGCGAGGGTCGGCTGATAGCCGACGCGCGAAGGCAGACGGCCGAGCAGGCCCGATACCTCCGCCCCCGCCTGCACGAAGCGGAAGATATTGTCCATCAACAACAACACGTTGCGATGTTGCTCATCCCGGAAATATTCGGCGATGGAAAGCGCCGTCATCGGCACCCGCCAGCGCGCGCCCGGCGGCTCGTTCATCTGGCCGTAGACCAGCACGGTACGCTCAAGCACGCCCGATCCACGCATGTCGAGCAGCATCTCATGCCCCTCGCGCGACCGCTCGCCCACGCCCGCAAACACCGAAATACCCTGATAACGGCTGACCATCGCATGGATCAGTTCCATCACCAGCACCGTCTTGCCGACTCCCGCGCCGCCGAACATCGCCGCCTTGCCGCCATGAGAAAGCGGCGTGAGCAGATCGATCGCCTTGATGCCGGTCAGGAACAGGTCATTCTGCGCGCCCTGCGGCGACAGCGGCGGCGGTGCGCGATGGATCGGCCAGCGCGGCGTATCGGCGGGCAACGGCTCGCCCTTGTCACCGACAGCGCCGGTGACATTGAGCAAGCGCCCCAGCACCGCATCGCCCACCGGCGTGGTGATCGCGCCGCCGGTCGCCTCGACCGCATCGCCCCGACGCAGGCCCGATGTCGGTTCCAGCGCGATGCAGCGCACCGTCCGGGCATCGAGATGCGCTTGCACCTCCGCCATGATGGCGCTTTGCCGTCCTGCTTTACCCTGTCCTGCGGCCCCGTGATCGACCGCCCCATCGCTGGTCAGAATACGCACGGCTTCATCGATCATGGGTAGGGCGCCAGCCGCGAAATGCACGTCCACCACGGCGCCGCGCACGGCGACCACCGCGCCCCCCGTCGTCGTCTCCCTATTGGTTTCGCTGGAATCCAAGGTCCGACACCCGCCCGGAATATAGGCACCGGCCAAACCGGCGCGAGAATGGGTAAAGGGTGGATCAGCCCGCCGCCCCTGTCAACCGGCCAGTATCAGAAGGACAATTCGCCCCACTCCAATTGGACCGATCCGGTGTAACGAGGCTATGAAGCTTTCCCGTCGGAACATTGGGGCTTAAAGCAGGACCGACAGGAAGCGATGGAGTCGCATGGGGCGGATATGGGCGTATCGCAGGAAATAGAACTGAAGCTGGTTTTCGACCCGGCCGAGGGAGAAAAGCTGCGCGGGGCCGGTTTCCTCGCTTCGGGCACCAGCCCATCGCAACGGCTGGCCGCCACCTATTTCGATACGCCCGACCAGATGCTGCGCGCCGCCGGTTTCAGCCTGCGCCTGCGTCGCGAGGATGACCGGCAGGTGCAGACAGTCAAGGCGAGCGGGTCCGCCGCCGGGCTGTTCGTCCGCACCGAATGGGAACGCGCGGTGTCGGGGGACAGTCCCGTGCTCGACCCGGAAACCGACCCACTGCACAAGCGCTTCCCGGCGGACCGGCTCGCCGCGCTGCGACCGCTGTTCCGCACCGTCGTCATGCGCGACCGGCGGGTCGTCGAACAGGGAGGCGCCCGCATCGAGGTCGCGATCGACAATGGCGAGGTGATCGCAGACGACAGCTACGAGCCTTTATGCGAGCTGGAACTGGAACTGCTCTCGGGTCCGGCCCATGCGCTGTTCGATGCGGCGCGGGCGCTGGACGCGATCGTTCCGTTGCGCCTTTCGGTCCTTACCAAATCCGAACGAGGCTACAGGCTGGCGGACAAGGTGGACCGCACCGTAGCGAAGGCGGAACCGGTCGACCTGTCGGGCGCAGCCGATATCCCATCCGCTCTCGGGCTGATTGCCCGAAACTGCATTCGCCAGATCCGCCTCAACGAAGATATTTTCCTCAGCAGCGGATCGCCGGCATCGCTGCATCAATTGCGGGTCGGCATCCGGCGATTGCGCTCGGCGCTCTTCCTGTTCCGCCCGATAGTGCGCAACGACCCGCGCTACCGGCCGATTTTCGATGGTCTGCGGGAACTGGCCACGGTCATGGGCGCGGTGCGGGATCTCGACGTGCTGATCGCGCGCTGCGGCCCCAGGGTACAGGAAGAACTGGCGACCGCGCGCGAGGAAGCCCGGGAAAAAGCGGTCATGACGCTGGGGCTGGCCTCGACCCGGCACCTGATGCTGGATCTTGCCCAATGGCTGGCGCTGGGCGAATGGCAGGCACGCGCGGCTGCCGGGAAATGGGCGAACCAACCGCCTGTCGAATTTGCGGCCCATGCGTTACGGCGGTGCCGCCGACGGCTTAAACGGGCGGGAGAGAGTTGGACGAAGCTGGATTGCAGCCACCGCCACATGGTTCGCAAGGAGGCCAAGAAACTGCGTTATTCCGTCGAATTCTTCGCATCGCTCTTCACCGGGGACAAGGCGGAACACCGCCGCGCGGCCTTTCGCGATGCGCTGGAGGATTTACAGGACGATCTGGGCGCGCTGAACGATCTCGCCGTGGCGCCCGAATTGCTGGCGCGGCTCGGCATGGCCGACGCACTACCCGAGCCTTCCAGACGGAAACAGCAAGCCATGATCGACAGCGCCGGACGGAAGCTTTCCACCCTGCTGGCGACCAAAGGCTTCTGGGGCTGATCTTTCCGCCCCGGTCGAAACATTATCGGCGCGCAGGCCCTTTGCGCCAATGGTCGATCAGCTCTGCCAGTATCGAAATGGCGATTTCGGGCGGACTGGCCGCGCCGATCGGCAAGCCCACCGGCCCCTTGACCCGTGCGATCACGGCATCGTCGATACCGGCGGCGCGCAGGGTCCGGCACCGCGCCTCATGGGTCCGGCGGCTGCCCAGCGCCCCGATGTAAAATGCTTCGCCGGACAGAGCCGGGATCAATATTTCCGCCTCTTCCTCATGCTCATGCGACAGGATGACAAGGCCCGTCCACGGGTCGAACCCGGTCCAGTCGCCACTCGCCCAGCGCGACAGATGACGCACCGGAAAGCCCGCCGCCTCCAGCGCATCGGCGGTCGCGCGGTCGGTCGTCACCGCCTCGGCATCGATCTCGCTGGCCCGGCAAAGCTGCGCCAGCGTGAGCAGGATCGCCCCCGATCCCGCCATCACCAACCGGCACGCAGGAAGATAGGGCCGCGCGAACAGGCCCCCGAAATCCTCCTGCACCAGCCCCTGCACCAGTCGATGCCGGTGGTTCTCGACATCGAGCAGCACCGTCACCGGGCGGCGCTGCTCCCGCGCGGCCAATATCCCTTCGCCGATCGCATCGGGCATCGTCACGTCGAAATAAATATCGATACCCGATCCGCAGGGCAGCCGCAGGTCGATAAAGCGCGATCCCGCGCCATAACGCTCGACATGGTTCCACCCCCCATGGATCGCGCGCACCGCATCGCGCACCAGCGACGCCTCTATGCACCCGCCGCTCAACAGGCCCAGTGCACTGCCATCCTCGCCGACCGCAAGCTGGCTGCCCACCGGGCGCGGCGCCGACCCATTATTGCCGATAATTGTCAGGATCGCACAACGCAGCCCGCGTGCGCGCGCCTTCCGCCAGTGCGGCAGCACGAAATCGGCATAGGGAGGAGTGGCGACGGCGCCGGTCAGAATATCGATCATCGGTCGCCCGCAGGATGACAGCCGCCCCCGCTCCGATCAAGCCGCAATGCGTGGGAAAAGCACGGCGCGCTCCTCCCCTGCAAACGGGACAGGGACAGGGCGGCAGGCCCGGCCCGTCGCCCTGTCCCCCGATGATCCACCCATTCCATCTCCGGCGGAAGGGGCATGGAAACCGGCCTATTTGCCGCCGGAGGTCAGCGGGCTGAGATAGGCCGCCCTGGTAAGCCCCTTCTTGCGCAGCGCTATACCGGTCAGGCAGGCATGCATGATCGTATTGGCGTTGAGCGCGCTCGCATAGCTGAGGTCAAGATAGGGCGCGACATCCAGCATCTCGAAACCGACCACATTGGTTTCGGCGCAGATGCGGCGAACCATCGGGATCGCCTCCCGCATCGTCAGCCCCCCGGCCGCCGGACGTCCCGCCGCCGAGGCATAGGCCGGGTCGAGCACGCTGATGTCGAAGGACACGAAGATGTTCTTCGGCCCGCCGCGCACCTGCGCCAGCGTCGCATCGACCACCTTGTCCCAGCCCTTGGCCTCGACCTCGGCCATGCTGTGGACGGTCACGCCCTGCTGCCTGACCCATTTGAGGTCGTCCTCGGTCAGTTCCCCGCCGCGAATGCCGACCTGCACGACATTCCGGCCTTTCACCACCCCTTCTTCGAGCAAGCGCGACACGGCCTGCGCATCGGAATAATAATGAGCAAGGTCGCGCTCGCCATTATAATGGGCGTCCAGATGGACCACGCCGACATTGTCCGCGCCATATTTATCCGACATGGCGGCGACGGTCGGGAACATGATCGAATGATCGCCGCCGACAATGAAGGGGACCGTACCCGCATCGGCCATTTCGCCGATCATCGCGCGGACATGCTTCATCGACATTTCGACGCTCATATTATCGACATTGAGGTTGCCATAATCGGCAAGGGTCAGTTCGACCGCCGGATCGACGCCGCCATAAATATCATAGCCGGCCATGCCGTACATGGCGCGCATGACGGAGGGAGCGTTCTTCGAATCTCGCCAGCCGCTGCTGAGGCCGAGCGGCACGCCGACAAAGGCGACCTCTACCTTGCCCGCGACCAGATCCTCCTTGCGCAGGGCCACGGGAGCACCGGCGAAAGTCGGGATGCCGTCTTCCTCATACATATACCGCTTCAGGCTGAACGGGCCGGGTTCGCGCTGATATTCGTCGAGGATCGCCGGACGCACGGTGGTCGCCGCATTGGGATTGGGCGCATCCGGGTTCAGCGGAACAGCCCCCATATCCCCGGCCGGATTGAGTAGCTGGGGAATGCCGTCTGCCGGTTCCGGCTCCGCGACGGGCTGATATTTCGCCTTTTCGACCGTGTCCATCATTGCCGCGATGGTGATCTGGACTTCATCCGCATCACGCCCGGCAAGAATAGTGTAGAGCTTCTCCTTCGTCAGCCCGAAGCGGCGCAGCTTCGCCGTATCGTCGATAAAGGCCTTTTGTTCGGCGGTCAGCGTCTCCAGATGCAGGTCCGCCGAGGATTGGGCCATGGTCGGTGCCGACATCAGCACCGCCCCCGCGAAGATCAGCGCAGCGGCAGTCAACAGGGCATGCCTGCGCGATCCGATAGGCTTGCGATCGATCATTTCTTGCGGGCTCCATAATAGTTGGTCTGGCCATGATCCGTGGTGAGCGGGCTCAGGAAACCGGGCTGGGTGATGCCCTTGCGCCGCATCGCGATGCCGGTCATGCAGGCGAAGAGGATGCTGTTGGCGTTGAGCGCGCTCGCATAGGTCGGGTCGAGTTGCGGCGCCAGTTCGACGATGTCGAAGCCGACGACATTCGATTCCGCGCACAGGCGACGCATGATCGGGATCGCCTCCCGCATGGTCAGACCGCCCGAAACCGGCGTACCGGTGCCGACTTCGAAAGCCGGATCGAGCACGTCCACATCGAACGAGATATAAAGATATTTGGTGTTCTTGCTCGCCTCTTCGACGGCGCGTTCCATCACCGCGTCCCAGCCATATTTCTCGACCTCGGCCATGGTATGATAATGCATGCCGATCAGGCGCTGCCACTCATAATCGGTGCGGCCATAATGGGCCTTCAGGCCGACCTGGATATAATCCTGCGGCCGGACATGGGCTTCCTTCATCACCCGGTAAATGGGCTGGCCATGATCGAGCAGGTGAACGCGGCCGCGCCCGGTATCAAGGTGCGAATCGAAGTGGATGACGCCGACATTGCCCTTGCCATACACATCGGCCATCGCCGCGACATTGGGATATTCAAGGCTGTGGTCGCCGCCGATGATCGCCGGAATCGCACCGGTCTGAGCGATTTCCCGCACCATGCGGCGCACTTCCTGCACGCTGCGTTCGGTGCTGTTCTGGTCGATCGCGGCATTGCCGTAATCGACGACATTGAGGACCGCCATCGGGTTGATCATGCTGAAGGGGTCGGTGCCACCGGTGCCGATGCGCGCGACGCGCATTGCATTGGGTCCATGCCGCGCATCGCGCCAGCCCGACCCCATGTCGAGCGGCGCGCCCATGATCGCGATATCGACCTTGCCCGCCTTCAGGTCCTCCGGGGTAAGCGCAACCGGCGCACCGGCGAAGGTCGGGATGCCGCCGCCATAGCCACCGACATAACGGGAAAGGGTGATCGGTCCGGGCTCCCGCTTCGGATCCAGTTCGGCAGGACGCCGCAGGCGCCAGTCGTTGAACTTGGCCGATTGGGTATTGAACGGAATGGAGGAGGGGTTGCTCCCTTCCTTATACTGCACCGCATCGTAAACCGACATGATCGCATCGACATAAGCCTCGATCTGTCCGGTCGACGATGTTGCGCGTATCCGCTTGAACATCACGTCAGAGGGCACCACCACCTGACCATTGCCGCTCTTCAGAAAGGCGATCTTTTCCGCCGGAAGCGTCTTCAGCCGCTCCATCACATCGGCGGGAATTTCGAGCGGCTCCTGCGGCATCATGCCCGGCGTATAGGTGTCGATATGTTTCGGCACCTTGCCCTTTCCGGTGGGCTCGGCCTGGGTGGCGGGCCATGCGCCGGAAAGGGTCGGAAGCTTTGGGCCGACCGCCCGGATCGGCCCCGCCATGATCAGGCAGGTCGTTACAAGGGGCACTGCCACGGCGGCGGCGGCGAGCGTGATACGTTTCCGCATTTGATCTCCCGGGATCAGGGGTTCAACAGCATTGCACCGTCTGCCGCGACGGAAAAGCTTCCGGCCGACGGAGGGTCACGACCACCGAAACTATCGGCGCGACCGGGATCGGGATATGGGGCATTTGACGCAGTAGGGCCGATATACCACTAAATCCGGGCCGCCGAAATCCCGGCAGGCCCGGCCCGCATCGCGATTTACGTTGCGTCGCAACATGAGTTGACGCACAATCTCCCGCATGATCAAGGCGGGCCTCCATCACCTTACGCGCTATCGATATAACCGGCCCATCATGCTGGGCCCGCAGGTGGTAAGGCTGCGCCCGGCCCCGCACAGCCGCACCGCCGTGCCCAATTATTCGCTGAAGATCAGCCCGGCCAATCACTTCCTGAACTGGCAACAGGACCCGCACGGCAACTGGCAGGCGCGCATCGTCTTTCCCGAGGCGGTCGATCATTTCTCGATAGAGGTCGATCTGCTCGCCGAACTGGCGATCATCAACCCGTTCGACTTCTTCATCGATCCCTATGCCGAGGAAATGCCCTTCACCTATGACGGGGCGCTGGGCGAGGATCTGGCCGCCTATTTCGAAACCGAGCCGCAGGGCGAAAATTTCGAGGCGCTGCTCGCCGAATTTTCCGGCCATGAGGGGCGCACCATCGATTTCCTCGTCGCCGTCAATCAGGCACTGGAACAGCGCATCGGCTATGTGATCCGCATGGAACCGGGTGTGCAGAAGCCGGAGGACACGCTCGCCTTGGGCACCGGCTCCTGCCGCGACAGCGCCTGGCTGCTGGTGCAATTGCTGCGGCGGCTGGGTTTCGCCGCGCGCTTCGTCTCGGGCTATCTCATCCAGATGAAGGCCGATGTCGAACCCAAGGTCGGGCCGAAGGGACCGGAAGAGGACTTTACCGACCTCCACGCCTGGACGGAGGTGTATCTGCCCGGCGCAGGCTGGGTCGGCCTCGACCCGACATCGGGCCTGTTCGCAGGGGAAGGACATATTCCGCTCGCCGCGACCCCGCATTACCGTTCCGCCGCCCCGATCACCGGCATGGCCGAACCGGCCGAGGTCGATTTTCATTTCGAAATGTCGGTTTCCCGCATCGCCGAGGCGGTGCGCATCACCAAGCCTTTCACCGACGCGCGCTGGGACGCGCTGCTGGCGCTGGGCGACAAGGTGGATGAGGATCTGGCGGCGGGCGATGTGCGCCTCACCATCGGCGGCGAACCAACCTTCATCGCCGATGGCGACTTTGACGCGCCCGAATGGAATAGCGATGCAGTCGGGCCAACCAAGGCCGCCTATGCCGACCGGCTGATCCGCATGTTGCGAGAGGAATTCGCGCCGGGATCGCTGCTCCATCACGGGCAGGGCAAATGGTATCCGGGCGAAAGTCTGCCGCGCTGGGGCTATTCCATTTACTGGCGCACCGACGGCGTGCCGATCTGGCGCGATCCCTCGCTGATTGCGGGCGAGAAACTGCCGTCCGAACGGGTCGAGGAATCGACGGTGGATGCGGTCATGGCCGAACGCTTTCTCAATGCCGCCGCGACCGAGCTGGGCGTCGAAAATGATTTCGTGCATCCCGTCTACGAAGACGCGGTCGAATGGATCGTCAAAGAAGCCGAACTGCCCGCCAACACCAGTCCCACCGACCCGGAAATCGACGATCCCGAAACGCGCGAGCGCTTCATGCGCACCTTCCAGCGCGGGCTGTCCCGGCCGGTCGGCTATGTGCTGCCGATACAACGCTGGCAGGCCGCGCCGTCGAAAACCCCGCGCTGGAAGAGCGAGCAGTGGACAGTAAGGCGCGGCGCGCTCTACGCGGTGCCGGGCGACAGCGCACTCGGCTATCGCCTGCCGCTGGGGTCACTGCCTTATGTACCGCCGTCGGACTATCCCTATATTCACCCGCACGACACGTCAGAACCGCGCGAACCTCTGGCCGATTTCCGCGCGCAGCTGGTCGAACGCGGCCATGAAGTGCGCGAGGCTGCTGCGTCCGGGGAAAAGCGGGAAAGTCAGGCTTCCATCGCCGTGGAAAACCCATCGGCCAGTGCGCAGCAGCGGATTGAGCAGATCGTGATCGAAGGTGCGGTGCGCACCGCGATGACGGTGGAGCCCAGGGGCGATCACCTCTCGGTCTTCCTGCCACCGGTGGAAAAGCTCGACGATTATCTCGACCTGATCGCCGCGGTCGAAAAAGTCGCGGAAGAGCATCGCGTACCGATCCGTATCGAGGGCTATGCCCCGCCGCCCGACCCGCGCCTGATGGTATTGAAGGTGACGCCCGATCCGGGCGTGATCGAAGTGAATATTCAGCCCGCGAAAAGCTGGCGGGAATCGGTCCACATCACCGAGCGGCTTTATGACTGCGCCCGCTTATGCGGCCTTACCGCCGACAAGTTCATGGTGGACGGGCGCTCGATCGGCACGGGGGGCGGCAACCATATCGTGCTGGGCGGCCCCACCCTCAGTGATTCGCCGTTCATCCGCCGCCCCGACCTGCTGAAAAGCCTCGTCATCCACTGGCAGCGGCACCCGTCGCTTTCCTATCTTTTTTCCGGCCTGTTCATCGGCCCGACCAGCCAGGCCCCGCGCATCGACGAGGCCCGCCACGACAGCATTTACGAACTGGAAATCGCACTGTCGCAGGTGCCCCCGCCGGGCGAGCGGCAGCCCGCGCCATGGGTGGTCGACCGATTATTCCGTAACCTGCTGGTCGATGTCACCGGCAATACCCATCGCACCGAGATCTGCATCGACAAGCTGTTCTCTCCCGATGGCCCCACAGGGCGCCTCGGTCTGGTCGAATTTCGTGGCTTCGAAATGCCGCCGGACGCGAAGATGAGCCTTGCGCAGCAATTGCTGCTGCGCGCGCTCGTCGCCCGTTTCTGGAAGGAACCGCTGGACGGGCCGCTGGTGCGCTGGGGCACGGCGCTGCACGACCGTTTCATGCTGCCGCATTTCGTCTGGACCGATTTCCTCGACGTGCTCGACGATCTGCGCCGCGCCGGTTATGATTTCGACCCCGTCTGGTTCGAGGCACAGCGCCAGTTCCGCTTCCCTACACATGGCAGCATCGAAGGCGGCGGCGTCACCCTCGAAATCGCCCATGCGCTGGAGCCGTGGAATGTGCTGGGCGAAACCGGCGCGATCGGCGGCACGGTGCGCTATGTCGATAGTTCCACCGAACGATTGCAGGTCCGCGCCGCCGGGCTGGTGCCGGGCCGCCATGTGATCGCCTGCAACGGCCGCCGCATCCCGATGCTGCCGACCGGCACACAGGGCGAGGGCGTCGGCGGCGTGCGGTACAAGGCATGGGCGCCCGCCAATTGCCTCCACCCGATGATGGCCGCCCATGCGCCGCTGACCTTCGATATTCTCGACATGTGGAACGGGCGATCGCTGGGCGGATGCGTATATCATGTGGCGCATCCGGGCGGGCGGTCCTATGATGACGTGCCGGTGAACGGTTATGAAGCCGAGGCCCGCCGCAAGGCGCGGTTCCAGGATCATGGTCATTCGCCGGGCCAACAGGCGATCCCGCCCGAGGAAACAGCAGGAGAGTTCCCGATGTCGCTCGATCTCCGGCGCCCCGCTCGTCTGGGCTGAACGCCTTGAATATGCGCGTCAGCCCGGCCTTGCAGCCCGCCAACCGATTGCGTGACTATCCGGCCGATGGCGATGCGGGCGATCTGTTCCGCGGCGCGACGCCTTCCGTCGCCGCGAAATGGTCTGCCATGGCCGACGGTCTCTTCGCCCTCTCCGAGGATGCGGGACTGCCGGCGCAGGACCTGATCGCGCGCCAGATTCTCGACCTCGGCATGAGCTTCCGCCTTACCGGCGACACGGAAGAGCGCCCATGGCCGCTGACCCCGATGCCGCTGCTGATCGGCGCGGCTGAATGGGCCGGAATCGAACGCGGCCTCATTCAGCGCGCGTGCCTGCTCGAAGAGCTGGCCGCCGATATATATGGGCCGCAACGGATGATCGCGGAAGGGCATCTGCCCGCGGCGGTCGTCGCCGGAAGCCGCTATTTCGCGCGACGGATGGTCGGGCTGGAACCGCGCGGCAACCATTATCTCCATGTCTATGCGGTCGATCTGGCGCGCGGCCCGGGCGGCCAGTGGCGCGTGTTGAATGATCGGCTGCGGCTTGCCAACGGCATCGGTTACGCGCTGGAAAACCGGCTGGCGATGGCACGCGGGACCATTTCCCTGCTGTCCGGCATCAACACCCGGCGGCTCGCCCATTTCTTCTCCGATCTGCGCGAAGGCATTGCCCGCGACTGCCAGCGCGAAAATCCGCGCATCGCACTGCTGACGCCCGGCCGTTTCAACCAGAGCTATCCCGAACAGGCCCATCTCGCCCGCTATCTCGGCCTGCCGCTGGTCGAAGGGCGCGACCTGACGGTCAGCGACGACCGGCTCTATGTCCGTACCATCGCCGGTCCCAAGCGGGTCGATGCGGTCTGGCGCTGGATCGACACCAATGCGCTCGACCCGCTGGCATTCGACGCCCATTCGGCGATCGGGGTGCCGGACCTGTTCGACGCCTGGGCGTGCGGCGGTCTGGAAATGGCCAACTGGCCGGGGGTCGAGGTGCTGGAAGCGCCCGCCTTCGCCGCCTTTCTGCCCCGGCTGTGCCGTGCACTGCTCGGCGAAGAACCGCTCTTACCCAATGTCGCCACCTGGTGGTGCGGTCAGCCCGCCGAAGCCGGATCCGTACGCGCGCGGCTCAACGATCTCGTCGTCACACCTGCTTTCGGTCAGCCGGTCGAGGCGCTGCCCGGTACGAAACCGGTCGCGGCGGCCAGCCTCACCCCGGAAGAGCGGGACGCGCTGCTGACCGCGATGGAACGCCGCCCGATGGATTATTGCGGGCAGGAAATCGTCCACCTTTCAACCACGCCCGCCCTGCTCGACGATCGCTTCGTCCCGCGCGCCTTCACCCTGCGCGCCTTCGTCGCGCGGGACCGCAACGGCGACTGGACAGTGATGCCCGGTGGTTTTGCACGGCTTTCCGCCTCTGCCGAACTGTCCACCACATTGATGGGCGAAGGCGATCTGTCCGCCGATGTCTGCGTGGTTGACGACGCCCCCCGTTCCCAGCTCGCGGTGACGGCGCTGGGCGGCGTACCCGCGATCCGACGCGGCGGCGGCATCCTCGCCAGCCATGCGGCCGATAATCTCTACTGGTTCGGCCGCTATTGCGAGCGCGCCGAAATGACCACGCGCATCGTGCGGTCGATCCTGGGCAGTTCGATCGAAGTCGACGCGGCAGCGGGCTATAACCCGGATATTTATGCACGCCTTGTCCGGTTGCTTCATCTCTGGGGCGCGATCAGCGAGGAAACCGCCGGACTGGACGCATCCCATGCCTGTCAGGCGGCGCTGGCCGAGGCGCACCTGCCCGGCGGTGTCACCTGCCTGCTCGATCGGATGCGCGATGTCGGCCTTACCCTGCGCGATCGGTTCGCTTCGGATTTCTGGCGGGTCGCCACCCGCCCGATGCCACCCCTGCCCTCCAGCAAACCGGGCATCGCCCTTCGCGCCGCGCGCGAACTGGTCGAACGGTTCAGCGCCCTTGCCGGCCTGATCGCCGAGGATGTGGTGCGCGGCCCGGTCTGGCGTTTTCTCGACATGGGCCGCCGGATCGAGCGCGCGCTGCTGCTCTGCCGAATCGCGCGGCAGCTCGGCGCCGCACAGGATGAGGCCGGGGCGATGGGCGTATTGCTCGACCTGTGCGACAGCCAGATCACCTATCGCGCCCGCTATCTGGCCGCGCCGCTGCGCGATCCGGTGCTCGACCTGCTGCTGCTCGATCCCGATAATCCGCGTTCGCTCGCGTTCCAGATCCGGGCGATCAACAACCATATCGATGCGCTGCCCCGGCTGGGCGAAGGGCAAATGCCCGAACAGCCGGAACGGGAGGCCCGCGCGCTGCTTGCACCGTTGCTCAGCCTGACGATCGCAGAAATCGACGACGCGTTGCTGCAGGATATGGAAACGCGGCTGCTGTCGCTGTCAGAGGCGATCACCACCCGCTTCTTCCTGCAATATGAAAAATCCGCGAGCGGCGACAGGAGCCATTTGCTGGCATGATCTACGACGTCCGGCACCTCACCACCGTGCGTTATGCCGGTCTGGTCCGCCTTGCCCGCTTCAACCTGCGCCTGAAGCCCGCCCCCTGGCCCGGACAGATACTGCATGATTACCGCCTGTCGGTCGATCCGCGCCCGACCAGCGTGCAGGATGAAACCGGTCCGTTCATCGTCAATCGCAGCCGGCTGACGATCCGCGCCCCGATTTCCCGCCTGTCGGTCGAAAGCCGGTTCCGGGTGGAGGTGACCGCCGCCCCGCTTCCCGATCCCGATACGGCGCCGACCATCGATCAGGTGCGGCACCGGGCGCTGACCCGCAACGACCTGTCCGCCTCCGGTCCGGCGACCTATCTCTATGCCTCACCAATCGCCGCGCCCTCGTCGGAAATTGCGGGCTGGGCCCTGCCCTTTTTCACGCCCGAACGCAATGTGATCGCCGCCGGTCGCGCGCTGATGGAGGCGCTGCACGCCGAATTCCGCTATGACGGCAATGCGACGCAGATCGACACACCCCCGGTCGAGGCCTTTCACCACCGGCGCGGCGTGTGTCAGGACTTCGCCCATATCATGATTATCGCCGCCCGCGCGCACGGCATCCCCGCCGCCTATGTCAGCGGCTATCTGCGCACCCTGCCGCCACCGGGACAGGAGAAGCTGGTCGGCGCCGACGCCACTCATGCCTGGGTCAACCTCTGGTGCGGTGACGAGCATGGCTGGATCGGCTTCGATCCGACCAATGCGATGATCGCCGGGACCGACCATATCTTCACCGCCATGGGTCGCGACTATAGCGATGTCGCGCCGCTCGACGGTGTGTTCCACGGCGGGGCGGGGCAGGAAATGGAAGTTTCCGTCGACGTGGAACCGGTGGGGTAGCCCAATCTTTTCCTGATCCCGATAAGGACCTGCAATCAGGCGAGGCCTGCCTTCCGCGTGCATGTGCCATCCAGCAGGAAAACCACCGCCAGCAACGCCAGCGAAAATACCGACGAAAATATCGGCAGCGCCCGATAACCAGATGAAAAGATCAGCTCCGGATTATCCGGAATCCGGGCGACAACGCGCCGGAAACCAGAGCCATGACCGGAGACGGATGGGGCCGACATGACAGGGCACCGCCCAGTCGAAGCAGAATCATCCGATTAGCCCCCTCAAAACGGAGAAAATAGCGGTAGATTATCGGGCAATCGGAAGCATGCATGCCACAGACCCATTAAATATGGCGGAAACCAAGGAGGTAAGGATAAATGACCGCCAATTCGCTCATGGAATCAGATCGGGCTCACTGGATCCATCCGGTAGCCTCCTGGCGCGATCATGAAGAACGGGGTCCCACCATTCTCGGTTCCGGCAAGGGGAGCTGGCTCACCGACATTGAAGGCCGGACACTGCTCGACGGATTTGCCGGGCTGTGGTGCGTCAATATCGGCTATGGACAGGAAAGCGTTGTCGAGGCCGCAGCAGAGCAAATGCGGCTCCTGCCCTATGCCACCGGATATTTCCATTATGGCAGCGAACCGGCGATCCAGCTGGCGGAGCGGGCGCCGGGCGATCTCGACCATGTCTATTTCTCTCTGGGCGGTTCAGACGCGGTCGACAGCGCGATCCGCCTGATCCGCTATTATTATAATGTCACCGGCCGCCCGGAAAAAAAGCATATGATCGCGTTGCATCGCGGTTATCACGGGTCCAGCACCATCGGATCGGGCCTGACCGGCCTGCCGGCTTTTCATGCCCATTTCGATACGCCGACCCCGCTGCAGCATCATATCTCCTGCCCCTATCCCTATCGTTCCGAAGCAGCGGATGATGCCGCGATCATCGCCGCATCGGTCGCGGAACTGAAGGCCAAGGTTGCCGAGATCGGACAGGACAAGGTCGCCGCCTTCTTCACCGAGCCGATGGTCGGATCTGGCGGCGTGATCGTTCCGCCAAAAGGCTGGCTGACGGCAATGCAGCAGGCTTGCCGCGAACTCGACATATTGTTCATCGTCGATGAGGTCATCACCGGTTTCGGCCGCACCGGCCCGCTCTTCGCCTGCGAGCATGAAGGACTGACCCCGGATCTGCTGACCGTGGCGAAGGGCCTCACATCCGGCTATGTGCCGATGGGCGCAGTGTTCCTTTCCGACCGCATCTATCGCGCGATTGCGGACAACACGCCGCCGGGCGTGGCTGTCGGCCATGGCATGACCTATTCCGGCCATCCGGTCAGTGCGGCCGTCGCGCTGGAAGTGCTGCGTCTTTACGAGGAAGGCGGCCTTCTGGCCAACGGTCAGAAATCGGGAGCCTATCTTGCGACGAAACTCCCCGGCCTGCTGGACCATCCGCTGGTCGGCGATGTACGGTCGCTGGGGTTGCTGGCCGGTGTCGAACTGGTGACCGACAAGCAGGCCAAGACCCGCCCCGCGGCGGATCTCAACCTGCCGGGCCATCTCGCCCGGATCGGTTATGACAACGGCCTTATCTTCCGCGCCTTCGGTGACGGCATTGTCGGTTTCGCGCCGCCGCTCTGCATAACCGAAGACGAGATCGACATCATGATCGAGCGCTTCGTCAAAAGCCTCGACGACCTGCTTACTATCAAGGAGATCCGCGATGCAATTGGGTGATTTCAAGGCCCTTTCCTTCGATTGTTACGGTACGCTCATCGATTGGGAATCGGGCATGATCGCCGCCTTGCGCGGGCTGACCTCCCGCGTCGACAGGCCGTTGACCCGCGATGAGATATTGCAGGCCCATGCCCGCCATGAATCGGAACAACAGGCCCAGACACCGACCAGACTGTACCGCGACATCCTGCCGATCGTGTACAAGCGGCTGGCCGAACAATGGGGTGTCTCCGTCACCAATGCGGAGTGCGAGGAATATGGCCGTTCGGTCCGCGACTGGCCAGCCTTCGTCGATTCCCCCGGCGCGTTGCGCTATCTCAAGAAATTCTACAAGCTCATCATCCTGTCCAATGTCGACAACCGCACCTTTCAGTTCAGCAATGACAGGCTGCAGGTCGAATTTGACGCGATTTATTCAGCGGAGGATGTCGGCGCCTATAAGCCGTCGGATGCGAATTTCGATTATATGAAGGCCCATCTCGCCGATCTCGGCCTGAAGCCGGAGGAAGTGCTGCACACCGCCGAAAGCCTGTTCCATGACCATGTACCGGCCCGTCGCCACGGCCTCGCCAATTGCTGGATTTATCGCCGCCATGCCCAGGAAGGCTATGGCGCGACCATGGTGCCGTCGGAGCTTCCGCCTTATGATTTCCGCTTCAACACCATGGCGGATCTGGTGAAGGCCCATCAGGAAGAACTGCGCGAGAGTTGAATTATAGGGAGGCTGCGATCGAACGATGATACATGCGCCGAAGCTCGACCGGATCGACATCAACATATTGGCCGAACTGCAACGCAGCGGCCGCATCACCAATGCCGAACTGGCGGATCGGGTCGGTCTTTCGCCCAGCCCCTGTCTGGCGCAGGTGAAGCGACTGGAGGCCGCCGGATATATTTCGGGCTACAGCGCGATCATCAACCTCAACAAGATCGGCAGCAGCCAGATCGTCTTCACCTCGGTCACGCTCGGCGATCATCGCCGGGCGGACTTTGTGAAATTCGAGCAACGCATCGCCCATTATGACGAACTGGTTGAATGCCATCTCGTCAGCGGTGGCTTCGACTATCTCCTGAAATTCGTGGTGCGCGGCATCGCCGAATATCAGGAGATGATGGAGGAGATATTGGAGAGCAATATCGGCGTCTCCAAATATTTCTCCTATATCGTCATCAAGACGGCGGTCGCGCGGGGGCAGCCCTCGGTAAAGCTCCACCTGCCCGCATCCTGATTGTTACGAAGGCAGCATCAGACCCAAAAGCGACGGGAAGCATGGGGAAGCAGTTCCCTTTTCGCGACCCTGCACGGCGCCCCGGACCGGCATCCGTGGTGCCTCTTTGCGGGCATCAAACCGGTGCCGCAACGGCAATGTCCCGGAGGCCATCGCCTGTACAGACACTCAGCCGGCCCTGATCCGGTCCGCTATCGCCTTACCGCATGTTTCGGTATCGCCCGCTCCGCCCAGATCGCGCGTGCGCAGCGGCTGTTCGCCCAGCACCTCCTCGATCGCGCGAACAACTGCGGCGGCGGCCTCCGTTTCGCCCAGATGGTCGAGCATCATCGCCCCGCACCAGATCTGCCCCACGGGATTGGCGATGCCCATGCCCGCAATATCGGGCGCGGAACCGTGGACCGGCTCGAACAGCGAAGGCACCGACCGGTCGGGGTTGATATTGCCGCAGGGCGCGATGCCGATCGTACCGGTGCAGGCCGGGCCAAGGTCCGACAATATGTCGCCGAACAGGTTGGACGCCACCACCACGTCGAAACGATCCGGGTTCATCACGAACTGCGCGGCGAGAATATCGATATGATATTTATCGGTGCGTATCTCCGGATAGGCAGCCGCCATCGCCTCCACCCGGCTGTCCCACCAGGGCATGGTGATGGCGATACCGTTGGACTTGGTGGCCGAGGTCAGGTGCCGCGCAGGGCGGCTCTGCGCCAGATCGAACGCATAACGCAGGATACGATCGGTCCCGTGCCGGGTCATGATCGTTTCCTGCACGACGATCTCGCGATCGGTACCGGGGAAGGTGATGCCGCCGACCGACGAATATTCCCCCTCGGTATTCTCACGCACGATCATCATGTCGATATCGCCGGGCTTCCGCCCCGCCAGCGGACAGGGCACGCCCGGCATCAGGCGGACCGGACGCAAATTGACATATTGGTCATATTCGCGCCGGAACTGGATCAGCGACTGCCAAAGCGAAATATGATCGGGCACGGTATCAGGCCAGCCAACCGCGCCGAAGAAGATCGCATCGACATCGCCGATCCGTTCCTTCCAGTCCTCCGGCATCATCATGCCGTGGCGCTGATAATAATCGCAGCAGGCGAAATCATGCCATTGCTGCTCCAGCGCGAACCCGAAAGCGGAAGCGGCGGCTTCCAGCGCGCGCACGCCTTCGGGCACGACTTCCTTGCCGATGCCATCGCCGGGAATCACCGCAATCCGATAGCTCCGCTGCCCGCTCCTGCCCGTCACGCTCATGCTCCCTTCAGCCCGGCCCAGTGAAATGCCTTGGTCTCGACGAACTCTTCGATTCCCTCGGCCCCGCCCTCGCGCCCGAGGCCCGATTGCTTGACGCCGCCGAACGGCGCAACTTCCATCGCCAGCGACCCGGTGTTGAGACCGACCATGCCGAACTCCAGCGCCTCGCCCACGCGCCAGGCGCGATGAAGATCATCGGTGTAGAAATAGGCGGCCAGACCATAGGGCGTGTCATTGGCCATGGCGATCGCCTCCGCCTCCGTCTCGAAACGAAAAACCGGCGCGACCGGGCCGAATGTCTCCTCGACCGCGAGGCGCATACCGGTATCGACCCCGGTCAGCACCACCGGCGCAACAAACCCTTCCGGCGCGTCGGCCTGCGCGGCCAGTTGCGCGCCCTTGCCAAGTGCATCGGCGACATGCGCCGCGACCTTGTCCTTCGCCGCCTGATTGATGAGCGGACCGATGGTAACGCCCGGCGCATCCCCCTGCCCCACGCGCAGCGCCCGGACTTCCGCGCCCAGCCGTTCGACATAAGCCTCATAGATTCCGGCCTGCACCAATATGCGGTTGGCGCAGACGCAGGTCTGACCAGCATTGCGGAACTTGCTCGCCATCGTCCCTTCGATCGCAAGGTCGAGATCGGCATCGTCGAACACGATGAACGGCGCGTTGCCGCCCAGTTCCATGCCCAGCTTTTTCACCGTATCGGCGCATTGCCGCATCAGCAGCGACCCAACCCGCGTCGATCCGGTAAAGGACAACATGCGCACCACCGGGCTGGCGGTCAGCACCGCGCCGATCGATTGCGGCATGCCGGTGACGACGTTCAGCACACCCGCCGGAATACCCGCCCGCTCCGCCAGCACGGTCAGCGCCAAAGCGGTATAGGGGGTCAGTTCCGAAGGCTTGATGACGACAGTGCATCCAGCGGCCAGCGCGGGCGCGACCTTGCGCGTGATCATCGCCGCCGGGAAATTCCATGGCGTGATGACGGCACAGACGCCGACCGGCTCCTTGCGCACCAGAATGCGACGCCCCGACATCGGCGCGGGAACTTCATGGCCATAGACCCGCAGCCCTTCCTGAGAGAACCACTTCACGAAGCTTGCCGCATAGGCGATCTCTCCCGCCGCCTCAGCCAGCGGCTTGCCCTGCTCGGCGGTCATGATCCGGGCGAGATCATCCTTATTGGCAAGGATCAGCCGGTGCCATTCCTCGACGATCGCGCACCGTTCGGCGGCAGTACGAGCGCGCCATGCGGGGAAAGCGGCGGCGGCGGCATCGATCGCCCGTTCGGTATCCGCCCCGTCGCAATCCGGCGTCGTACCGATGACCGCCCCGGTCGCGGGATTGGTCACCTCCAGCACCTGCCCGGCAGCGGCCCCGACCCATTTCCCCGCGATGAACGCCTTGTCGAGCAGAAGCGAAGGGTCGGCGAGACCGGCTATGCCGGTCGGCTCTATCGTCATGGCCATTGATCCTGGTCCTCGAACAAATGTGTTTCCGCCCGATTCTAGAACCTTCCCCCCGGAAAGACAGGCCCCAATCGACAGGGCGGGAGCAGAAATATCCGAATTGATGCAGCCATTTGAAAGAAGATGGCGCACAAAAAGCCGATGGCCGGTTCCACGCCATGCGCCCGGACGCTAGAGCCGTTGCGAGATGAGCATGAACGCCCATCGAGTGGAACCTGCATCATCGGAAAGCTACCCATGAACGACATCAAGGACGAAGCCCAGTTTGACGATTTCGCCCGCCTCGACATCCGGATCGGCACGGTGATCGCGGTCGAGCCCTTTCCCCGCGCCCGCAACCCCTCCTACAAGGTGCAGGTGGATTTCGGCGCGATCGGCACCCGCTGGTCCAGCGCCCAGATTACCGGCTATGCGCCCGAAGACCTGATCGGCACGCAGGTCTGCTGCGTAGTCAATTTCGCGCCGCGCAACATTGCGGGCTTTCAGTCGGAAATATTGATCCTCGGCACGCCCGGTGCGGATGGACGGATCGTCCTCGTTTCGCCGCGCACGCCGGCTCCGGAAGGTGCCCCGCTCTGCTGAACCACGATATACCGCCGGGACCATGATCTCCGACCCACGCATCTGAGATTGACGAATCCCGACTGAAATTTTCTTGCCCCGATCCTTCCGGGGCACACCTCAGACGACAGGACCGCAATCGGCGTCAAACAAGCCGGCTCCATCAAAATGGCCGCCGCATCGCAGCGAGCCTCACCGGAACAAACGAAAAATCAGAGGATCGGAAACCCCATCTACGACACGATATCGGACGGCAAATCGGGATAGCTTTCCACCAGCGGCCCCAACGCCTCGGCCAGCGGCTCCAGCCATGGCTCATATTGTTTCCACTGCTCCATGCCTGCGGTGAAGATGGGCTGGCGGACCTGTTCGGAACTGGCGGTACGCACCGCGCGATCGTTATTGTAGAATTCGACGCAGGCCTGCTCGAACGGCAGGCCGATATAATCGAGCAGGCGGCGAATTTCCTGCTCCGTGTCCTGCACCATATTCTCGTAGATCACCCGGTGCACCGCGCCGGGCGCCGCCGCGTCATAGTCGGCCATCAGGGCGACATAATCGCGATAATAACGGCCAATATCGGTCAGATCATAGGAAAAGGTCTGGCCGCGCGCGAAATGCTGCTTCCAGCCGGAGAAGCAGCAAGACATTGGGTGGCGGCGGGCATCGATGATCTTCGCATGGGGCAGGATCAGCCGGATCAGGCCGACATGCTGCCAGTTATTGGGCATTTTATCGATGAACAGCGGCCTGTCCGTCCGGCGATGGACACGGGTGCGCTCGATATATTCCTCGCCCAGCCGCAGGCGGTCGGCGGGCGTCAGGGCAGCGATCATCGACCGGAAATCGGGAAACTCGCCCTCATCCACCCGCGATTGCAGGCGGCTGGCCATCATCATCATGTCGGGCAGTTCCATCGTCCCTTCCACCCGGCTGTGGCTGGAAAGGATCTGCTCCACCAATGTCGAACCGGAACGCGGCAGGCCGACGATGAAGATCGGGTCCGGGGCCGGACACCCCCCTTCACCCCTTTCCGTGATGAAGGCGGCGGTGAAACAATCGGCCGTGGCGGCGATCTCCGCAGAGAAAACATCGGCATCATGCAGCACCATCGAGCGGCGCAGCCTGTTCCCCCGGTCATAATGATCGAAGGAGGCGGCATGGTCCTTCCGATCTTCATGCGCCTTGCCCAGCGAGAAATGGAGGTGAAAGACATCTTCCCGCCGCTCTTCCGCATCCGGCTCCAGCGCCACAAGCGCCCGCTCCATCGCCGCTATGTCATCCGCGTCCAGTTTCACCGTCTTGAGATTGGCAAGGCTCCACCACGCTTCACCCATGGTCGGCTGATGTTTCACTGCCTGACGATAAGCGTGCACGGCCTCTGCCTGCCGCCCCAGCGTTTTCAGCACATGGCCGAGATTCTGCCAGACCTGCGGCTGCTCCGGCTGGTGCGCCAGCAGCCGCCGGTAAATCTCCCCGGCCCGTTCCTGATCGCCCAGACGCACCAGAACCGAGGCCATCAACAGATCATGACCGGGGCTTTTCAGCGGGGAATGCTGCAGGATCGTGGCGTGATCCAGCGCTTCGGACAACCGGTTGGTCTGGAGCAACAGCCGGATCAGGAAATCGCGGGCCAGATCGAAACCGGGGGCCAGCGCCACCGCGCGCTCGACCAGCTCCAGCGCCTCGGTCATATCCCCCCGCCGCCAGTGGATTTCGCCGAGCAGACGGATGCCGGGCGGATCGTCGGGCATCCTCCCCAGCCGCGCTTTCAATATCGTTCCGGCTTCGTCGAGTCGCCCCTCGTTCATCGCCATCGCGGCCTTCAGCAATTCCGGATCGTGGGACGAAGCATGTACGCCGGAAAGATCCGCGCGCCATCCGTCCTTCTCGCGCCCGGCCTTGCGCAATGCCTTCGCCATCAGGAACCAGCCGCTCGCGACCGACGGTTGCTGCCGGGTCAGATTCTCCAGCGCGGCGATAGCCGTTCTGATGTCGCCCGTCTCGCTTGCAGCCTGCGCCAGTTCCCACAACACCGCCGGTATATGCGGCTGGCTGCGCGCCAGCGCGACAAGGCGTGGTAACGCCGCTTTCGGCCTGCCCAGCCGCCGCAGCGCCTGACAGGCGAGCAGTTCCGCCGGGGGCAGGCCCCGCGCCCGGTTCAGGATCGCCTCGGCCCGCGCCAGCGCCGCCTCCGGCTGCGTGGCCAGCAGCGCAGTCGCTTCGGCCAGCGCGCCCTGGGGGGAGATATAAGGGGCGGCGGCATTACGCCCGATATTGCGCTGGGTCACGATCATGAGCGAATCCTCCGATCGGGGAAGGGAAGAAACAAGGGTCTCCGCACCGCGATCGAGCCGCGTGCGCCAACGCCATTGTGGCAATTTTCGGGGCTATGGGTGCCGGGTATCTGCCTCATCCGATTCCTTTGTGCGCCTGCGTAAACACACTTAGGACGATCGCTCGGTTTCGTCGAGTCAGCCTGCAATAAAATTTCAGAATCGTAAAAAATCGACGCTTGACAGCAGCATTTTGGATGGCACTATCCAATTCTGGACAGTCGTTCGGAATGCTGCATTCGCGAAAACGACCGCCATGTTCGGAATATGTTCGACGCCGTGGGGTCTGTCCGACGGCGCACCTGAAGGCTTACCCTTCGGGCAGGGGACTTGCGCATTCATCAACCCGAAAACGGGTGGGAGGGCGCCGTGAGCAAGAGCCGGAAACCGGCCGGATTGCGGGAGAGACAGGAACGCCACGAACACATAGGGGGATTTTCAGACCATGAGCATTTGTAGGGAATCGCGAAAAAAAGGCGCAGCATGCCTGCTGGCCACCACCGCGATCATTACATCTCTCCTCGCGCCCGAATCGGCGCTGGCACAAGCGGCGGACACTCCGGCCGAAGCCACAACCGGCCTCGGCGAAATCGTCGTGACGGCAACCCGCACGGCGGAGAGCGTGCAAAAGGTGCCGATCTCCATGCAGGCGCTGGGCGAGGCGAAGATGGAGCAGCGCCAGATCAAGGGCATGTCAGATTTCGCCAACCTGCTGCCTTCGGTTTCCTTCGCGGGTCTCGGGCCGGGCCGTCAGGAGCCTTATTTCCGTGGCATCGTCCCCGCCGGCGGCAGCTATGACGCCACCGGCTATTATATTGACGACATGCCGATCAGCACCCTGAGCGCCGGTATCACCAGCGGCTTTCCCGATATTCATGTTTACGACATCGAACGTGTGGAAGCGCTCGCGGGGCCGCAGGGCACGCTCTACGGCGCCGGCTCATTGGCCGGAACGGTCCGCTTCATCACCAAGAAGCCCGTATTCAACAAATTTGAATTCGGATATGATCTGGAAGGCAATAAATATGGCAAGGGCGATTTCGGCGGACAGGCTCAGGCCTATATCAACATTCCGGTAAGCGACAGTTTCGCCGTCCGCGCGATGGGTTATTATCAGCGCGACGGCGGTTATATCGACAATGTCCCGGGCACCCTCACCTACAATCTGGGCGATGACAATCCGCTGACCAGCTACACGATCAACAACGACAAGTTCGTCAAGAAGGATTACAACCCGGTCTATTCCTATGGCGGTCGTATCCAGGCCCTCTGGGAGGTAGCGCCCGGCTGGGAAATCAACCCGCAACTCACCGCTCAGGAACAGATAGCCTATGGCTATTTCAACTATGACGCGTCCACCGAAATTACCGACGATCACCAGAATATAGGCGGCGACCTCATCGTACATGATTATGAGGAAACCCGCCAGCTCGACAGATGGTATCAGGCGGCATTGGCGGTCCACGGCCATATCGGCGATTTCGATCTGGTTTCGTCCACCGGCTATTATCAGCGCCGGATCAAGCTGATCAACGACTATACTTATTATACGGTCGCCTATGACCAGTTCGCCGGTTACGAAAATTATCTGCAGTTTTTCGACCAGAACGGAAATGTGATCAACCCGACCCAATATACGCGGGGCAATTCCTATCAGGACAAATTCAATCAGGAAATCCGGCTGTCGACGCCCAAAAGCTGGCCGTTCGATGTGACCATTGGCGGATTCTACCAGTGGCAGAAGACCAAACTCAACAATGATTACGCCACCCATGGGCTGGACCAGATCAGCGGCTACACCGCTGCCGGTTCCTATTCCGAAGGAGGCAATACGACGTCGCTCGACGGTTTCGGAATCCCGCAAAGCGAGGGCGGCACTATGATCACGCTTCCCGCCGCCCTGAGGCGAGAGGCTTTCTACCTGAGCGAGAGCGACAGGACGACGAAAGACTGGGCGGTTTTCGCCGAAGGCCATTATGAAATCGTACCCAATCTGACCCTTACCGCCGGCATACGCTATTTCTGGACGGAATCCGCAGTAATCGGCTGGGGCGGCATTGCAGGCAAGGCGCGCAATTCGTCCGCCGCGTGGTATTTCCCGACCGAATCAGTCGGCTGCCCGGTTCCGTTCACCGGACCGCGCCTGTCCTGCGTCAGCACCAACCCGCTGGCGGACGACAAGACCAACCGGTACAGCGAAAACGGCGAAACCCACAAGCTGGCCCTGACCTGGCAGTTCGAACCCTCGAAAATGGTATATTTCAACTATTCCACCGGCTTCCGCCCCGGTGGCTCCAACTCTCCGGTCAGCATTCGCAGCGTCGCGACGCCCGCCCCCTCCTATAAGGCGGAAACGCTCTCCAACTTCGAATTGGGTGTGAAGACAACCTGGAACAATATGTTCCGGTTCAACGCCGCCGTCTATTATGAGAAGTGGAAAGACATCCAATATGGTGTTCAGGTTGTCGGCGCGGCCGGCGGCGGCTTCACCGGCAATGCGGGCAATGCACGCGTTTACGGCGTGGAATATGATGCAGAACTCCGGCTGGGCAAATTCACCATCGCCACGTCGGGCGCCTATACCGATGCCGCGCTGGACGGGAATTTCTGCGCCTATGAAATCGTGGGAGAGTCGGGCTTCGCCCAGATTCAGAACTGCACCGGCGACGACATTGCCGCCAAATCGGGCACGCGCCTGCCGCGTCAGCCCAAGTTCAAAGGCAATAGCTCGGTTCGATATGAGACCGACCTTATCAATGGTCTCTCCGGCCATATTCAGGGCGTGGCCTATTATCAGAGCGGAGCGACACAGGATCTGAACGAAACCTATGCGAACTTGCTGGGCGATACGAAGGGTTTCGCTTCGTTCGACTTCTCGTTCGGCCTTAAGAAGAACAACTGGACCGCGGAGATGTTCATCCAGAACGCATTCGACAAACGCGGCTGGTTGACGAAGAACACCTTCTGCCAGATTCAGGTCTGCGAGCATTCCTCGCGCGTTTACCCAATCAAGCCGCAGTTCATGGGCATCCGCTTCGGCCAGAAATTCTGATATTTCCCCGGTCTTCGCATCGCGAAGTCCATCACGGCCCCCATGGGAAACCATGGGGGCCTTTCATTACCGCCGGCGGTGCCATCGCCGACAATCTTCTGATCGATCAGCATCGCGACGGGCGCACCGCTCGATGCGGTGACGCTGCACAAACCGTAAAGCTGGCCCCGGAGCCACAGCGCCCCGGCCGCCCGCAGGCTTTTATCCGGCCAGAAACGGCAGGCCGGCCGCCACCAAATTCAGGGTATGTTCGAGAAAGCCGTCCTTATCTTCCGGATTATTATCCAGCTCCCGCCAGACCACACGAAGATGGGCCGCGATGACCAGCAGGTCGAACAACAAGGGCGCAATGAAACGCAACTCCTCCTTTTGCTGTTCCGGCACGCCCGGTGCCTCCAGCAAAATGGCATGGAACAGGTCTACCCCCTTATAGGACCGGATGAAGGGGAAATTTTTCGGCATGTCCCCCTGCCGCAGCGATACCCATTCAGCCAGTCGGGCCAACGCCAGCACTTCCGGGCTCAACGACAGGTCCAGCAGCAGGCGCGCAGCATGAAACAGCCGCTGACGCACCGTCTCACCGGGAATATCGGTGGGCAGGGATGCCATCTGCAGGTTGAAACCCCATCGGATGCAGGCGGCGAGCAAGCCCATTTTCGATTCATAGCGCGCATAAAGTGTCCGTTTCGACACGCTCGCTGCCATGGCAATGTCGTCCATGCTGGTGTTTTCCGGGCCCTTGGTCAGAAACTGTTCCAGCGCAACGTCCAGAATATGCGGCCCGAGCTGTGCCGCGACGTCCTGCGGCGGTCGCCCGCCCCGGGCGCTACGCGGTGGCAAGCGGCGGCCGGATGAAGAGGATGGCAAATCTGACATGGATGCCCTTTTACCCAAACCGGGTGTGATCGCACCTGATAATGATCGCGCGCCCTGCTTTCCGCTTGATCGCAGAGTGCAGGTGCAATAACGAAACCATCGGTATAGATATTGGAAGACTGTCATGCAGTCCAGGCGATCAGGGCCGGGAACCAGGCAGTCCTTCTTTATGGAAATTTCTTGTCGCTCCGGGCAACTTTTCGTGAGAAACTCAGGCGGCGGCCAAAATGACAGTGGACAAACCGAACATGCCACGCCCTCATCAGCAGGAAATGTCCCGAAGGAAATGGCGGAACCGCTCTGCCACCGGAGTCTGGCCGCTCCTCCTGCTCTGTTCCGGCTGTTCTTTTGCACCGCATCATGAAATTCCCCCTCTGCCGGTTCCCGATCGCTATGCGGCACCGGTTGCGGAGCCGGACCGGTCAATCGCCGCCATCGGCTGGCGCGATTTTTTCCGCGACACGGCGCTCCGCAACCTGATCGAAAGCGCCCTGACCCATAATCGCGATGTCCGTATCGCCTCGGCCCGCATTGCCGAGGCCCGGGCGGCCTGGCGGATCGAAGGGGCGGCCCTCTACCCCCGGCTGGATGCGGTCGGATCCGGCACCAGAGGGCGATCGATCATCAGCCTGCCCGGCGCCGGCACGCAGGCCTATGATGTAAAACAGGTGACGGCACAGCTCAGCGCCGGATGGGAAATCGATTTCTGGGGGCGGCTGCGCAACCTCAACGAAGCTGCGCGCAACCAATATCTGGCCTCGGAAGAATCGCGCCGCGCCGTCCTGATCGGCCTGATCGCGCAGGTGGCCGATGGCTATCTGCTCGAACGCGAATATGAAGAACGGGAAAGCCTCGCCCGGCGGACGATCGCCACGCGCGAGGAAAGCCTGCGTATCATGCGCCGACGCTATGAAGTCGGCTCAGGTTCGAAATTCGACATGATGCAGACGGAAACCCTGCTGGCGCAGGCGCAGACCGCGCTGCAGGCACTCGATCAGGACCGGGCGGTCAACCGCAACGCCCTCGCCCTGCTGGTCGGCCAGCCGGTGGACATTCCGCCGGGCGCGCTGGACCGGGTCGAAACCGAGGCGGCGGTGGCGCTGCCCCCCGGATTGCCGTCCGATCTGCTGGTAAACCGTCCGGACATCATGGCCGCCGAATATGCGTTACGCGCGGCCGATGCCAATATCGGCGCGGCGCGGGCCGCCTTCTTCCCGAATATTCAGCTGACCGGCGCTTTCGGCACGGGCAGCGCCGCACTCGATGACCTGTTCAGGGATGGCAGCCGGATCTGGAGCTTCGCGCCGACCATCAGCCTTCCCCTGTTCAACGCCGGACGCCTTGCCGCCAATCTGGATGTCGCAAAGGCACGTCAGGTCCGCGCGGTCGCGGAATATGAGCAAAGCGTTCAGACCGCCTTTCGCGACGTATCGGACGCGCTGGTCCGGCGACGCCAGCTCGGGCTCCAGATCGAAACCACGCGGACGATGCTCGACGCACAGCAGGAACGCGCCCGGCTGGCGCAGCTCCGCTTCGACAATGGCCGGTCCACCTATCTTGAGGTACTGGACGCACAACGCAGCCTGTTCGACACGGAACAGATGCTGGTCCAGCTCCGCCGGGCCTGGCTGGCGAGCGGCGTTGCGCTCTATACCGCCGTTGGCGGCGGCGTACCCGCGGCCAACGGCATATCTTCTTCCCGTCACCCCTCCGGTGAGCAGCAAATGGGAGCACAGCCATAATGAACGCCGCCAACAGGATATGGATCAGGCGCGGAGGTATCGCCGCAGTGCTCGCCATCGTGGTGTTCGGTGCGTGGCTGCTGTTGAAACCCGCCGACCTGCCCGCCGGAATCGCATCGGGCAACGGGCGGATCGAGGCGGTGGAAACCGATGTCTCCGCCAAATCGCCCGGACGCATTAAAGACATTCTCGTCGATGAAGGCGATTTCGTGAAGGCCGGGCAGGTCGTCGCCCATATGGATATTGATGTGCTGACCGCACAAAAGGCCGAGGCGAACGCACAACTGGCGCAGGCACGCAATGCCGTGCAGACAGCGCGCAGTCAGGTCGCCCAGCAGGAAAGCAACCGCGCTGCGGCACTCGCAACCGTGCGGCAGCGCGAGGCGGAACTGATCGCCGCGCGCAAACGCCTTACCCGGTCCACCACGCTGGCCCGCGAAGGCGCGACCGCGGTGCAGGAACGAGATGACGATCAGGCCCAATATGAAGGCTCTGCCGCCGCCGTGGAGGCCGCGCGGGCCCAGGTTTCCGCGATAGAGGCCGCGATCGGCACCGCCCGCAGCCAGGTCATCGGCGCGCAGGCCAATGTCGATGCGGTGCTGGCGACCATTCAGCGGATCGAAGCCGATATTCGCGACAGCGACCTCAAGGCACCGGCCGCAGGCCGCGTGCAATATCGCGTCGCCCAGCCCGGCGAGGTCGTTGCGGGAGGCGGCCGTGTGCTCAATCTCGTCAACCTGACCGATGTCTTCATGACCTTCTTCCTGCCGGAAACCGTGGCAGGCAAGGTCGCCATGGGTACCGATGTCCACATCGTGCTCGACGCCGCGCCCGCTTATGTGATCCCGGCCAAGGTCAGCTTCGTCGCCGATGTCGCGCAATTCACCCCCAAGACCGTGGAAACGGAAAGCGAACGGCAAAAGCTGATGTTCCGGGTGAAGGCGCGGATCGCCCCGGCCCTGCTGCAAAAATATATCGCCCATGTGAAAACCGGCCTGCCGGGCATGGCCTATGTGCGGATTGATCCCAAAACGGCATGGCCGGCACATCTGACCGTCAACGTGCCGCAATGAACGGGACGGCCGGGAACGAAAAGGAGGGGCCGCCCCCTGTGGCCCGCCTGTCCGGCGTGCGCCTGCATTATGGCAAGACGATCGCGCTGGACGGGATCGACCTCGATATTCCCGCCGGGAAGAGAGTCGCTCTGATCGGCCCGGACGGGGTCGGCAAATCCAGCCTCTTTTCCCTCCTCGCCGGATCGCGGCGGGTTCAGGACGGGCAGGTGATGGTGCTGGGGGGCGACATGGCCGACCGGACCCATCGGGAGACGATCTGCCCGCGTATCGCCTATATGCCGCAGGGTTTGGGCAAGAATCTCTATCCCACGCTCTCGATCGACGAAAATCTCGAATTTTTCGGCCGCCTGTTCGGTCAGGACGCCGCCGAACGCGAACGCCGCATCCGCACCCTGACGGAAAGCACCGGCCTCGCCCCGTTCCGCGCCCGCGCGGCGGGCAAACTTTCGGGCGGCATGAAGCAAAAGCTGGGCCTGTGCTGCGCACTGATCCACGACCCGGATTTCCTGTTGCTGGACGAACCCACCACCGGCGTCGATCCGCTGTCGCGCGTGCAATTCTGGGATCTGATCGACCATATACGCGCCGACCGGCCACATATGAGCGTGCTGGTCGCCACCGCCTATATGGAGGAAGCCGCGCGCTTCGACTGGCTGATCGCGATGGACGACGGCAAGGTGCTGGCAACCGGCACGCCGGAAGATTTCTATCGCCGCACCGGCGAGCCGACGCTGGAACGCGCCTTCATCGCGCTGTTGCCAGAGGAGCGACGCCGGGAGCACCGGCCCGTCACCATTCCCCCGCGCGATGCGGAAGACGGCGTGGTCGCGATCGAGGCAAAGGGCCTCACCATGCGTTTCGGCGATTTCACCGCCGTCGATCATGTCGATTTCCGTATCGAGCGCGGCGAGATTTTCGGCTTTCTCGGCTCCAATGGCTGCGGCAAATCGACGACGATGAAAATGCTCACCGGCCTGTTGAAGGCCAGTGAGGGGCAGGCCTGGCTGTTCGGCACGGAGGTCGAGAAGGAGGACATGGCGATCCGCCGCCGCGTCGGCTATATGTCGCAGGGATTTTCGCTCTATTCCGAGCTGACCGTCCGGCAGAATCTGGAACTGCACGCCCGGCTTTTCCATGTACCGTCGGCGGATGTGCCGGGGCGCATTGCCGAAATGACGGAACGCTTCGGCCTCACCGATATCATGGACAGCCTGCCGCCCGCCCTTCCGCTGGGGCAGCGGCAGCGGCTGAGTCTCGCCGTCGCGATGATTCACAAGCCGGAAATGCTGATCCTCGACGAACCGACATCGGGTGTCGATCCGATCGCCCGCGATCAGTTCTGGCAGATGATGATCGACCTGTCGCGCAAGGACAAGGTGACGATCTTCATATCCACCCACTTCATGAACGAGGCGGAGCGGTGCGACCGGATTTCACTGATGCATGCGGGGAAAGTGCTGGTGAGCGACACGCCGGAGGCCATTGTGCGCCAGCGCGGCAGCGCTTCTCTGGAAGAAGCCTTCATCGCCTATCTGGAAGATGCATCCGGCGGGAGCGAACGGCCCGGCGGCGACCCGGTGGTCACCCCGGAGGCAGATCCGATTCCGTCCCCCGTCCCCAGCCCCGGCAATACCGATCCGGTGGCGGAAGCCCATAACGCCCCCTTGCGGCAAGGTCGCTATTTCAGCATCCGGCGAATGATGAGCTATGCCCGGCGGGAATCGCTCGAACTGCGCCGTGATCCCATCCGCGCAACGATGGCCCTGCTGGGCAGCGTCATCCTGATGTGCATCATGGGCTATGGCATAAGCATGGATGTCGAGGACCTGCCGTTCGCCGTGCTTGACCGGGACGGCACCACGACCAGCCAGAATTATGCGCTGAACCTCGCCGGATCACGCTATTTCATCGAAAAGCCGCCCATTACCGACTATGCCCAGCTCGACCGGCGCATGCGCAGTGGCGAACTGAGCCTCGCGATCGAGATCCCCCCCAATTTCGCACGCGACATCCGCCGGGGGGTCCCGGTCGAAATCGGCGCATGGATAGACGGGGCCATGCCTTCCCGCGCCGAAACCATCCAGGGCTATATGCAGGCCATGCATGCCCAGTGGCTGAACGAAATGGCCGTGGCCGAACTGGGGGAAAGGCTGCCCTCGGGGCTTGTCACTATCGAACTGCGCTACCGTTATAATCCAGACGTGAAGAGTCTGGTCGCGATCGCCCCTGCCGTCATCCCGTTATTGCTGCTGATGTTCCCGGCGATATTGACCGCGCTCAGCGTGGTGCGGGAAAAGGAACTGGGGTCGATCATCAATTTCTACGTGACACCGATCAGCCGTATCGAATTCCTGCTCGGCAAACAGCTCCCCTATGTCGGCCTCGCCATGTCCAACTATGTGTTGCTGGTGCTGCTGGCCGTGTTCCTCTTCGGCGTGCCGATCAGCGGGAATATTCTGGCCATGACCCTCGGCGCGTTCCTCTATATCCTCTCGGCGACGGCCATGGGCCTGCTCTTCTCTACCTTCATGCGCAGCCAGATCGCGGCGCTGTTCGCCACATCGATCGGAACGATCATTCCCGCGGTTCAGTTTTCCGGCCTCATCAACCCGGTCTCCTCGCTCGAAGGCGCGGGCAGGATCATCGGGACTTTCTATCCCACCGGGCCGTTCGTCACCATTTGCCGGGGCGTTTTTTCCAAGGCTCTGGGCTTTGCCGAATTGCGTGGAGAATTGCTGTCGCTGGCGATCATATTCCCGGTAATACTTGCAATGGGCGTGATGTTTCTGCGCAAGCAGGAGAGCTGAACAATGGATCAGGCCGCCAACATATTCCGGCTGGGGATCAAGGAACTGCGCAGCCTGTGGCGCGACCCGATGATGCTGTTCCTCATCGTCTTTTCCTTCACGCTCAACATCTACATCTCCGCAACCGGCGTGCCGGAAACGCTGCACAAGGCCCCCATCGCGATTATCGACGAGGATCAGTCTCCGCTCTCCGATCGCATCAGCAGCGCCTTTTACCCGCCGCATTTCACGCCCCCCTTCATGATCGGGCTGAACGATGTCGATCGGGGCATGGATTCGGGCGACTATACGTTCGCGCTCGACATACCGCCCGATTTTCAGCGGGATGTGCTGGCCGGGCGACAGCCCGTGGTCCAGCTCAACATCGACGCGACACGCATGAGCCAGGCCTTCACCGGCGGCGGCTATATTCAGCAGATCGTGCAGGGGCAGGTGGCCGAATTCATGCAGGGCACGCGCCAGGCTGCGGAGTCGCCGGTCGGCCTTGCCCTGCGCGCACGGTTCAACCCGACCCTGACACAGAGCTGGTTCGGCGCACTGATGGAGATCATCGACAATATCACGCTGCTCTCCATCGTGCTGACCGGAGCGGCCCTGATCCGCGAACGGGAGCATGGCACGGTCGAGCATCTTCTGGTGATGCCGGTGACGCCGTTCGAAATCATGGCGAGCAAGGTCTGGGCAATGGGGCTGGTCGTGCTGGTGGCGTGCGGGCTGTCGCTTGAACTCGTCGTGCGCGGCGCGTTGCGGGTGCCGATCGAAGGGTCGGTCCCCCTGTTCCTCGCAGGCACCGCGCTGCACCTGTTCGCAACCACCTCCATCGGCATTTTCATGGGCACCCTTGCGCGATCCATGCCGCAATTCGGCCTGTTGCTGATGCTGGTCCTGCTGCCGTTACAGATGTTGTCGGGAGGCGTGACGCCGCGGGAAAGCATGCCCACATTCGTTCAGGTCATCATGTCCGCCGCCCCGACCACCCACTTCGTGCGCCTGTCGCAAGCGATCCTGTATCGCGGCGCCGGTTTTGACGTGGTGTGGCCCCAGTTCCTTGCCATCGCCCTGATCGGAGCCCTGTTCTTCGCCGTCGCCCTGTCGCGTTTCCGCAAGGCGATCGGGACAATGGCCTAGAACTTTTGCGAACAAGCCCAATTATCGCTCCAGCCGCGACAAATCGCCAGGCAGCTTCGCGTGCCAAAGCGGACGTTCGGCGGATCATCGAGCACACCAGAAACTGCCATTCATTCAGTTGAGAGCGATCAGTCCCTGCTCGACTCAATCGAATTGACTTAGCGCGAGCGACAATTGATTGTTACATTGGGAAGGAAACACAATGCCGGTCAGCAGGCCATTCCATCGCAATGTCCGGGGTATGAAGCAGGGAACAAATTCCGACTATAGCGGCTGGGCCTATATTCAGGACTGCGAATATGCCGAAAATCCTGCACACTACACGCGGGCGCTGCTCCTCATCCTCGACGATCTCCGTTCCATCTTCGAGTATGTCGAGCCATCCGATGAGGGAAGGACAGCCTTTTCCTATCGCATTCATGCCCTTCTAATGCGGACATGCATTGAGATAGAGGCGAATTTCAAGGCAATATTCGAAGCGAACACCTTCTCGCGTCCGACGAACCGGCTCACTATGCGCGATTTCCGTAAGATCGACGTGACGCACCACCTGTCATCATACGAAGCGATGCTGCCAATGTGGAACGGAGTTTCCCCGGCGATCAGGCCGTTTGAGCCTTGGCAGAGCCTACGGGGGCAATCGGTTCCACAGGGCGTCCCGCTTACTTGGTATCAAGCTTATAATGCAAGCAAGCACAGCCGCCAGCAGGCGTTCAAACAGGCGAATCTTTGGACATTGATAGAGGCGGTGGCTGGCCTCATCATTCTCGTGACGGCTCAATTCAAAACTGTGACATTCGATGCTGGCCCCAATTATATTACCATGGGTAGTGGGACCTACCATCCACATCAACACTCGATCGGGGGCCTCTTTCGAATTCGATATCCCGATGATTGGTCCGATGCGGAAATCTACGCTTTTAACTGGTCCGATTTGCAAGACAAATCCGATAGGTTCGACAAAATCGATTACGATGCGATCCTCGCTTAGCTTTGTTTTGTTTGAATGGCGCCCATCAGAGGGGCCGGTTGCATCGGGATGAGCGAACGTCCGTTCTTTTCATATTTTCCACTATAACCCGACATTCCACTCCCGGCCCAAAAGATAACATTGACGAGCAGGGCGCGAAGAGTACCCCCACCCCATTCCAATCATTCCGTGGTCTTAGCGACGTGGACTGAAGCCTTTTCGCGACGGACAGATACATCCCACGGCCCGGATGGAAAAGCCCGGGATCGGGGCCTGTCCCGGTCCTCCCGCAATGGTTGCGGTTTGCCCACGACGGCACTCGCCACCCATGCCGTTTATGCGCTACGGACCGCCCATAGTAAAGCGGCCCATCACCGGACCATGAGGGAAGAAGGAGAGACAAATGAACGCTTCGACCGGCATGGGACAGGGGAATGGGCGGGTCTCGCCAGCCATATCCTCCTCTGTCTATGCGCTCTTCTTCCTGTTCGGCGGGCTGACCAGCCTGAACGACGTGCTGATCCCCAAGCTGAAAGGCGTTTTCGCGCTGAGCTATGGCGAGGCGATGCTGGTCCAGTCGGCCTTTTTCATCGGCTATCTGCTCGTCTCCATTCCCGCCGGTTTTCTCGCCGCCCGGCTCGGCTATATGCGCGCGGCGGTGATCGGCCTGCTGACGATGGCGGCGGGCGCGCTGCTGTTCTGGCCCGCCGCGGAACTGGCGATATTCCCGGCCTTTCTCGGCGCGTTGTTCATCCTCGCGGCCGGGGTCACGATCGTGCAGGTGGTGGCCAATCCGCTGATCTCCATCCTCGGCACGCCCGCGACCGCACATAGCCGCCTCACCTTCGCGCAGGGGTTCAACTCGCTGGGGACGACGATCTTCCCCTATATCGGCGCGATCCTCATCCTCGGCGGCGCGGTCGCCATTGATGCCGGGACATTGTCGCCCGAGGCGCTGGCGGCGGAACGGACCAAGGAAGCCGCGATCATCGGCCACAGCTATATCGGGCTGGCGCTGGTGCTGACGGTGATGGCGCTCGCCGTCTGGGCGATACGCCACCGGCTCGCCGATGATCGCAGCCCGGAGGCGACCAACCCGCTACGCTCGTTCGACCTGATGCGCCGCCCGCGCTTCGCCTTCGGCATGGCCTGCATCTTCCTCTATGTGGGGGCCGAAGTATCGATCGGCAGCCTGCTCACCAGCTACCTGATGCAGCCGGGCACCATGGCGCTTTCGGCCGAGGAAGCGGGCAAGCATCTGGTCTATTATTGGGGCGGCGCGATGGTCGGGCGGTTCATCGGCGCGGCGATGTTGCGCCTGATCCCGCCGGGGCGGATGCTGGCGGGCGTAGCGCTGGGGGCATTGCTGCTGGTTACGCTGTCGGCGCAGACCGGCGACGACCTGTCCGGCTGGGCATTGCTGGCGGTCGGCCTGTGCAATGCGATCATGTTCCCGACCATCTTCGCGCTGGCGAGCGAAGGGCTGGGCACACGAGCGCCGGAAGGATCGGGGCTGATCTGCGTGGCGATCGTCGGCGGGGCCGTTCTTCCGCCACTGACCGGGCATATCGCCGACCTTGCCGGGCTGGCGACGGCGCTGGCGGTGCCCGCCGCCGCCTATGCGGGAATCGCCGCCTATGGTTTCTACGCCCACCGCCCGGTCATCCCGACGGGGTAGGTCAGCGGCGCGGGCCGGACGCGGAAGGCCCCGCCATCCCCGCCGTCAGAGCGCCGTGTTCCACCGTCGGCGCGCGCAGGGCGCGGCCGTTGATGCGCGTGATAACGCCCTGTGCAGCCTCGGCGTCGGACGGGCGCTCGATCATGATCGGCGGCGCATGGTCGCGATGCAGGGTCAGGCGCGTATAGGCGGGGCGGATCGCGACATAATGGGGATCGCCGGGCGTCAGCGGGTAAAGCCCCATCACCGCGAACACATACCAGGCCGACATCGCACCGGCGTCATCATCCATACCATCGGCAAAACCCTGCGGCGCGAGCGCGAAGCTGCGCCCATGCCAGGGGGCCGGACGCTTGCCCGCATTGGTGTACCAATGGTCGATCGGGCGGGTGAGAATGCCGTGGACCAGCTTTCCGCTCTCCGCCGCATCACCGCGCCAGGCGGGCAGGAAGGGCGCCTGCATGTCCGGCTGATTGGTCATGTTGAACAGGCCACGCGCAAAAAAGGCGTTCAGTTCCGCGTCGAACCGCGCCGCGCCCAGCGTTTCGACCAGCCAGGGCAGATCGAACACCGGCGCCCAGCGATATTGCCACAGCGTCCCCTGATAGAGGCCGCGCGCCTTCACCACATCGGCATCCTCGCCCAATGTCGCGAACACCTGCCGCCACATTGCGCGATAGGAAAGCGCCTGTTCGCGGAAGCGCCGCGCGGTTTCCGCCTCGCCCAGATCCCCGGCCAGTTCGGCGATCGCCCAGTCGTCATAGGCGGCCTCGATCTGCTCGTCCGGCGTCGCGCGAGCGAGCGTCGGGCTTTCGGCGATCATACCGCGGAGCGCCGCCTGCGCATCGGCACGGGAAAGCAGCCCCTTGCGAAAGAAATCCAGCAGGGCAACGCCACTATGCTCGGTGCGCACGGAGAGAAACGGCTCGGCCTGCGTCGCCCAGCGATGCTTGCCCTCACCATAAAGTTCGACCAGCGACCGGGCGATGTCCGCCGCGCGATCAGGCGCGATCAATGCGAGTAGCGGCATCAGCGTGCGGTAATTGTCCCACATCGCCCAGCTCGTATAGCGTTGGTGGCCCGGAACGACCCGTTTGATCGCGCCGTCGCTGCCGCGATAGCGCCCGTCCGGGTCGGCAATCGCAACCGGGGTCTGAAGGGTGCGGAACAGAGCAGTGACAAACAACGCGCGTTCATCCCGTGTCGCGCCATCGATGGAAATGCGGGACAGCGCCCCGTCCCATGCGGCCTGCGTAGCGCCCGCGACATCGCCGAAAGGGCGGTCGCCAGTTTCCCGTGCCAGCACATCGGCCGCGCCGTCCGCATCGACCGAGGAGAGGCCCGTGCGCAGTTCGACGACATCGCCCGCACGCACATCAAGGCGCAACGTGGCAAGCCCCTTGTCATCGAAGGCCAGCGGCGCGGTCACCGGCCTGCCGTTGTGGAGCAGGCGCGAAGCGGTGAACAGGCGATAGGCGCCGACATCGCACACCGTCCCGGCGCGCAGTTCGCCGCGCAGATCGGCGGCAGCGGTCGTAAGCCAGTGCGCGGAAATCCGTTTGGCATAGCCATGATTGGGATCGAGCTTCAGGATCACGCGCCCGGCATGGGGAAGGCGGAAACGGATGATCCCGGCCCCGCGCGTCGCCGTCAATTGCGCCTCGATCCCGTTGCCATAGGTCAGCCGGTAATAGCCCGCATGGGCGCGCTCGCCTGCCTTATCCATCGAGGCGAGGTCGGGCGCCCCTTCATATTCCAGCATCGCCAGCAGGTCGCCCCCCGCCCCGCCGCACCCGACGCCGACGCCGCGCGTATGCGAAAAGCCGCGCAGCAGGGTCGCCGCAAAATCATAGCCCGCATGATTGGCGGGCGCCGTGTCGGGGCCGAGCTGTACCATGCCGAAGGGCGCGACCGCCGCCGGACTCAACTGCCCGAAATCGGCCAGCGTGCCGACGAACGGATCGACCAGCCGCGCGGGGCTTGCGTCCTGCTGCGCGGCAACGGACACGACCGGGGTCGGCGCGACCGGATGATCCGCCGTCCCGGCGGATGCTGGCGACAGGGCGGATGCCGCCGACAGGGCGATCAGGACGGCGGCCATTGCGGAGCGGGGCATGGCCGGATTCATGGGTCGAGCGGGTCCATCGGATCGACATGGAAAGACAGCGCATCCGGGCGGAAGGTCAGCGACAGCGCATCCGGTCCCGGCCCGATCCGGCCGGGCAGATAACCCAGTTCCTGCTTGTTGCGATCGGCCAGTTCGGCGCCGCCAATATAGAGAATCGTCTCCGGCGTGGAGAGGATCAGCGCATCCTTGTCGTCCGGTATCGCCGTCATGAGGATCAGCCGGGAGACATTGCGGAGATTGGTCGTCGTGTGACGCGCATGCGGATCGATCAAGATACGGTCGGCCGGAACATCATAATGGCGGATCAGTTCCTCGCGCATCTCGACCGCCTCGTTGAAGCGGGTACGGCTGGGGTGGACCGCCCCGCCCGAAAGGATGATGACCGGTGCAAGCCCGCGATGGAAGCGATCGGCGGCAAGGCGCAGGCGCAAATGCCCCATCACCCCGGTGCGCGACACCGCATCCTCGGGACCATGACCGAACAGCAGTAGCGCGCTATAAGGATAATGCGTCCAGTCAATGCCTTTCAGCGCCTCGACGGTCGCCGCGTTGAGACCGCCCAGAAGCGGCCGGTGGCTCGCGGCATCATCGCGTTCATTGGTGATGAGCAGCGTCGTCGCATAGCGCAGGGCGGGATCGAAGAAGAGGTCGTCCGCCCGGTTCTGCGCGCGGGTGACCGCCTCCTGCGCGGCGAGGACATAGGCATAGTCGGGCTGCGCCGTATCGAAGATGATCGCGTCGATCTTCGGATAGCGCGGCGCTTCTCCCGCGGCGTAGACGCGCATCACATAGTTCATCCCCCGCGCGGCGTCGGCCCAGGCGGCAGCAATGAACGCCGGGTCTTCCAGCGCCTCATGCAGCGCAAAATGCCGCGAAGGACGCAGCTTTCCGGCAATGAGGGACCGGGCGAAACCGGGCTTGCCGGCAAGCGTGGACAGCGCCTTGCCGACAGTCGCGATGTCGGCCTCGGTCCAGAGCCAGGGATCGACGCGGCAGGACGGCAGGGCGGTACAGCCGGTCGCGGCGGCAACACGGTTCGCGCGATCGCGGACGAGGCCGGCCAGCGCCTTGTCCTTGCGCAGCGCCCCCGCCCAGACGGGATCGGCGCGCAGCGCGGCGAGCAGCGGGAACTCCAGCTCCGCCAGCGAAGAATCGAAACGGCTCGCGACGGCAGCCCCCTGAGAGGGAGCCGCCGGGGTCTCCACCCGGGCGACGGAGGGCTGCGGTAACAGCGCCGCCATCGCCGCGAACAGAACGGCGCGCAAAAGCATGACAGTCATCGGGAAGATCCTTTGCTGGAACCCGGAACGCTCGCCGTCACCGGATTGGTGCGCCATCCTCCCGCAAAGGGCGAGAGATGATAGCCATTGCCATGAACATTGGGCGCGGTGAGATAATCGGTCGAAATGATCTGCGCGCCACTTGCCAGCGTGGCGTCGCGACGGGACGGATCGTCGGAACGCGCATCGCCGGTGTCGATATCGGCGCGCGAACGGACCATATAGCCCTGCCGCACCAGCGCCGGGATACGGTCGGGATCGGCAGTCGCATTGTCGACCAGCAGGAAGGCGGTGTGCGCCATGCCCGGCAGGCCCTGCACGAAGGCGACGCGTCCTTCCAGCGACGAACGACCCGCCATATAAGGATCGAACGCCTTCAGATTGAGTCCCGGCACCAGATAGAGGAACAGGAACCGGCCCCGCACCTGCGACAGGCGCGGCCATGCCCCGGCGCGCGCGGCTTCTTCCAGCGTGTTGTGCGTACCGCGCAAATCATCCGGCGTGAACAGCCGTTCCTGGCCCAATATCGCCCGGATCGAAGCATCCACCTCGTCAAAGGCGGCGGCATCGAAGGGCGGTACCTTCGCCGCGCCGGGCACGGCCTTGTCCAGCCCGCCAAATTTGGGTTCCAGCAGGATGAAGACCGGGCTGTGCCCCGGATTGGCATCCGACCATTGGCGCAGCAGCGTCAGACATTGGCGCAGACGCGGGCACTGGCTGCGGAAATCCATGTCGGCGACATGCTGCACCTTGATACCGGGCTTTTTCAGCTCCCCGGTATAGATGGGGGCGAGGTCTGTAGCCCCCTTCGCGCGCAGTTCACGATAGGGAAGCGGGTCGGCATAAAGGCCGCCTTCGGGATCGGGATAGAGATCGAGTTCAAGGCTGCGCGCGCCCATGCGAAGCTGCGCCTCGATCGGCATCTGAACATAATCGAGCGTCTGCGCCGGATCGGTCAGGCCACTGGGATGCTCCTCCGCCAGCGCCTTTTTCTGACGCTCGTCGAGCCGGGCGGTCATGGCCGCGTAAAGGGCGCGGACGCGCGGCGCCATCAGCGCCATCGCGCGGGGGTCGGCGGGCAACGCATAGCTGTTATGCGTACCCACCACCTGAATTTCATTGAGGCGCGGATCGGCGGGAGCCTCCGCACCGGCGAGGGCCGCAGCCCCCGCCGCGCAAAGCGCGACGGGGACGGCGAGCAGGGACGTCAGGCGACGCATCTTACCAGCGCTTGGTCAGCACGAAGCGGAAGCTGCGACCGAAGACCGGACGACCATAAATGGCGGTCGAGGCCCCCTGACCGGAGAGCTGATCGGTACGCGGATTGCCCTCGGTCAGGCCCTTGGCATTGGTGATATTGTCGCCCACCACCTGGAACTGCCAGGTACCGCGCGACAGGGTGAAACCCGCACCGAGCGTGTCATAGGACGGCAACTCGGTCAGATTGTAGAGGTCGACATAGCGCTTGCCGACATAATTGTAGCGCAGATAGGCATCGACATTGGTGCCGGCGATATCGAAGTTCACGCTCGGCCGGAAATTGCCGTAAACCTTCGGCTCACGGACGAGCTGATTACCCTCGACTGCCGCCGCCGAAGCCCCGAATTCATTGACGAGGTTCGACATGGTCGGATCGCTGACGGTCAGTGTACCGGCCAGCGTCAGCCATTTGATCGGGCGAACCGAAATATCGGCCTCCACGCCCTTGGTTTCGGCCTGACCGATGAAGGTCAGCGTCTGGTTATTCTGGCCGGTCTGCGGATTATAGGCGAGGAACGACGCGTTGAACGGATCGAACTTCGTGTAGAAACCCGTGAAATAGGCCTGCACCATCGGCAGCGAGATCTTGATGCCCGCCTCATATTGGCGCGCCTTGGTCGTCACCGGCGTGCCGGTCGAATAGACGATGGATTCGCCCGGAACGCGATAGGCCTCCGAAATGCGGCCATAGAGGCCGAAATGGCGCGACAGGTCGTAATTGGCACCCAGCGTCCAGGGGGTTACCGTTTTGGTCAGGTTCCGGTTGTTAATGGTGCCATCGAACGCGCGGGTCGAATCATCGGCCAGCGTTGTCGGATCGCCCAGATCGACCCCGCTTACCTGCCCGAGGCCATAGCCTTTATAGCTATAGGCTTCGTGCCGGATACCGCCATCGATGCGCAGCTTGTCGGTGACCTGCCAGCTGTCATTGGCGTAAAGCGCCCACATCGTCACGTCCGACTTGCCGCCGGTCAGCGTGGTCGCATAGCGCAGCACCCCGTTGTCGGTGACATAACCGAGCACGTCTCCGGTCGCCGAATAGGCGACAAGGTCGAGTGTCCGGGGCTGGGTCGCGATTTCGAACAGATAATCCTGATAACGCTGGCGATAGACGGTGCCATAAGCGGTGCCATAGGCGCCGAACGCGATGCTGTGCGTACCGAGGCCGGTCTTGATGTCGCGGGTTATGCGCAGGTCGCCCTGGGTCGAGTAGAAATCGGAACTGACCGCACGATATTGCGCCGCGGTAACGAGGCCGGACGCCGAGTTCGGATCATAGAGCGTCTGGCCGTTGGTGCCCGCGATCGCATAGCCCATATAGGCGACATTGCTGCCGAATGCGGTCTGGGCCGCGCTCAGATAGCTGTTGGCAAAGGCCGTGCCGTCCTGCGGGTTGCTGGTCGAATACAGCGCGTCGAAATCGACCTTGCCGTCGGTGTAACGGCCCTTGGCGCTGACCGTCCATTCCCCGAAATTGCCGGTATAATCGAGACCGAGCATGAAGTAGCGGGTGTGGCGACCGTTCGACAGGTCGCGGTCTTCCACCATCGTACCGCCTTCGCCATCGGAATAGCGCATCCGCGCATTCTGAAGCACGGGGCTGTTCATCGTGCCCTTGAAATAATCCAGATAAGGGTCGAGCGAGACGGAGGGATCGCGCGGATCGGCCACCGGAATCGGCAGATAGAAGAGGTTCCGGTCATTGAGATAGGTGCCGGACAGGCGGATTTCGCCATTGTCCAGTTCCCGCACGATATTGGCGCGGACCTGACCGCCCTTGTCCGCCGGGAAACCGCTATAGCGGGCGCCGTCATTCTGACGGAGGAAGCCGCCGATCGCATAATAGGTGTTCTGGCCGAGCGGACCCGCACTATAGGCGTCGAGACGATAGAGATCGGTATCGCCCACGGTCACGCGCACCGCGCCTTCCGGCGTGTCTGTACCGCGCACGGTAATCTGGTTGTAGATCGCCGCCGCATTGCTGGCGAACACCGGCGAGGGGCCGCCGCGCACAAATTCGACGGTGCGGGTCATGAGGTCGGTGCGGTTGAGCACGTCGCCCTTGAAGAAATTGCCGTCATTATCGCCATAGATCGGCATGCCGTCCTGCTGGAAAGCCTGAAAACTGCCTTCGTTGGGAATGCCGCGAATGCGGTAGACATTCTGCACCTCGCCGCCGGTCGCTTCGGCATGAATGCCGGGAAGCTGGCCCAGCAGATCGGCGAAGTTAAGCGGCGCCATCTTCTGAATATCGTCATTCGAAAGCGTGGTGACGGCGTAGGAGACGTCGAATTTCTTCTGCGCCTTGGACGATCCGGTCACGATGATCGTATCGCCGGAAAGGCCGGTGGCGGCATCGCTCGCCTCTGCGGCGGCGGCTGGCGCTTCGTCCGCCCGCGCCATACCGGCGGTGCAGAGGAAAAGCGAAATTGCCAGTGTCGATGTACCGCGCAAAACAGGTCCAATCATGGAAACCCCCATTAATAAATAAATTTGCTTTATTTAAGAAAGACGGACCGCTAGGCCCGATCCGTCGTTCGCGGCCCCGCTACCGGGTTCAGGCTTCAATTTCGTGACAGGATCAGCCAAAAGAAATCATGGCAGAGGAAATGCGCTGGAAATATTTTTCGGATGACCGGGATGCCCGGCTGGGGCGCAGCCTTTCGGGCACCAATCTCGCGCTGGCCGGCGATTATAACCAGCGCATCGTGCTGCAATCGATTCGGCGGCACGACATGGTCACCCGGTCGCAACTGGTGGCGATGACAGGCCTGACGGCGCCGACCATCATGAACATTACCCGCCGGTTGCTGGAACAGGGCCTGATCGTCAATTGCGGACGGACGGAGGGCGCGCGCGGACAACCGGCCATGCGCTTCATGGTCAATGCCGATGGTTGCCATGCGTTCGGCGTCAATATCGACCGGGATCAGCTGACAGTCGTCCTCCTCGATCTTGCCGGGCGGGTACGCGCCCTGCGCCGCCATGACGAGGCATTTCTGCTGCCCGAGGCGGCCCGGACGATCATCGCCGGATTGATGCGATCGATTCTCGATGAAACCGGCATCGATGTCGACCGGATCATCGGCCTGGGCGTCGCCGTGCCGGACGACCTCGGCAAAGTGCCGCTACGCCGGATGCCGGAGGGCTATGCGATCTGGACCGATACCGATGTGGGGGCGTTGCTGCGCCCGATCTGGTCCGGCCCGCTCCATATCGACAATGACGCGGCGGCGGCGGCGATCGGCGAGGCGCAATTCGGCCTTGGCCTCGTCCATCCGAGCTTTTTCTACATATTGGTCATGGCCGGGCTGGGCGGCGGCGTGGTGCTCGATGGCGTTTATCATCGCGGCGCGGCGGCGCGCAGCGGTGAGCTTGGCTTCCTGCCCCATGGCGACGGGATGTTGCAGGATGTCGTCTCGCTCTCCGGCCTACGGCACCGCCTTGCCGGGGCCGAAACCGCGGCAGACAGGGAGGCCGCGCTCGAGGGCTGGCTCGATGATGCCGCACTTGCGCTCGTCCCTGTGGTCGCGGCGATCAACTGCCTCATCAACCCGGATGCAATCCTGATCGGCGGGGGGCTGGACCGAGATGTGGCGGCCCGCCTCATCCGCCGGATACAGGACATGGCCGGCCGGACCACCAGCCGGAAAATCCCCGCCGAGGCCGCACTCGCCATCGCCCGTATCTATGACCATGCGGCGGCGATCGGTGCGGCGATATTGCCTTTCCTCGACCAGTTGCTGCCGACCGAGGGAAGCCTGATGAAACGCCCGGGCGACTGATCCCACCCCAAGGTGACACCCCTTACGCCCGTTCGACCGCAACTCTGCCCGGTTCGACGGCAAAGCTCGCCAATGTGCTGATCGCGCCACCGGGTGCCTGCACATGGTCCATCACCTTCACATCCGTTTTCCAGAGCCCCGGCGCGATGTCGAATAATTGATAACCGCGCTTGTCGATCATCAGCTTGAAATGCGGGTTCTTCCGATATTGGCCCTCAAGATCCGGAAGCGGCCTGCCGTCTCCTCCTGAGGTGATGGAGGTGGCGAGAAATTCGACCGCCGCCATCTCGCCGTCCGGCGCCTCATCCCGGCATGGCAGCGTGCCGACGAAATGCCGGTGATAATCGCCCGAGGCGATGACGGCATTGGTAAGGCCATGCCTGCGGATACTCTCGATCAGGCGCGCGCGCGCGGGGCGGTAGCCATCCCAGCTGTCATAGCCGAAATTGGGCTCTCCGCCCTCTGACGGGTTGCGGTCATAGGGCATGACGAGCACCTGCTGGGCCAGCAGGTTCCAATGCGCCTCATTGCCGAGCCCTTCATCGAGCCAATCCTCCTGCGCCTGCCCCAGCATCGTCGGCGAGACATGCGCTTCCGGCGGGCAGGGTCGCACCTTGCCGTCATTACAGGGCTGATCCGACCGATGGCTGCGCGTATCGAGAACATGCATCCGGACGAGCCGCCCATAATCGAGCCGTCGATAATAATTCGTCCGGCCGAAAAGGCGCGGCATCTGCGCCTGCCGGACGGGCATATGCTCATACCAGGCCTGCATCGCGGCGAACCGGCGCAACGCGAAAATTTCGGGGGGCGAGCCGTCGCGATCGATATCGGCCGCCCAGTTATTATCAACCTCATGATCGTCGAACGTGGAAAGGAAGGCGCAGGCCCGATGAGCCGCCTGCAGATGCGCGTCGGTTTTATACTGCGCATAACGGCGGCGATAATCGTCGAGACTATAAAGCTTGTCGCCCAGATGCGGCCGCACGATCCACGGGTTGGAAAGATCGGCAGCGCCCTCATAAATATAGTCGCCATAATGATAAATGAGGTCGAGATCAGGCTCGCGGGCAAGATGGCCCCAGGCATCGAAATAGCCATGTTCCCATTTCTGGCATCCCGCGACGCCGATGCGCAACCGTTGCGGCAGCATCTCCGCCGGCGGTGCGGTGCGCGCCCTGCCGGACGGGCTGATGTCGCTGCCCGCAGTCGCGAACCGGTACCAATAATGCCGATGCGGCAACAGGCCGCCGACCTCGACATGGACCGAATGGGCCAGTTCCGGGCGGGCGACGGCCTCGCCATGGGCCGCTATCCGCGAAAACCCCTCATCCTCGGCCACTTCCCAGCGAACCGGAACCGGCGCCATCGGCATGCCGCCATGCTCATCCAGCGGACGCGGCGCCAGCCTGGTCCAGATGACGAAGCCATCCGGCCAGGGATCTCCGGCAGCGACCCCAAGGGTGAACGGAAAAGCGCCAAGCGGTGCGGCCAGCAGGCGTGCCGGAGCAAAGGCGAGCGGAATCGCCATATGCCCCATCGCCAGCATCAATGCGCGTCGATCAAATTGCATGGCGCTACCCCCTTGATAGAAGAAAATAGAGACCGGCGCGCTCCAATGACCGCGCCGGTCCCTTACCGATCAGAAACGAACCTTGGCACCGACGAAGAACTCCGCCCCCAGGGCGTCATAGGTCGACGGATAGGTGTTGGCCTGCTGCTGCGAATAGCCGACGATCGGGGGATTGAGGTCGAACAGATTATTGACCCCGCCATAAAGAGTCATCTTCCGGCCGGGAATGTCGAGGCTGAAGGACAGGTCGATATAGTCACGCGCGGCCATCACCGGCGCGGCCAGATCGGCCTTGGAGGGGCCGCTCATCCCGAGACGGCGGGGAATGACGATCCGGTCGTCGGTCACCGCGCTCAGATGACGATGCTGTACCTTCAGCGTCAGCGGCCCGCTGTTCCAGCTGATGCGCGAGACCGTCTTGAGCCGGGGATGGGGATCGCCGCAGGTCAGGCCGAAGGCGCCCGCACATTTGCTCACCTCGTCCGGCAGATCCTGCACCGGCGTGATCGAATAGGATTCGAGCCATGTGCCGCGCGCGTCGATGGTCAACATGCTTTCGCCGCCCGCCAGGCCGAAACCGAGCCGCTTCTTCCACGCCAGGCCGAAATCGATGCCGGATGTTTCCAGCCTGCCGATATTGGTGTTGAGCGCCAGCACGCTGTACGGGGCCTCGATCCGCCCATCGGCGGGGTTGCGGCGCACCGCCTTGCAGACCGCGCTCTGCGCGTCCTGAATGACGGAATAACACAGGTTGAAGATGCTGGTGACGCCCCCTGCCAGCGGCGCGATCGCATCCTTGATCCTGATATTGAAATAATCAGCGGTCAGGGTGAGGTTCGGGATGAAATGCGGCGTGATGGTCACACCGAAACTATAGGTATCCGACGTCTCGACCGTCAGGTCGGGATTGCCGCCATAGAGGACATCGAGCCGGTCGCCGCTCTGCAAAGCGGAATCGCCGACCAGATTGACCGGCACGCCCGTCGCGATGCACAGATCGCGCAGCACGGTGTCCGTCGCCGCCGCAGGCTGGGCGCAGGGATCGCTCGCACGCGGACGATCCGCCGCCTGACCGCCGAACAGTTCATAGATGTTCGGTGCCCGCACCGCATGCTGCCATTGGCCCCGGAACAGCAGATCCCGCACCGGCGACCATTCCAGCCCGCCCAGATAGGTCCATACATTGCTCGCGCCGGAAATATCATAATGCGAATAGCGGAAGGCGCCATTGGCGGTCAGCGCACCGATCGGCGACTGACGGGAGAGGATCGGCGCACGCAGTTCGCCGAATATCTCATAGACATTCACCTTGCCCTTGGTCGGAAGATAGCTGTCGAAACCGACGCCATCCCCGCTGGCAAGCGCATCGTCGGGATAGGAATCGGCATAGGCCGAGCGCCATTCAAAACCCAGCGCGCCCCCCAGCGGACCGGCGGGCAGCGACAGGACATTGCTCGAAAAATTGGCCGATGCGATATGCTGACGGCTGGTCGAGGGGTTGCTGGTATCGATCGCAAGCTGAGCGACCGCCTCCTGCGAAATGCCGCCCGCGCCGAACAGGTTGACCAGCGGATCGGCACCGTTGCTGCTGAGCACACCCGCCATCAGCTTGCTGCGCGACACGAGATTATTCAGCTCGGTCACGCTGTCCGCCTGACCATAGAAATAGGAAATGTCGAAGCGGTTGTCGCGCAGGAAGGATGCGCTCACATCGGGCAGCGATCCCTTCAGGCCGCCACCGGCACGATAGCTGTCGCGCCTGACCAGCGCCTGCCGCGCGCCGAATTCCTGAAACCGGCGGGCGATACGCAGGTTGACGAGGCCATCATTCTGACCGGCGCCCGTTTCCAGCAGGTCGAGCTGATGGAACACCTGCTGCAGGGCGGGCGAAACATAGGGGTTGTCCACCTCGACCGCCAGGGTGGTCGACAGGTTGCTTTCCGCCAGCTGCATGTCGACTTCGCTGTGGAAATAGGCGAATTCGGTATAAGCGGTCACCGCATCGCTCAGGTCGAAATGACCGAAACCCGACAGGCCGTAGCGCTTGGCCGGAATGACCAGATAGTTGAGCGGCGCGAAATTATAGCGATCGGCCGGATCGGCAAACGGCCGCGCCGCCGAACCGGCTCCGTCGAAGGTGAAACCTGCCGAACCAATGCCGGAAAGCCCCGCCGCCGAAAGCGCCGATTTGAGGCCCGCCATTTCCGGCGCATCGAGCTGTGCGCCATAGGGAATGCCGGAGAAGCTGCCGTCGGGCGACTGAAGCGACCCGCGCGCAGTCAACACCGGATTGCCCGCGCCGTCGGTTCCGTCGGTCAGCGCATAGTTGGAATAGCCGCGCGCAGACTGACGCACGCCGTCCCGCTCGTAATAATTGCCGGACAGCACGATGTTACCGCGCCCACCTGCAAAATTGCTTCCCCAGGTGACGTCTGCCGACCGGCTCATCGCGTCGCCGCGCGTCGCGCCGCCGGTCTGAAACCGGCCCTCAATCCCCTCGAAATCGGTCCGCAGGATGAAATTGGTGACGCCCGCAATCGCATCCGAACCATAGACGGCGGAGGAACCGCCCGTCACCACCTCCACCCGGTCGACAAGCGCCGCCGGGATCGTGTTGATGTCGGTGACCTGATCGGCGCCGAAGAAGATGTAACGGCGGCCGTTGACCAGCACCAGATTGCGCGCGGTGCCGAGGCCACGCAGGTCGATCTGGGCGGCGCCGGTTCCGGGATTGTTGGAACGGGATGTCTGGCCGCCCGCAAATTGCGGCTGGCGCGTAAGTATATCCTCCAGCATGATCGTGCCGCTGCTCTCAATCTCATCGCGGCCCAGCATCGATATAGGCGTGGAGCTTTCCTGCGCCGTACGCGCGATGCGCGAACCGGTGACGACAATCTCCTCATTCGGGATGACCGCCGACGTCCCGTTCGGGCCCGACGCACCGATGGTGGATGCCTGACGCCGCCCGAAACGCAGCATGACCGTGCCGCCGGAACGGCTCGCAACCTCCAGCCCTGTTCCGGCGATCAACCGGTGGAGGGCCTCTTCACGCGTCAGTTCCCCCTTGATCGGCACGGACCGGATATCGGCGATCCGTTCGCTCGGAAAGAAAATCTGAATCCCGGCCTGCCGGGCATAAATATTCAAAGCATTTGGGAGTGCTTGCGAAGGTATATCAAAATATTTTGACTGAGACTCCTGTGCATATACCGCAATCGGTGCAACAAAAGCGGAAATCGCACATGAATATTTCGCAAATGAGCGAACTTTTGAAAACAACATGATAATCCCCTGTTCTTGACCATAGGGAATAATGGCCCTCATAGGGGAGGCGGTTGACGCATAATATTCCGCCATGTTGAGTTATTATTTTTTAATGGTCAGGAAATAACTCCCGTTCGCGGCCTGCACATCGATATCCAGCGTCGTCCGCAAGGCCGTGAGGAAAGCGGAAGGATCAGCCGATGTGAACCGTCCGCCCACGCGAATGCCGCCCAGCCCGGAATCCATGATGACGATCTTGCTGGCCAGATAGCGGTTATATTCCTCGACCGCAGACGACAGGGGCTCATCCTGAAACAGGATTTCCCCGTCCTGCCACGCCAGCGTGGCCGCCATCTGTCGCCCGGACACTGGCCGGACACTGGGCGCAACATCGGTCATCAACAGGGTCTGCGCCTGCCCGGCCGACGCCTGCGCCACCGGCTTACCGGCACTGTACGGCAAGGCCTGCGCCACGCCGCGCAACACCAGCACATCAAGCGCCCCCGCCTTCAGCCGGGCATTGAAGCGCCCCGCGGAAAGACTGGCGGTCAACCCCTTGCCGATGAGAGACAGCGCCGCCGGACCGGGATGAATATCCAGCGCGACCTCACCACGTTCCAGCCGGATGATACGCCGGTCGCCATCGAACTTCCATGCGACGGCACTGTCGGTGTTGAGCATCATTTCGCTGCCATCCGGCATGTATATGCGCCGGCTCTCCCCCACCTGCGTCTCGGCATGATCCCATGCATAGGCGCGGGAGGCGAACAATCCCGCTCCCGCCACCATGACGATACCCGCCGCGGCAGCCGTACGCAGAAAATATCTGCGGGAAGGTTCGGCAACGGAAACCCCGGCGGGCACCACCTCCGATGCGGGACCCACAACATCATCGTCGCCTTGCGCTTCGTTCGCGGTTTCCCAGGCGGCCCAGGCACGCGCGAAAGCAATGGCATGCGCCGGACTTTGCGCGCGCCACCGCTCGAATTCCGCCCTTTCCGCCGTGCCCAGATCATGCCGCACCAGCCAGCAGGCGGCCTCCTCGGCAAGCTGCTCAGAATCATATGCGCGATGCGAAGCTATGGACCATCTCCCGGTGTCGAATATCGCCTGTACCAGAGGCAAACGGAACTGCCCCTAGGGTTATGGCGTTCGGGATCGACAGTACCGCCAACTGCCCGTGAAATTTTCCGCTCAGCCGACGGCTATGTCGTCCCGCCCGGGATCGGCGTCAGGCCGATCCGCATCGACGCGTTCGGAGGAGCGTTCGGGCTCGATCGCGCGGGACAGCAAAACCACCGCGCGCGCCAGACGTTTTTCCATGGTGGACAGACTTATCCCCAGCTCACGGGCGATCTCGCGCGGAGGCTGCCCGTCAAACTTCCGCCGCACCAGCACGGCACGGCACCGTTCGGGCATGACCGCCAGCGCATGACGAACCCGCGCGACCATGTCCTTGCCGGCGGCGACCCGAAACTGACAGGGCGCCTCATCGGCGATGTCGAAATCCTCAATGTCGGAAATGCGCTGAAACTCTATGATCTTGGCGCGGCGCAATCGCTCGATCGACATATTGCGCAACATCCGCAGCACATAATGCCGGGGATTACGGATCGAAGCCCAGCCGTCGGACGCATACAGCCATGCATAGGCCTCTTGCACCAGATCATGCGCGGCATCGGCATCGCGCTCGAAACGCCTCGCAGCCTCCACGAAGCTGGCTTCATGTGGCAGGATATTGTCAATGAACCAGCGATCAATCGGGCGCAGGGCAGACATCGGACTCGACGCGGCAGTGAGAGAGAAGCCGCAGCTAATCGGCGATTATTGCGTTACGGTGACGATAGGGAAGATTCCTCAGATCCGTTCAATCGGCGGATTCCGGTCATCAAGGCGCGATACGCCCTTCCCGCGCGGCTATGCGCACCCTTGCGGGAACATCAGGTCAGGTTTCGCTTCTGGGCCTCTATCGCCGCCTCGGCGCGGGAAGATACGTCAAGCTTGCGGTAAATGGATTTCAGATGATCGCGCACCGTATGGGTGCTGATCCGCAATTGCCCCGCAACCTCGCGCGCGCGCAGCCCCCGGCCGGTCAGCGACAGCACCTCGCGCTCGCGATCGGTCAGCGGGTCGTCCGCCTGATCCTGTTGCGGGCGGAAGCGCGCCAGCATCATCCGCGCGATCGCCGGTGACAGCGACGGTTCCCCGATCATCAGCCGTTCGATACGAAAATGCAGCAATTCCGGCTCGGCATCCTTGATGAGATAGCCGTCCGCTCCCGCGGCCAGTGTCGCCTCCACGCTGGAATGGTCATCCATCACGGTGACAGCGGCCACCACCATGTCGGGATTTGCCTTCAACCGTCGGATGATGTCCCAGCCGCGTCCGTCGGGCAGGTGCAGATCGACAAAGGCGAAATCGAAACCACGGTCGAGCATCACCATCGCTTCGGTGAAGGAACGCGCCTCGACGATCCCGTCGCCACCCTGCCCTTTCCCCGCCAGCACGGCACGGATCGCATCGGTCAGCAGGCGACGGGCGGGCTCCAGATCATCCACGACGAGGATGCGGGGATGGTCCTGAATGCTCATTGCGCCACCGGAACGGCAATGCTCACACGGAATCCGCACCCGGCATCGGCCTCGAAATCGAAATAGCCGCCGATCGCGGCCAGCCTTGCCCGCATGTTCCGCAGACCATTGCCCAGTTTCAGCGTGCCGTCGAATCTTTGCCCGTTATCGGTGGCAACGATATACAAGCGCCCATTGTCCAGCCTCGCCCCGACAGACAGGCGTGTGCCGCCGGAATGCCGGATCATATTGGTCACAATCTCGCGCAATATGGATGTCAGCGCCTTTTGCTGTTGCGGTCCGGCCTCACCGGAAATGTCGACAAGCGGCCAGTCCAGTTCCATTCCAGCCGCCTCCAGCCGTTCGGCCGCTTCCGCCCGGCTGTCGGCCAGAATATTGCCCAGATCGCCCGCACTGCCTTCCTCGACCGTCACGATGCTACGGACCTCGGCCAGCGAAGACCGCAGGACCAGCTTGAGGGCATCCGGATCGTCCAGCGTCAGGCCGGACATCAGGCGGGCGGCCAGATCGTCATGCAGATCGCGCGAGATCCGGCTGCGTTCGCTGCGCACCCCCTGCCGGAAGGCCTCCTGCTGCCGCTGCAGGCTGGAGGCAAGGTCGATCAGCCGCATGGCCAGCTGGCGGTCACGCCCCTGAAACAGGCGCGTACCCCGGTTCTTGTATCGCAACCGCATCGCCGGACAATCGATCGCGGCAGGCAGAAGCAGCACCATGCCTTCCTCCGCGATCACGACATCCCCCGACAGGCCGGGCGGCGCATCCTCTATCTGCAACGGCAGAAATGCCGTGCCGAACACGCCGCGCCATTTGCGCGCACGTTCCCCGGTATCGCCGACCAATACGATATGCGCGACCTCCTCCAGCAGATCCTCGATACGGCTGTTGCCGAACAGCCAGCGCTGCACGAAACCGCGCCACGGCAGGTAGAAAAAGGGCAACACCAGCAACAGCGTGAGCACGGCCGCCCCGCTGAGCGAGCCCAGCACGGTGATAAGGGCGATGTCCACGCCGATCAGCAGCAGGCCGAACGACACCGCACGGAACAGGGCGATCGCCCATTGCTCGCTCTGGAACAGGGCGGCACGGCGCAACCCCAGCGCCACGCCCAGATGCACGATCAGGAAGAAAGCAAAGCCATAGCTCTGATCGATCAGCGGTTCCGTTCCCAGCAGGACCGGCACGATCACCGTGCAGATGAACAACCCCGATCCGATCAGCGTGGACACGCCCACCCAGCGTATCGCCGCGCGCTGCAACGGATTTTTGCGTGAACAGACGAACTGCGCGACGACGGCCAGCAGGATCAGCAGCATCTCCACCGCTGTAATCAGCGGCACCTCATTAGCGGGCGCACCGAGCCGGTCGAACAGGCCAAGCCCATACCAGCCGCCGAAAACCAGCGGCACCATGAGCAGAATACGCGCCGGCATCAACCGGACCGGATAGACCAGAAACAGGCAGATCATCGCCACGCCATAGGTGGTCGCGCCAAGGCCGTTGATATTGGCCAGCAGGAGGAAAAGCGGTTTGGGGAGGGCCAGCCAGCGCGTGCTGTAAAGCGCGGCCGTAATGGCGGACAGCCACACGCCCAGCCCGGCAATGCCGAACAGCCGGTTGGGCAAGGCACGCGGCCGCAATGCCCAGATCCAGGCGGAGACCACGAAAATCGCAAAGCCGATCAGCAATTGCAGCCAATATTCAAAGGGAAGCGTGGCCGAAGGGGTCAGCGCCTCTCCGCTTCCCGGTTCCCGCAGCCACCGGGCAAAAGCGTCCTGCCGCGCGAAAAATTCCCGTTGCTGATCGTAACTCTCGATGATGTCGGGTTCGGGAATCAGGTCCGACGCCCGCATGACATGAGGCGCGCCTTTCAGCGTCAAAGATCTAGCGGGACCGGCCGCGACCTGCCCCCCGGCATCCAGCATCCGGACCTGCCCGTCCACGGCGACCAGCCGCTCGGCATAGCGCGGTTGCAGGAAGGCGATAGCCGTCAGGATGATGGACAGAAGCAGGCCCGCGGCAAGGGTGAAGGAGAGCAAAACACCCGGCATCGCCCGAATATGGTTTCGAAAGATAGTCGGCATAGGCAATCCGGACCTGCTGGAAAAATGACGGTGGAGCCCCGGGGCTCCACCGTCAAGAACAAGCTGCCCCCTTCTGGGTCGCAAAGAGCGGGGACACCCGGCAGGAACCGTGTTGCGACGGTTCATACACCACCGCACAAAGCATTTTTCAGGGCATCGACACATCCCCCATTTGCGGGAGACCTCATTTGAGGGAAGCCCCATTTGAGGCCCCCCATCCAGATTCGGTTGGTTTGAAAGCAGACCACGGCGTGACAGTCTCCGGCGGCCTGTCACCTGATCCGCATCAGGGAAAAACCCGCACCGGACGGACAGACCATAGGCGTAAGCACCGGTTCCTGATTATGATCGCGCGATGTTCAACAGACGTTCGATCCTCGGAGGCATGAGCGGGGCCATGGCCGCTCTATCCCTCCCCCTTTCGGCCGCAACCCGGCCGACCGCCCTGCCCTCCCACATGCCCCCGCGTCTGCATAGCGAAGACAGGGTCGGCCTGATCGCCCCGGCCAGTTCGGATGACAATCCTTTTCACCTCGAATCCGCGCTGGCAACCATTCGCGGCATGGGACTGGTGCCGCAGGCGGGCCGGCATGTGTCGGACATTTACGGCTATCTGTCGGGTACGGACCGGGACAGGGCGGCGGACATCAACGCCATGTTCGCGGATGACGGCATCCGCGCCATTTTCGCGATACGCGGCGGCTGGGGCAGCGCGCGCCTGCTCCCGCTGCTCGACTGGGATCTCATCCGGGCGCATCCGAAACTGCTCATCGGTTTCAGCGACGTGACCGCACTGCACCTTGCCTTTGCCGCGCGCGCGGGATTTCCCACGCTTCACGCGCCCAATGCGGACAATCTCTGGGACAGCATCAGCTGGGCCAGTTTCTGGCGAATGGCCTTCAGTGGAGAAACGCCGCGCCTCGGCCAGCCCGAAGCGCAGGAACCACCATCCCATGTCACGATCCGGCCCGGCAAGGCAAAGGGGCGGCTGCTGGGCGGCAACCTTACCATCTTGTCCACATTAATGGGCACGCCCTGGCTGCCCGATTTCGATGGCGCCATCCTCTTTCTGGAGGATGTGGGAGAGGCCGAATATCGCATCGACCGGATGCTGAACCAGCTCGCGCTCGGCGGCATATTGGACCGGCTGGCGGGAATCATCTTCGGCCAGTGCACGCGATGCGCCAATGACGTGCCCGACTATGCGGGCTTCACCGTGCCGGAGATCGTCGACCATTATCTGTCGCCGCTGGGCATAGCCGCCTTTTCCGGCGCCAATATCGGCCATATCCGGAACCAGCTCTGCCTGCCCGTCGGCGCCGATGTGGAAATGGACGCCGATGCCGGCACGATCCGCCTGTTGCAGCCGATCGTGGCATGAGACATCCGGTAACCTGGAAATGGAGACGCCCCCCTCCGCGAAGCCCTTAGGGCGGATCGACATTGCCCTCCGGTCGCCTTCGGCCCCAGCCCTGGCGGCCTGTAAATGGCGCTTTCGCGCGCTTCCGGTGCTCACCTACCTTGAGTACGCTCCGCTCCGGATCACGCAAAATCACCATTTTCAGCTCGTCATCTTCTGAATGTCGATCCGCCCTAACGCGCGGATTCCCGTACCGTTTCCATGGCGACAAAGGTCGAGGTGCTGGCCACATGCGGCAGGCCTGAAATTTTTTCGCCCAGAACCGTGCGATATCTACGAATGTCGGCGGTGCGGACCTTGAGCAGATAATCGAAGCTGCTGGCGATCATGTGACATTCTTCTACCTCAGAAATCCGGCGCACCGCAGCGTTGAACTCCTTGAGCGCCTCCTCGCGCGTATCCGAAAGCTTGACCTCGGCGAAGGCGACATGATCCAGCCCGAGCTTTGCCGGATCGACGATCGCACGAAAGCCAACGATGACCCCGCTTTCGACCAGACGACGAACACGCTGCTGACAGGGTGTTTTGGACAAACCGACCTGCTGGGCAAGATCGGTGAAGGTGATGCGGCCATCCTTGCGGAGGACAGCGACGATCTTGCGATCGAATTCATCCATATCGACTACGAAAACGTCTTTTTCCATATAAATCACCTAATTATGGACAAAATATAAGTCCTTTTTCTGATTTTATAGCGCAAAATAAGGAAAATCGCCATCATCGGCTGGAGTATGCTGTCCGCATCATGTCCATGCAACCACTCTTTGCCTCTTTCGCGCCGCCGGTGCGCGAGCCGTCCCCGCTCCGCCGGGCGATTACCGCCGCCTATCGCAGGCCCGAATCCGAATGTCTGGCACCACTGCTCGATCAGGCAGTCCTGCCTGTCGAAACACGGGATGCGATCGCGCAAACCGCCCGCGCGCTCATCACCACGCTGCGAGCCAGAAAGCAGGGCAGCGGCGTCGAGGAACTGGTTCAGGAATTCTCACTATCCAGTCAGGAAGGCGTCGCCCTGATGTGCCTTGCCGAGGCGCTGCTGCGTATTCCCGACACCGCAACCCGTGACGCGCTGATCCGTGACAAGATCGCGGGAGGGGACTGGCGCGCGCATCTCGGCGAAAGCCGGTCGCCGTTCGTCAACGCCGCGACCTGGGGGCTGGTGGTGACCGGCAAACTGGTCGGCAGCGTCAACGATCGCGGACTGGGTGCGGCGCTGACCCGCCTGATTGCCCGGTCGGGCGAACCGGTAATCCGTCGCGCCGTCGATCTGGCGATGCGGATGATGGGCGAACAGTTCGTGACCGGCGAAACGATCGAACAGGCGCTCAAACGCGCCCGCAAGCTGGAAGCCAAGGGCTTCGCCTATAGCTATGACATGCTGGGCGAGGCCGCGACCACCGCAGCGGATGCGGCGCGCTATTATGACGATTATGAACGCGCGATCCATGCGATCGGCAAGGAATCGGCCGGGCGTGGCATTTATGCGGGACCGGGCATTTCGATCAAATTATCGGCGATCCATCCGCGTTACGCACGATCGCAGGCGGACCGGGTGATGCGCGAACTGCTGCCGAGAGTGAAGGCGCTGGCTCTGCTCGCCAAATCCTATGACATCGGCGTCAACATAGACGCCGAGGAAGCCGACCGCCTCGAACTCTCGCTCGACCTGCTCGAAAGCCTCGCGCTCGACCCCGACCTTGCCGGATGGAACGGGCTGGGGTTCGTGGTGCAGGCCTATGGCAAGCGCTGCCCCTTCGTCATCGACTGGCTGATCGATCTTGCGCGGCGCGCGGGGCGCCGGATCATGGTCCGCCTCGTCAAGGGGGCCTATTGGGACACGGAAATCAAGCGGGCGCAGGTGGATGGCCTCGCCGGTTTTCCCGTCTATACCCGCAAGGTCCACACCGACATTTCCTATATGGCCTGCGCCCGGAAACTATTGGCCGCACGCGACATAATCTTTCCCCAATTCGCGACGCATAATGCCCAGACGCTGGCTACCCTCTATCATATGGCGGGTCCGGATTTCGCCCTTGGCGATTATGAGTTCCAATGCCTGCACGGCATGGGCGAACCGCTTTATGAACAGGTGGTCGGACAGAAAGCGCTGTCACCCCGGACAGACGGCAGCACTGCGGGAAAGACCGCCGGCCTGAACCGTCCCTGCCGGATCTATGCGCCAGTGGGCACACATGAAACCCTGCTGGCCTATCTGGTCCGCCGCCTGCTCGAAAATGGCGCCAACTCGTCCTTCGTCAACCAGATTCGCGACCCCGATGTGCCGATCGATACCCTGATCGCCGATCCGGTCGCGCAGGTTCAGGCCATGGCCGAACCGGGCCGCAAGCATGACCAGATCGCCCTTCCCGCCAACCTTTATGCCGATCGCCGCAATTCGGCGGGACTGGACCTGAGCGATGAAAATGCGCTGGCGGCGCTGGATGGCGCACTCCGGTTGAGCATCGATATGCACTGGACCGCCGGACAGGAAGGCCAGCCACGCCCGGTCCTCAATCCGGCGGATCACCGCGATGTAGTCGGCACGGTGCGCGAAATGTCCGTCGATCAGGCACGGGCCGCGACCGGCCGGGCCGCGAAATCCGGCTGGGGCACCGTCCCGGTGGCGGAGCGAGCGGCGATGCTGGAACGCGCGGCCGATGCCCTGCAGGCGCGCATGCCGGTCCTGATCGGCCTCATCATACGCGAAGCCGGGAAATCCGTGCCCAACGCCATTGCCGAGATACGCGAAGCCATCGATTTTCTGCGCTATTATGCGAAGGAGGCGCGCGCGACGCTGGGGAATACCGCCCCGCTCGGCCCCGTCGTGTGCATCAGCCCGTGGAATTTCCCGCTCGCCATCTTCATCGGGCAAGTGTCGGCGGCGCTGGCCGCGGGCAACCCGGTGCTCGCCAAACCCGCCGAGGAAACCCCGCTGATCGCCGCCGAGGGCGTCCGCCTGCTCCATGAGGCCGGCGTGCCCGAGGATGCGCTGCAGCTGATATGCGGTGCGGGCGATATCGGCGCCGCGCTGGTCGGGGCGCCGCAGACCGCAGGCGTCCTGTTCACCGGATCGACCGAAGTCGCGCGCCTGATCCAGAGGCAGCTTGCGGCACGACTGTCCGACAGAGGCAACCCCATCCCGCTGATCGCCGAAACCGGCGGCCAGAACGCGATGATCGTCGACAGCTCCGCCCTCCCCGAGCAGGTGGTGGCGGACGTGATCGCTTCCGCTTTCGACAGCGCCGGGCAGCGCTGCTCGGCATTGCGCATCCTGTGCCTGCAGGAAGACATTGCCGACCCCATGCTGGCCATGCTGAAGGGGGCCTTGCAGGAATTGCGCACCGGCCGCACCGATTGTCTGTCAACCGACATCGGCCCGGTCATCACCGCAGAGGCGAAGGAAGGGATCGAACGGCATATCGCGGCCATGCGCGCGCGCGGCCATGCCGTCCATCAACAGGTCCTGCCGCCGGAAACCGGGCGCGGCACCTTCGTCCCCTCCACCATCATCGAGCTTCCCGATCTGGCCGAGTTGAAACGGGAGGTGTTCGGGCCGGTGCTGCATGTGATCCGGTATCGGCGGGAGAGGCTGGACGAACTGATCGACGCGATCAACGCCACCGGATATGGCCTGACCTTCGGCCTCCACACCCGTCTCGACGAGACGGTCGAGCATATCACCAGCCGGGTGAAGGCCGGAAATCTCTATATCAACCGCAACATCATCGGCGCGATCGTCGGCGTTCAGCCCTTTGGCGGGCGCGGGCTTTCGGGGACGGGGCCGAAGGCGGGCGGGCCGCTTTATCTGCGTCGGCTGGTGCAGGCGCCATCGGTACGGTTGCCCGACCCTATCGCTCCGGCAAACCCGGCCCTTTCCGATTTCACTACCTGGCTCGAAACGCAGGGTGAGACGGAGATGGCGCATGTGGCGCAAGCCATCGGCGCGGCGTCTCCGCTGGGCATTGAGCGCGAACTGCCGGGCCCGGTCGGGGAACGCAATCTCTACGCGCTGCATCCGCGCGGCACGGCTTTGCTCCGGCCGATGACCCCCCATGGGCTGTTCCACCAGATCGCCGTGGCGCTCGCCACCGGCAACAGGATGGCGATAGAGGCCAATGACCGGCTGACCGCCCTGATCGGAAATATGCCGAAAAGGGTCCGGCAGCACATCGACGCGGGAGGGGATGGGGTCTCGGTCGCGCTGGTCGAAGGGGAGGGGGCCGGAATCCTGTCCCTGCTGCGGGATGTTGCCGACCGACCGGGGGCGATTGTCCCGGTTCATGCCGCCGCACCGGAACAGATGCTCTCTCCCACCGCCTATTGCGCCGACTGGCTGGTCGAGGAGGTCTCGACCTCCATCAACACCACGGCGGCGGGCGGCAATGCCAGCCTGATGGCCATGGTTTAAACACTGGGGGCTGAACACTGGGGGCCTGAACATTATCCGGAAGGGCGGGCATTGCCTGCCCTTCCAGATAAGAGAGGGACCATATCGGGCGCCGGTCATTGGACGCCCGATCGACCATGGAGGTCAGGCGGTAATGGCGTTGACGATATGCGGCTGTGTATATTCGTGCAGCCCTTCCTCACCCAGTTCGCCACCGAAACCCGACTGTTTCGCGCCCCGGAACGGGATGGAAGGATCGAGCGCCATCGCCTGATTGACCCAGACGGTGCCGCTGTCGATGCGCGAGGCAACATCCATCGCCCGGCCGACATCCTTGCCCCAGACGGTGCCGCCCAGCCCATAGTCGGACCGGTTGACGTCGGCGATCACCTCTTCGACATTGCGGTAGGAAAGCACTGGCAGGATCGGGCCGAATTGTTCCTCCTGCACGATCCGCGCATCGGGCGCGACATCGCGGACGATGGTCGGCGGGATGAAATAGCCGGGACGATCGAGCGCCTCCCCCCCGGCGATGATCGAGCCATTGGCCTTCGCATCGTCGAGGAAATCCTTCACCTTCTCATATTGCGCCTTGTTCTGGAGCGGGCCGACCTGCGTCCCCTGCTTGTCGCCATCATCGACAATCGCTTCCTTCGCCAGCCGGGCGAGTTCCGCGCAAAAGCTGTCATAGAGCGGTTCCGCGACATAAGCGCGCTTGATCGCAACGCAGACCTGACCGGCGTTGACCATCGCGCCCTGAAACACTTTCTGCGCGGTTTCGACAGGTTCCGCATCGTCGAGCACGATCGCCGCGTCATTGCCGCCCAGTTCCAGCGTAATCCGCTTCACCGAACCGGCGGCGGATTCCATCACCTTCTTGCCGGTCGCGGTGGAGCCGGTGAAGGCGATTTTCGCCACGTCCGGGTGGGTGGACAGCCGGGCGCCCAGATCGTTCCGGTCGCAAAGGATGTTGAAAACGCCGCGCGGCAATATGTCCTTCGCCAGTTCGGCGAACAGCAGCGAGGTCAGCGGTGTGGTCGGCGCAGGCTTGGCAACCATGGTATTGCCGGAAAGCAACGCCGGGCCGACCTTGTTCATCAGCAGAACCACCGGGAAATTCCACGGTGTGATCGCCGCCACCACGCCCAGCGGACGGCGATATTCGATCACCTTGTGGCCCGGCTCATCCTTCAGCACGCGCGGGTCCAGCGTCATGGTCGTGAACGCCTTCAGCGTGAAGACCGATCCCATGATCTCACCCGTCGCCTGATCGAGCGGCTTGCCCTGCTCCTGCGTCAGCAACCGGGCAAACTCGTCCCGGCGCTCCATCATCGCGTCGGCCAGCCGGTCGATCAGCGCGGCCCGCTCCGCCAGCGGGCGCGCCGCCCATGCCGGGAAAGCCGCCTTTGCCGCCGCCACCGCCGCGTCGAGCTGAGCCTCATCAGCCAGCGGACAGGCCGCGACCGGCGCTTCTGTGGCCGGGTTCACCACATCCATAGTACCGGCCGCACCGTCCACCAGCGCGCCATCGATCAGCAACTTATACTCTCGCATCTTCCATTTCCTCCTTATCGTCTCTTTCGTCCCGGCCAGCCGCTCCCCCACCATCGGTTCGGGGTCAGGCGGCAACCGGTGCGCTTTTTCCGGTTTCAGCCCCGCCCCATGCCGAGGGCAGCAAGCACATGATCCGCGCCCTTATCCCCTATCATGATAGCAGTCGCATTGGTGTTGGCGCCGACCAGGGACGGAGCAACCGAACAATCCGCGACCCACAAGCCATCCACTCCATGAACCCGCAGGGACGGGTCGACCACCGCCATCGCATCCGTTCCCATGCGGCAGGTGCCGACCTGATGAAAACAGGATATGGCGACGGTACGAACGAAATCACGCAGCGCGTCGCCCTTTATGTCGGCCCCCGGTTTCATTTCCGCAACCACCTCATCGGCCAGTGGTGCCTGCGCCATGATGCGGCGGGCAATTTCGATGCCTTCGACAATCTGCTCCAGATCCTCGTCATCTTCACCGAGAAGCCGATGACGAATCAGGGGCGACGCTTCCGGGTCCGGGGATCGCAGCAGCAATGTTCCTCGCGCGGCGGGATGCAGCGCGCAGACCAGCATACTCACCGATGATTCGGGCGGCAGGAAGCGCTCGCCATTTGCGCCGACCTCGAAAGCGAAGGGACTGAATGCGAGCTGGATATTGGGAGCAGGCAGCCCCGGCCGCGTATAAATCATCGCCTGCGCATGGGCAATGGCGGTCGTCAGCATCCCGGTCTTGCGTACCAGATATTCCAGCCCCGCTTTGGCCAGGCCAAGCCCACGAATTTCCGAATTGAGCGACACACCCCTGATCTTCCAGGCGATGTTGAGGCCCACATGATCCTGAAGGTTCGTGCCCACGCCCGGCGCATCGCGAACGACCTCCAGCCCCTGTTCCCTGAGATGAGCCGCAGGACCAATGCCCGACAGCATCAGCAGCTTGGGCGATCCCATGGCTCCGGCGGAAAGGACGACGCCGCGCCGCGCGCGGATGGTCCGCACCGCGCCCCCGGCCTCCATGATCTCCACGCCACAGGCGCGACCATTCTCGACGATGATCCGGCGCACAGACGTGCGCGCCATCACCGTCAGCCGCCCGCCATGCTTCCCATTCCGGATATAACCGTCGGCCGAACTCCAGCGCCGCCCGCCGGTCTGCGACATCTGTACATGATCGACACCCTCGGCGACGCGACCGTCTCCGTTCAGATCGGCGCAGCGAGGAACGCCGGCATGCGTCGCGCTTTCGATCCACCTGTCCGTCACGGAATAGCGCAACCGGCTTTCCGAAACGCGCATCGGGCCGTCTTTCCCGTGAAACCGGCCCTCGCGCGGATTATTTTCCATGCGCCGGAAATAGGGAAGCACATCGTCATAGCTCCACCCGGTCGCACCGAGCTGCGCCCAATGGTCATAATCATGGGCATTGCCACGGATATACATCATACCATTAATGGAACTGCCGCCGCCCAACCATTTCCCGGCAGGCCAGAAGTCGGCGCGCCCTTTAACCGACGCATCGGGTTCCACCGGCAGCATCCAGTCATAACGTGGATTCATGACCAGCCGGGAGACCATCGCCGGAACACGGGTATGCATATCCGCCTTGTCACCGCCCGCTTCGATCAGGAGCACGGAAATATTGGGATTTTCGGCCAGTCGCCCAGCCATGGCGCACCCTGCCGAACCTCCGCCGACCACGATAATGTCTGGTAATGCCGTTTCGGCCATCCTCTGCTCTCCCGATCCTCGTCCCATGCTTTGTGTCGATCATTGTCGATCGTTATTCCAGCCGGCCTGTGTTTTTGCTCTTGACCGCAGCCTTCTTGTTGTTCGATATAACGATAACAAATGATAACATCAACCCGGAACAAACATCATTCGGGCCGAGAGATGACGGGTTCGACCCAAGCGCGGCCGAACGATGGGGAGAGTATGCACATGATAAAAAAATGGCCAAATTCCTTCGATTTTCAGGGATTCAACGAACCGATCGGCGTTGAATGGTGCGATTATAATCTTGATGTCGAAGGGAATATTCCGGACGAGATCCAGGGCGCCTTCTTCCGGGCCGTCCCCGACCCCGGCTTTCCTCCCTTTATCGACAAGGATACCTATATTTCCGGGGACGGGATGATCGGCCGCTTCCTGATTCACGGCAATCGGGTGGACTTTGCAATCCGCTACATCGAGACTGATCGCTATCTTGCTGAAAAGAAAGAAAATAAGGCACTTTTTGGCGCCTATCGCAACCCCTATACGGATGATCCGAGCGTTCGGGGTGTGGAACGGACCGTCGCCAATACGACGCCGATCTGGCACGGCGGGCGCCTGTTCCTGACAAAGGAAGACGGGCCAGCCTATGAAGTTGATCCGATAACATTGGATACCATTGGCAAATGGGATTATCACGGCGCGCTGAAATCTCAGACGATGACCGCCCATGTGCGGATCGACCCGGACAGCGGGGAAATGTTCTTCTTCGGTTATGAGGCGGGCGGGCTGGCGACGCGCGATGTCGCCTATTGCATCGCCGACAAGGACGGCAAGCTGATTTCCGAACAATGGTTTCAGGCGCCCTATTGCGCGATGCTGCACGATTTCGTCGTCACCGAAAACTATGTGCTGTTTCCCATTTTCCCGACGATTGCCGATCTCGACCGGATCAAGGCCGGGGGCGCGCACTGGGTCCATCATCCCGATGAGCCGACATGGGTCGGCATCATGCCGCGCTATGGCAAGGTCGAGGAGATGAAATGGGTGAAGGGCCCGAACGGCCTGTCCGCCTATCACATGATGAACGGCTTCGACGAAAAGGCGAGCGGATCCAGCCTGGTCCATATGGACCTCAATGTTATGGAAACGAACATCTTCCCGTTCATCCGCGAGGCATCGGGCGTCGATGCCAGCCCGGCGGAACTGCGCGCGTCGTTGTGCCGCTGGACTTTCGACATGGACGATCTGGACAAGGGCTGGACCGAGACCATCATCGGCCCGCCGGGCGACATGTCGCGCACCGCCGCCACCGATCAGTGCCGCCCCTATGAAATCGGCTATTACGCCTGTTATGACCCGCAGATTGGCCCGCCAGTCATTCACAGCGTGGTCGGCGCCGGATTCAATACCCTGCTGCGCATTCACGTCGGCAAGGGCAAGCATGAGGCCTTGCCGCTCGGGCCGGATCGCTCGATCAACGAACCCATCCATATCCCCTCGCGGCAGGAAGGCCATGAAGGCTGGCTGGCGGCCGTGGTGGACACCCATTCGACCATGTCGTCGGAACTGTGGTTCCTCGAAGCGGGCAATATCGGCAAGGGCGCGATCGCCAGGGTGAAATTGCCGTTCCGGCTGCGCCCCCAGATCCATGGATGGTGGGTGCCGCAGGAGGAACTCGACCGGGCGGCAGTGCTGGGCGGCTGACGCGACCGATCTCCGGACCGGCGCCTCGCAATGCGCCGCGTCGGTCGGAGCCGGCAACAAGCATTAAAATGACGAAAAATAAGGCGGAAGGAGGCGAAACCTCCTTCCAGACAAAGAAGGGAGAGGAACAATGCGGGTAGGTTTCAACTATAAATATGTTTCGCTGGCCGCTCTGGCAATCGCAACCATGTCGGGGACCTCCGCCGCGGCGGAGGTCGAAAACGACCAGCCGAGCGGTGGCAGCGCGATTGCCGACATCATCGTCACGGCGCAGGGCCGTCAGCAAAGGCTGCAGGATGTTCCCGTTTCCGTTTCGGTCGTTTCAGGCGACCAGCTGGAACAACAGGGCATCCGGACGCTGCAGGATGTTTCCAGTCGCGTCGCCAATGTGCGCATCACGACCGGATCGCTCGTGAACTCCATCAACGTCCGCGGTGTCGGATCCGGCGAAAATCCGGGCTTCGAACAGGCGGTGGCGACCTTTGCAGACGGTGTCTACCGCAGCCGGTCACGCACCACCATGTCGGCGCTGTTCGATGTCGATCGCGTCGAAATATTGAAGGGGCCGCAGACCACCTTCTTCGGCGCCAATGCCAGTGCCGGCGCGTTGTCCATCACCACGCGCAAGCCGGGGGACGTTTTCGAATATAATGCCAGCGGGCTCTATGGCCTCTCGGACGGCGAATATAATTTCGAAGGCGGCGTCACGATGCCGATCAGCGCTACGCTCAGCGGTCGCGCTGCGGTGCGCGTTTCGGGCATGGAAGGTTTTGTCGACCTGCCCGGCGGCAAGAACGGTCCGCATGATAACAGCGTTCAGGGCAGGCTGTCGCTCCGCTGGCAACCGACCGCCAACTGGATGACCGACCTGCGGGTTGATCGCGCCCGGTCGCGGATCGACGATTATGCGCCGTTCCAGATGACCAATTGCCCCGCCTCGGGCGGTTTCCCCGCATCGAGCGTCTGCCAGTCGATCCTTGCCGCCAATGCCGACTTTGAGGACAAGCTCGATTATAACAGCCAGTCCCTGCCCAGCTATTCGCATTTCGATTTCTTCGAAACCGCGCTGACCAACAATTTCGATGTCGGGCCGGGCACGATCCGCACCATAACCGCCTATAGCGACATGAAGGTGAAACAGCGTCAGCCGCTGATCCCGGTCAGCTATCCGACGCTTTCCGGATATGAGCCCTTCCCGATCGAAGCGAAGGAAAAATACAAGTTCTTCAGCCAGGAAGTGCGCTTCGAATCCAAATCCGGCGGCACGGTCGAATATGCATTCGGCGGTTATTATCAGCACGGCAAGCTGGATTATGACACGCAGGCCGGGTTCTTCTTCAACCCCGGCCCGTTCCCCTCCTTCCCGGCGCTGATCGAAACCGTGTTCGGCGATTATCCGGATTTCGACCCCAGCTATGCGCTGACCGGCGCGCCCTTTTCCCAGCAGCGGGAAAACACCTGGTCGGCCTTTGCCTCTCTCACCATCCGTCCGGTGGAGCGCGTCCGCATCAATCTTGGCGGCCGCTATACCGACGTCACCAAGAAGGCGCATCGCTATCTCGTGATCGGGTCGACGGAAAATGCGGTGGCGGAAACGCTGGTGCCCTATACGTCGGCCACGCCGGACGGGCAGTTGCCATTGCCGGTCGCGGCCTGCATCATCATGGGTTGTACGCTGGGCGATTTCGCCACCAACAAGGTGCATGACAACAAGTTCATGCCCTCGGTCGGCCTGCAATTCGACGCCACCGACGACGTGATGCTCTACGCGACCTACAGCAAGGGGTTCAAGGCGGGCGGCTTCTCCACCAGCTCCTCACCCAGCGTCTTCGGCCCCGAAGTGGTCGACGCCTATGAAATCGGCATGAAGGGCAGCTTCTTCGACCGGGCGCTGACCCTCAACATCGCCGCCTTCCGCATGGATTATAAGGGGTTGCAGGAAACCACCTTCGACTCCAACCTTGCATCGAGCATCACCAATGCGGCGGGTGCGCGGTCTCAGGGTATCGAGGTCGGTGCGGGCTGGCGGATCGCGGAAGGGGTCCGGTTCAGCGCCGATCTCGCCTATCTGGATGCCAAATATACCGATTATGCCAATGGCGAATGCACCAAGCTGTCGCAATATGCGCTGAGCGGCAATCCCGACAATCCAGCCGAAACCGTGTGCGAGGCCGGCGGCGGGATTCAGGACCTGTCGGGCAAACGCCGCGCCTATGCGGCCAAGTGGAGCGGCAGCGTCGGGCTGGATTTCACGGTTCCGGCCGGGGATAATGAATTCCGCGTCAGCCCGGTCGTCAATTTCAGCTCCGCCTATTTCATGACCGCCACTGCGGACGACCTGTTCCGTCAGAAGGCGTTCCAGAAATATGACCTGCGCCTCGGCTATGGTCCGGCCGACCGGCGGTGGGAACTGGCGGTGATCGGCCGCAACCTCACCAATGTTGCGACGACCAGCTACAGGCTGGGCGTACCGGGCGCCGACGGCAGCGTGCTCAATCTGGTCGAGCGCGGCCGGTCGGTGGGCATCCAGCTCACGGTGAAGAACTGAGAAAAAGCGGGTGCGTGTCGCCACGGCACGCACCCGCCATGCATGATAATCGGCACGGCGGAATTCCTGCCCTTGCGGGGGCAACAGAAATTAGTAACAAACAATATCAAGTTTCGGGACTTTCGGCGCCCATGGCGCAGGAACACAAGGAAAAGAAAGGGCATTTCCGGCGATATGCCGCCGAAAATAGCCCGAAAAGAAGACGGGTCGGTCCCACGCATGCAGGCCGGGACCGTGTCGATGGAGAGAGGGAATGAAGATACACGCACTGGATGCGCCGCGTTGCCTGGTCGGGGAAGGGCCGGTCTGGGATGTCGAGGAGCAGGCGCTCTATTATGTCGACATAGTCGGAAAGAAGGTTCACCGGCTGGACCATGCCTCCGGCGCGACCCGAAGCTGGGACGTGCCCGGCGTGATCGGATCCATGGCGTTGCGCCGTGACGGCGGCGCACTGGTGGCGTTGGTGGACGGTTTCTACAATCTCGACCTCGAAACCGGCGAAGTGACACCCCTCTATCGGCCGGAAGGGCTGGACCCCCGCGTTCAGTTCAATGACGGCAAGGTCGACCGGCGCGGTCGCTTCGTCGTCGGCACCACCGACAGCATGGCGAAGGAACCGCTCGGCACCGTCTATAGTTTCGACGCGGATCATCGGCTGACCCCGATCGACCGCGACATCATCATCAGCAACGGTCCGTGCTGGTCGCCCGACAACCGGACTTTCTATTTCTCCGACAGCCGCCGGTTCAGCATCTACGCCTATGATTACGACATCGAGACCGGACAGGCTGCGAATCGCAGACTGTTCGCGACGACGCAGGATCTCGGCGGCATTCCCGATGGCGCCACGGTCGATGCCGATGGGCTGATGTGGATGGCGATCTGCGAAGGGGGGAAAGTTGTCGCCTTCCGGCCCGATGGCAAGATCGAGCGGATCATCGACATGCCCGGCATCACGCTGACCGCCAGCGTGATGTTCGGCGGCCCCGATCTCGACCTGCTTTATGTCACCAGCATCGATCCGGTCGCGCTGAAGGCGCTGGGTATGGACAAACCGCCCGAAGAACTGGGCGGGCGCACATTCGTGATCGAGGGGCTGGGCGCGCGCGGCCTGCCCGAACCGCGTTTCGCGGGCTGAACCACTGGCGCGGCAGAACCGGCGGTCGGACCATCCGGCCATGACAGGATCGAAGACGAAGGAAATTTCCATGAATGCAACAGCCATCGACATGGCGAGCGTCGCCAGGGCGCTGAAGGCGATAGGCGGGGTCATCGGCTCCCAGAATGTCTTTACCAGCCAAGAGGACCGGGTCGCCTATTCCGACCATTATTCCGCCGATGAGAGCACGCATGAGCCTTCGGGCGCGGTCGCGCCGCAAACGGTCGAGGAAGTTCAGGCGATCGTGAAGATCGCCAATGACTATAAGGTGCCACTCTGGCCGATCAGCCGCGGCAAGAATTTCGGTTATGGGGGCAGCGCGCCGGTGGTGAAGGGCTCCATCGTCCTTGATCTCACGCGCATGAAGAAGATCGAGATCGATGAGAAAAACGGCACGGTGCTGGTCGAACCGGGTGTCAGCTTCTTCGAGCTTTACGATTATATTCAGGAACGCAAGCTGCCATTGTGGCTGTCAGTCCCCGGCAATAGCTGGGGTTCGGTCGCGGGCAATGCGCTCGATCGCGGCGTCGGCTACACCACTTATGGTGACCATGCCGCCCGTATATGCGGGCTAGAGGTGGTGCTGCCCGATGGCGATCTGGTGCGCACCGGCATGGGGGCCATGTCGGATTCCCCCAACTGGCAACTCTACAAGCCCGGCTTCGGCCCTTCCTGGGATACGATGTTCTGTCAGTCCAATTTCGGCATCGTGACGAAATTGGGTCTGTGGCTGATGCCCGAGCCGGAATCGGTGATGGGGTTTAACATAGAGGTGGACAAGCCGGAGGATCTGGGCTGGCTGATCGACACGCTGGCGCCGTTACGACAACAGGGGATCATCCAGCAATCGCCCTCCATCGGCAACTGGCTGCGCGCGGCGGCGACGCTGACCCTGCGCGACGAATGGATCGAACCGGGCAAGCCGCTCACCGAAAGCGTCATCACCGCGATCCGCAAGAAATTCAACATCGGCTGGTGGGGCGTCGCGATCCGCTGGTACGGCCCGCTGGAGATTAACGAGGCCACCACCCGCGTGGTCGAGCGGGCGTTCAACGGCAAGCCGGTCATGTCGATGACGCCGACCCGCTGGGTCAGGGGCGATGCCCCCGAAGGATCGCCCGCAACGGGTGTGCCGGTCAGCTATCCACTGGCCAATGCCAACTGGTTCGGCGGGCGCGGCGGGCATGTCAGCTATTCCCCCGTGCTGCCGACCGACGGCAATCTGGCGCTCGATCAATATCGGCGGACCTCGGCGCTCTATGCCGAATATGGGATGGATTATCACCCCAGCTTCGCCATCGGCGAACGACACATGACCAATGTGAACCAGCTTTTGTTCAACCGGGACGACCCGGAGATGATGAAGCGGGTGGACAGCTTCATGCGCGCGCTGGTGAAGGATGCGACCGCGAAGCGCTACGCCGAATATCGCACCCATATCGATTATATGGACCTGATCGCGGACACCTTCGATTTCAACAATCACGCGCTGCGGCGCCTGAACGAACGGGTCAAGGATGCGCTCGACCCCAATGGCGTCCTGGCTCCGGGCAAGAGCGGCATCTGGCCCGCAAACCGCAGAAGCAATCGCGCGTGAGGAGGATGGGATGATGACGTTTCGGAACAATCGGAAATGGGTCGCCCGGCTGGCGGCATTGATGGGCCTGGTGCTGCCCCTGTGCGCGATCGCAGCCGGCGGCGCGGCGCCGGCGAAAAGCGATCAGCAGGGCAATGCCGGCGCCAATTCGTTGCAGGACCGCAGTTACAAATCGGAAGCGGAAAAGCTGTTCGTGGACAAATGCGCAATGTGCCACCGCAATTTCGGCATGGGCACGGTCATCCTCGCCCATCGCGTGGAAAAGGGGCAGGACTGGCTGGAACGGCGGCCTGACCTCACGGTGGATTTCGTCAAGGCGGCGGCGCGCAACGGCATCGGCAACATGCCGCGTATCACCCGTGGCGATGTAAGCGACGAACAGCTCGATAGCATCGCGCGCTATCTGGAAAAGGCAGGCAAGCAATGACGGTGGTTCTTTCCCGCAGGGATGCGATGACGGCCCTTGGCCTCGCGGCGGCAACCGCCTCCGCACCGGCCGCCATGGCCGCCGGACGCAGGCTGTTGCTGCTGCGCGACATCAATCTGGGCGCGGATCATGATCCGGCCGCCATGGCGATCTTCGGTCAGGCCAAAGCCCGCCCACTGTTCGCCGATCCGGTCCGGCAATGGCGCGACGGCCTGATGCAGCAGGTGGAACGCAGTGGTCACGCCATTGCGCTGGCGCGATGGAATAAGGCGCATCTGCTTCAGGGGCTGGGCCGCGAGGCCGGTTTCCGCGCGACCCTGACCCGGGTCGACGACGCGGTGTACAGGGTCGATTTAAAGGCCTGACGATGGTGAGGGGAGGCCTGCGCGGATCCCTCTGATCCGGGTGAGCCTGCTCCTGTGACCATGCAGGCCGGGAGAGGGATTGGACGTTATGAAAACGGGAAGTTGGGCGTCGATACTGGGAATATATCTGTTCGGCGTGTGCGGCGCCTCGACCGTCAGCAAGATCATTCCGCTGGGCGGGGATCTGGCCCATTGGTTCGATCTGGGGCCCGCGCATTTCGGCTGGCTCGTCTCGCTGATCGCGGTGCCTGCGGCGCTGCTCGCCATACCGAGCGGCATGGTGGTGGATCGCTTCGGCCCCCGCATCGTGCTGCTGTGCTGCGCGCTGCTCGGCATTACGGCAAATGTGATCTACAGCTTTGCGCCGACCATGCTGATGCTGCAGGTGGCGCGATTGCTGGAGGGCACGGTGATCGTGCATATGTACACGGCGGGTCCGGCCTTGCTGATGGCGACGACCGAAGGGAAAAGGCGTACGACCGCAATGACCATATGGGCGACCTACATGCCCGTCGGCACGGCGGTAGGGCTGACCATCGGCGGCCTGTTCGCGGAAACACAAGGGTGGCGGCTGACTTTCGCCTGCCATGGCGCCCTCTATCTCGCGGCCGGATTGCTCGGCCTGCTGCAACCCGATGTGAAGGTACGGCACCCCAGCGCCAAACCGGGTCTTGCGGCACAGATCCTCGACCTGCGCGCCGCCTATGCGCGGCCCGGCCTGCTGCTGCTCGGCCTTGCCTTCTTCCTGATGATCAGCATGGGACTGGGCGCGAACGTCACCTTCCCCCGCTATTTCTCGCGGGCGCATGACATCAGCATGGCGAGCGCGTCGCAGATGGTCGCGATGGCGACGTTGGTGATGGTGCCGGGATCGCTGTTCGCCGGACTGGTGCTGTCGCGCGGACTGAGCCAGCAGATGCTGTTCACCCTGCTGGGGGTGGTCGGCTTCGTGGTCGGGATATTGTCCTTCTTCCCGCATCTCGACATTCCGGTGCGTTATATGGTGCTGGGTGGGTGGTTCTTCGCCTCGGGCGCGGCCATCGCGGTGTTACTGGCAACCCTGCCGGTGGTTGCCGAACCGCAACGCAGGGGCGCGGCGACTGCGCTCATCAATCAGGCGGGGGCGCTCGCGACCTTCGTCAATCCGCCGATCTGGCTGACCTATGCGGAAGGAACGGACTGGACACCCTTTGCGGTGTTACTCGGGACAGGTTGGAGCATCGCCATTGCGGCAATGTGGCTGCTCGCGCTGAATGCCGCAAAAAACAGGGTTACCGCGCCTTCGGCCTGAGGCGGCTGGGAACAGGGGGCGCTTCCCTTCCCCCGGGGGAACGGCCGGTCCGGATTACCGGGCCGGCCGTTTTGCTTTCCGGCGCCCCCGAAATTAGGCGAACCGACCCCCTGTCCCGGTCGACGTCATGGCCGGGGAAATGACCGCCATTGAACGTGGCAGGCATATGTGTACGGGCAGGAGAAAGGCTGGTGGAGCCCAACAGGATGTCGTTTCTCGGATGATCGACGCAATGATGAACCATCCCGGTCGAATTCCTGTGGCATCGTCCTCGAACTGAACCGCTCCTCGAAAGGATGATCGGCCTTCCCGGCATAATCCCCGGCCCGATATATTCGAACACCCTGCTGTAGAGGCAAAAAAGAGGCCGCGATGACAAGCATCGCGGCCTCCCTTTTCTCAGGATATGGAAATCGCTCAGGCGTCGCCCGGAATGATCCCGGATTCCTTCATGAAATCCTTCACCTGCCCCCCTTCTCCGTTCTTCTGGGCCACCATATGATCGGTCTGAAGCCCGCGTGCCGCGCTGCCCAGATAGAACATCTCATACAGCTCAAGGCGGCTGCCCAGCGCCGACCCGGCAAAATCCCAGCCCATGCGCATGATGCGCGCTCGCTCGCGAGCCTCCATGCCGTTGGCGCCGGGGAGATATTTCTCCAGCAGCGGGCCGATGGCGGGATTGTCAAATGCCTTGAGCGACGGCGTGGCCAGCAGGTTATGCGACCCCAGCGCCTTGATAATCTGGTTCACCCGCGTCATCCAGCCCGGCATCACGCAACGCAGCGCGGCAATATCCCCATGGGGGAAGAAGGCGCCTGATGTGCCCCATTCATGCGCCCGGGCCTCGGCGGCGATGATGGCGGAACGGGTCAGCGACATATAGGTGTGGATCTCGCCGAGCATGGCGGCGACATCGGGCCGGCTGTCACTGTTGCTCACCTTCGCGATCTGCGTGCACAGATCATAGGCGAATTCCAGCTTCACCATCGCACGGATCGCCGTCTGCTGGATCGTGTTGCCCGGCGACACGCCCGCCGAGATGTTATTGTAGACGTTGAGATCCCCATCCACGAACAGTCGCTCATAGGGCACTTCGACATCATCGAAGATGATGAACGCATCCTGCTCGTCAAAGCGCGAGGAGAAAGGCGAATCCGCCACATCGGCATTATTGCCATAATGATCGCGGCAGACGGTGATGAGGCCCTTGGTGTTCATCGGGATCGAGAAGCAGAGCGCATATTGCTCCGCACCCGACGGGATCGGGGCCGAAGGATAGACATAGAGCTCATCAGCGAATGGGGCGAGCGTGCCCAGCACCTTGCCACCACGCACGACGACGCCCGTTTCGGTCCGCTTCACCACATGCAGCGTCAGATCGGCATTCATGCCCGCCAGATCGCCCGCCCCTTTGTCGATATTGGCGTGGATGATGGTGTGCGTCATCGACAGATCGCCCTCGATCACCTCACGGTGAAATCTGGTCAGCCGTTCGTGAAACACCGGATCGGTGCCGCGATCCCAGATGTCCTTGCGCGCGACATGACCCGAAAGCACGACGTTCACATAATCGGGCGTCCGGCCCAGCAGGCCGTTGGAATAACGCGACAACCGTTCCAGCGCGACATGGCGGCGGGCCAGATCATCGGCGCAGCGCGGCACGATCAGGCTGGCGTTCATTTTCTCGCCGGGTTTTTCCGGGTCGTCGACAAGGCATTCATCCGCAAACTGATGCTGCCAGTCGAAATAATCGGCCATGCCACGCAGCGACCCCTGAAAACAGGGTTCATCGAGAACCGAGACCGTCCTGTCCCCCAGCCAGATCTGCCGGTCGTCCCGCAAACCGGCAAGATATTCTTTTCCCGTACGCGCCGTCATATATCCCTCTCCTCGTTACTGGTTTGATCTGGATACTGGTGTATCCATTTGCTTTTAATAACACAAGATACTATTTGAGGCGGGAGAGACAGGATGGACAAGGAGCATAAAGTGGCGCGATCGGACTTCGAGGCGAGCCGCATCCGGTTTCTGGATGCGGCCGACCGGGTCTTTGTCCGCAATGGCTATGATCGCAGCACGATTCGCGAAATCACCGCCGAAGCGAAGACCAGCCTTGCCCGGTTGAACCGCCACTGGACCGGGAAACAGCATTTGTTCGCCGATATGTTCGCGCGCCATTTCAACCCGATTCATGCCGCGCAAAATGCCCGGTTCGATGTGTTGGAAGCGGGGGGCGGAGAGGAAGCAACGGATCCCCGGGCGATATTGGAAGCCTTTTTCAGCCCCGCCCTGCCGGGAGGCCAGGAACAGGACAAGGATCACCTCGCCCACCGTGTCTATTGCCGGGCCCTGATCGATCCTTCGGCCGAAGCGAGCGAGCTGGTCCACCCGTTGGTGCGGGAAACGCGCGCGCGGCTTGTCCGGCTGCTCCGCAATGCCCTGCCCACGCTGGACGAGCAGGATTTCTTCCTTGCCCTTACCGCCGTTCTGGGGACCTATCTTTATTCCCAGGTCTATGGCGAACGCCTTGCCGCCGCGGTGAATGTCAATCATCGGGCGATCGACTGGAACCGGGCGGGCTCCATCCTGTCGTCCATATTGGCCGATGGGTTGCGCCGGGCCGCCAGCCCCGCCGGCTAGGGCGGATATGAAATGCGCTTCATTATGGCGGCTAGGATCGGGACCAGCCCGTGCCGCGGAAAAACCCGCTTGTGCTCACCTCGACCTCATTATATCAAATGTTACCATTATAAAAGAGAGAGGATGGGACGGGATGAATATTTCCTTCGATTTCCGTGGGCAAACGGCGCTGGTCACCGGCGGCGGGTCCGGCATCGGCCATGCGACCGCCCGGGCCTTTGCCGCGGCGGGCGCCAATGTCGCCGTCGCCGATATTGACCGGGACAATGGCGAAAAGACGGTCGAGCAGATCCGCGCACAGGGCGGAACCGCCGAATTTTTCGCGGCCGATGTCGCCGATGAAGTGCAGGTCAAGGCCATGGTCGAGGATGTTCTCTCTCGTTTCGGCAGCCTCGACTTTGCCCATAATAACGCCGGGATCGAAGGCGAGAATGTGCCTGTCGCGCAGTGGTCGTCCGCCAACTGGCGCAAGCTGATCGATGTCGATCTTTCTTCCGTCTTCTACTGCATGAAGGCGGAAATTCCGATCATGCTGGCTCAGGGCAAGGGAGCGATCGTCAACACGGCTTCGGCCGCGGGCCTGATCGGTGGTTATAATCTGTCGGTCTATCTGGCCGCCAAACATGGGGTGATGGGCCTGACCAAGGGCGCAGCGATGGACTATGCGAACAAGGGGATAAGAATCAACGCGCTCTGCCCCGGCCCGATTGACACACCGTTCATCGCCGAACTGCCCAAGCCCTATCGCGACCGCCTGATATTCGGCACGCCCATGGATCGGCTGGGGCAGCCGGAGGAAATGGCCGCAGCCGTGCTGTGGCTCTGCTCGGATGCGTCCTCCTATGTCACCGGCCATGCGCTGGCGGTGGACGGTGGAACCGTGCTGGGCGGCATGGGCACCCGGTTTGACGATCTTGTCGCCCTGCCTGCCTGAGACAGGAATCGCGCATTTCCTCACCCCGCGAAGCCCCGTTGCGGGTGGGGAATGCCACCCGGTCGGGGCGAATATTGCCGACCATAGGGTTTTGCCGCATTGTCATCGACCGGGAATGAACCTATTCCCCTAACGATTGATACCATTTATTTTCCGTGAGGGCCCATTGAACAGCGCAGGCAAGGCAGAGCAGGGGGCTCGCAAAGACGAATTACCCGTCATCTCATCCAATCTGAATCTCCATATCCAGATGCTGAAACTCACCACGCTCATCAGCCAGCCGATGCGCGAATGGGTGGCAAAGCCGCATGACCTCAGCATCGAAGACATAAAGATCATGATCTGCCTCGGCGATCAGGGCGAGCTGACCGGTCGGGAACTCAGCGACCTGCTCGCGATCCAGCCGATGGCCGCCAGCCGGGCGATCGCCGCGCTGATGGAAAAAGGCTGGCTGAAACGCAAGACGGACCGGAAGGACCGGCGACGCAGGCCCGTGTCGCTGACCCCGGATGGCCTTGATGCCTATCGCGCGATCATCCCTTCCATGGCCGCCCTCGCGGACAAGCTCTATGGCAGCTTCAACGGGCGCGAGCGGGATTTTCTCTATTCCGCGATCACCAGCATTCTGAACAATGAAATGATTCATTCCTGACGCCGGACATCCCGCAGGTTACGCCGGGCGGGCTTCAAGCTCCGCTGGCACAGGCCGCACCGGCATCACCCGTGCCAGCGGCAGAACCCGTCCGCCACCGCCCGGTCCAGCATCGGGCGACAGACCGCATATCCCTCGTCCCCCGCATCCAGCATCCCGAAATGCGGCACCGCGACCTGATCCACCGGTATCAAGGCAATGGGGCAGGAGACTGGGACCAGTTGCGACCCCGCACCGGCCTGTAACGTCGAGAGCAGCCCATACATCCGTCCTTCGCGCGTGGCGCGGCCCAGCATGATGAGGCGATATTGCCCATCCTCGCTGGTTACCAGATAGATATGGCCTGAAAGATTGGGCATCGAAACGAAACCCTTTTGGGTGAAGCTGCTGTCGAGACGCTCGCTTTCGGCAAAGCCGAGGCACCCCTGCTCCTCATCCCAGAAAATCTCTGTCCGATAGGCGTAGACCGCCCCGTCCTTGCTGAAGGCGGGGCGCAGGGTCAGGTAAGAGCCTTCGATCCAGCGCACCGCCGGGCGGGCATAGGATCCCATCGCCTGCGGGGCGAGCAGGGCCTCTGGCGACGCGGTCTCCACCGGCCCGCGCAGCGCGGTGCCGAGCACATCCTCAATCCGCACCACCGTCGCGAGTGAAAAAGGACGACTGCCCGAAAGCGCCTTTTCCAGCGTCGACAGGCTGATCCGCGCCATGTCGGCCAGCGCCTGCCGCGAGATCCGGCGACGCGCCAGTTCCTCGCGCAGCCGTGTCGCAATCGCGTCATTTTCTGTGCTGGGTAGTTCGCTCTGAGTCATCATCGCTTCTGCGTACCGGACAATTCCGGACAAAACCACCTGTTCCGTCCGGTATCGTCAGGGAAACCGTCACGCCCCGTCCGATTGCGCCGATGACCGGCCGAAGATGCCGGATGTTGCGCGTGGCTGTGCGGTATCTTTGCGCTCTAACGGAAAGGCTCCAGTCAGAACGGAGCAGACGCCATGCAGATACGCCCCCCCACATCACAGGCCCGATATGCGCAAACCGGACAAGGCCCGACTATCCGCACGATCGCACTGATTGCCCTTGTTCTGGGCAGCCTTATGCCCGCCTCCGCCCACGCCGAAGACGGCCCGGACCCGGCAGCGGGCGGCGCGCTGATGCTGAAGGGCGCGGGCGTCACGACCGCCATGCCCGCCGTCCGGCTGGGCACCGACATGGACGTGACCGTCAGCGGCCCGATCATGCGCGTGCGGGTGACGCAGGCCTTCCGCAACGGCAGCAACGCATGGATGGAGGCAAGCTATCTCTACCCCCTCCCCGATGACGGTGCGGTCGATACGCTGAAAATGGTCGTCGGCCAGCGCGTGATCGTCGGCGCGATCAAACGCAAGGCGGAAGCGCGCCAGATTTACGATCAGGCAAAGGCGGAAGGGAAAAAGGCCGGACTGGTCGAATCCGAACGCGCCAATCTTTTCCGTACTCATGTCGCCAATGTCGCCCCCGGCGAGACCATATTGGTGTCGATCGAATATCAGGCGCCGGTCCGCCAGTTGAACGGCGAGTTCGCGATGCGGCTGCCGCTGGTCGTCGGTCCGCATTATGTGCCGCCCCACACCCTGACCAGCGCGGACGAGCTGGCCGACGCTGCCAATGTTACCGCGCCGCTGGCCCACCCGTCGATCGCCGCACCGGGGCCGGGCCGCACGCTCAACCCGGTATCGATCACGATCCACCTCGCGCCCGGATTTGCCCCCGCAAATATCATCAGCCCCTATCACCGGATCAGGATCGCCAATGCCGGGACGGACAAAAAAACGATCACGCTGGCCAAAGGCGAAGTTCCCGCCGACCGCGACTTCGAACTGCGCTGGCGTTCGGCCAGTGCCGACCCGACGCTGAGCCTGTTCCGGCAGAATTTCGCGGGGCAGGATTATGTGATGGCGACCCTCACCCCCCAGACGGCTGTGGAGGCCGGCAATGCTCCCCCGCGCGAGATGATTTTCGTGATCGACAATAGCGGTTCCATGGGTGGGGAATCGATGGAGGCGGCCAAGCAGAGCCTGCTCTACGCACTCGGCACGCTGCGCCCGCAGGACCGGTTCAACGTGATCCGCTTCGACGACACCATGACCCGGCTGTTCGATCATGCCATCGCCGCAACGCCGGAACAGATTGCCCTCGCCCGCACCTTCACCCAGGGGCTGGAAGCGAATGGCGGCACCGAAATGCTGCCCGCGCTGAAGGCGGCGCTGGCCGACGACACCCCGGATGCGGAAGGGGTGCGGCAGGTAATCTTCCTGACCGATGGCGCCCTGTCCAACGAACGGGAGATGATGGCGGAAATCGCCGCCCATGGCGGACGCAGCCGCGTGTTCATGGTGGGCATCGGTTCGGCGCCGAATAATTTCCTGATGCGCCGCATGGCCGAGGCCGGACGCGGCACCTATGCCAATGTCGGCGACGACAGTGAAGTGCTGGCCAAAATGACCGCCCTGCTCGACCGCCTGAAGGCGCCCGCCCTCCGCAACCTCGCCGTGCAGGTCGAAGGCTCCGCGCTCGCCCTGACCCCGAAGACTCTGCCCGATCTCTATGCCGGGGAACCGTTGATGCTGCTCGGCAAGGGCGATGCGCTGCGCGGCAGGCTGGTGGTCAGCGGCACGATCGACGGCAAGCGGTGGAGCCAGAGCATCGCGCTGGCCGATGCGACGGACAGCCCGTCGATCGCGCGGCTCTGGGCCAATCGCAGCATCGCCGACATCGAGGCGCAACGCTGGTCCGGGCAGATGGAGGATGACAGGGCGGACGCGGCCATCGCCGAATTTGGCCTGAACTATCATCTCGTGACCACGCAGACGAGCCTTGTCGCGGTGGACCAGACCCCCGCGCGCCCGGCGGGAATGCGGCTGACGCAGGAGGAATTGCCGTTGCTGCTGCCCAAGGGCTGGAGCTTCGATGCGCTGTTCGGCGGTGATGTCCCGCTCGCGGCAGAGAACGCATCACCGCCCGCGCAGGAGGAAGCGCTGGACCTGCCGCAGACGGCCACCGGCTATTGGGGGGCGATCGGGCGCGGTCTGGCGATGCTGGCGGGAGGACTGGCGATGGGGCTTTCCCTCCTCCTGCGCGGCCGCCGCATGGCGGGAGGCAACGCATGACCCCCGCCACCGCCCCGAAGCGAGACCGCGCCCTTGCGCGCGGTTTTGCCGCCGCCGTCGCGCTGGCGCTGTACGCAGGCGGCCTGATCAGCCTGATGCAGGGCATCGGCGTTCCGGTCAGGGCCGAACTCGCGCAGGCCCGGCTCGAACGGACCTTCGAACAACATCTCGCCCGCAATCTCGCCGCCGCCGGGACAGGGGCGAAAACAGCAGACCATAAACGACCGGACGCCCCGGTTCCTGCCACGCCTTCCCATCCGGGGCGCCTGCCACCGGCAACGCAGCAAGCCCCCGCCCCGGTCGCGCGACTCACCGTCGCGCGGCTCGGCATCCGCGAAATCATCCTTTCCGGTGACGGTTCGCACGAGCAACTCGCGCAAGGCCCCACCCTGATCAGACAGGGCGATGCGGACAGCCCCGTCACCATCCTCGCCGCGCACCGCGACACCCATTTCCTGTTCATCCGCGATCTGCGCGCGGGGGACGTGATTGCCCTGCAATCGGTTACCGGCCCGACCGACCGCTATCGCGTCACCCACTTCGAAACGGTGCGCTGGAACCGGTTCACCTATCCGCTCAATCCCGCGCGCCCGCTGCTGGCGCTCACCACCTGCTTCCCGTTCGGAGGCACTGAATATGGCGGCCCGTGGCGCCGCGTCGCCTGGGCGGAGCGCATCGACTGACCCCTCTCTCCCTTCAAAGCCGGGAACCGGCGATAGCGGTTTTTCCCTGCTCCCGATTTCCGCCATCGCAAAGGCAGGGGTGAAGTCGCCGCCCCGCAAAACACTCCTAACAGGACGGCCAACCTTGTGCTTGGTCCCGCTAATCCATAGAAACCTGTCGGCAGGAACGGAAGGCGACGGATCATGGCGGACCCCACTCAAGGCAATGAACTGAAACTTACCCCTCCCGATCCGGTGCCGGTCGTCACCCCCGAACGGGCGGAAGAGCTGGTCGCGGTCACTGACGAGCAGAAAAGCAAGCTGGCGATCAAGGTCGATGAGTTCATCGGCGACCTGATCGCCCAGGACACGAATTCGCCGGAATTCGGGCGGCGGGTGGACCAGATCACCAATATGGGCCGCCGGGAAATCGCCGAGGCGGCGGGGCAATCGAACCGTTTTCTCGACAGGCCGGTGCGGGCGATGGACGAAACATCGGGCGTGGGCGCCGACCTTGCCGAACTGCGCCGCACGGTCGAGGATCTGGACCCTTCGAAGCGCGGCAATCTGCTCGCCCCCAAAAAGCTGTTCGGCATCATCCCGTTCGGCAACCGGCTCCGCGACTATTTTGACGGCTACAAGAGCGCGCAAAGCCATATCAGCACCATATTGGCGCGGCTTCAGGGCGGCAAGGACGAGCTGTTGATGGACAATGCCGCGATCGACGTGGAGCGGCAAAATCTCTGGGCCGCTCTCGGCAGGCTCGAACAGATGGTCTATATGTCGAAACTGCTCGACACCAGGCTGGAAAGCAGCGCGGCCGATCTGGAAACGGGCGATCCGGCCAAGGCGAAGGCGATCCGCGAAAGCGCGCTTTTCTATGTCCGGCAACGCACGCAGGACCTGCTCACCCAGATGGCGGTAAGCGTGCAGGGCTATCTGGCGCTCGACATCGTCAAGAAGAACAATATCGAACTGATCAAGGGGGTCGATCGCGCCTCGACCACCACGGTGGGTGCGCTGCGCACGGCGGTCACCGTCGCCCAGGCCCTGACCAACCAGAAGCTGGTGCTCGACCAGATCAGCGCGCTCAACGCGACCACCGCCAATATCATCGACGCCACCGGGCAGATGATGAAGGACAACAGCGCGCGCATCCACGAACAGGCCGTCAGTGCCACCGTGCCGCTCGAAACATTGAGCCGCGCCTTCCAGAATATCTACGACACGATGGACAGCATCGACAGCTTCAAGCTCAAGGCGCTCGACAGCATGAAGCAGACGGTCACGACGCTGGAAAGCGAGATTAGCCGGTCGCAGGATTATATCGCCCGTGCGGAGGGGCAGGCGCAGGCGAGCGCGGAATCCGGCAGCGCCGGGCTGCTGGCAACGCTGGACTGAGGAAACAGGGATGACGGCCCGGACCGGATCAGCGGCCTCATGAGCGAGTCCCCGTTTCCCCCGGGAATGCGCATGCTCCGGCTCAGGCTGGGCAATGCGGTAAGGCGGCTCGTCCGCGCCGCTCTTGTTTCCCTGGCCATCCCGCTCGTCGCCCTGTTCATCAGCCTTTTTACCGGCGGGCTGGGCGATCGCTGGCTGGTGATCATTTTTCTGCTGATGGTCGTCAGCTTCTGGACGCTCGCCATTTTCCCAAGGACCAGAGCGCCCGATAGTGCCGACCTCCGGAACACGCCGTTGCGCCAGCTCCCGGCCAGAACCCTGCTCTGGCTGGAGGCGAACCGGCCGTTGCTGCCACCGCCCGGACGGGCCATGCTCGGCCGGATAGAGAGCGGCCTGAACCAGTTGTCGCCGCAACTCGCGACATTGGACGACCGGCATCCCGCGGCTCAGGAAGTACGCAAGTTGATCGACGAGCATCTTCCGGCGCTGGTGGAGAGCTATACGCGAATCCCCGCGCGGCTGCGCAACCAGCCCCATGCGGGGGCCACGCCGGAAACGCAGCTGGTCGACGGCCTCACGATCATCGCCCGGGAAATCGACATGATGACCGGCGAAATCGCGCGGGGCGAGCTGGATGCACTGGCGACCAGAGGGCGATATCTGGAAACCCGTTACATCGACACCGGGCAGAACAACAAGGATTGAGCAGCTGGCCGATCCCCGCGACTGAACCAGCGTCAGGGTCCGTTACGGACCCTACCACCCTACCCTTTGTCCTCCTTGCGCAGGAACCGGCTGTAGAGCCAGCCAATCCCGATCAGGCTGAAACCCAGCGCAAGGAAGGAGAGAATGCGCGACAGGCCGGCAAGCCCGGATATATCGAACAGAAACACCTTCGCGACCGCGCCGAGCATCAGCAACAGTGAGGCGATGCGCCAGTCATGCTTGTGCCGCCCTATGCCCCAGAGCAGGAAGCCGATGGCGAGCGCAATCGCCAGCATCGACCGCAGGATATTTTCGGCATCACCGATCGTCCCGGCCGTCAGGATCGATCCCGCGAAAAGCTGACGCAGGCTTGCAAAGGCGAAAAACAGGATCAGCACCATGCGCAGGGCATCGGCCTGCCGGCTCCACCGGGCCATCCACTCGGGCGCGATACGCCCGGCCAACCACAGGGCCGCAAATGGTATGCCGCACACCCCGATCAGCAGGTTCGCCAGCGGCAGACTGCCCACCGCCTGCCCCATGGTCATCGGGTTGTGCAGGAGGAGCGAATACCACAGTGCATGAGCCGCGCCCGCGCCGATCACGGCCAAAGCGGCACGTTCACTCGCGCCCAACCGCCAGAGGGCATAGCCCGACGCGAGCAGCAACGCCTCCCAGAGCGTCCGTTCGGCAAGACCGAGCCGCAGAAAATCCTGATAGCCGTCGAGCGCGAACAGCTGCTTGTAGAAGATATGACCGCTGGCCACCGCCAAAGCGATCAGCGCCATGACCGCGCTACCATGGGCGCGCGGCTGCATACGCGGCCACAAACGCCAACAGGCAAAGGCGGCCATCGCTGCCGGAATGGCAAGCTTGGTCGCCGCCTCGATCGGGGCAGGCAGGGCGCCGACATAAAGCGGCGCGCCGATGAAGGAAAGCAGCGCCCCTCCGAACCACGCCTGCATCGGTGCGACCGCGCAAAGCGCCGCCGCCGTCGCGAATACGCCCGCTGCGGGCAACACCGCATCACGGCGCGCGGCGCGGCTGATCTCCGCCACCGCGACGATCGCGAGCGCGGCAGCGATGCCCCACCAGCGATCCGGCAGGCCGAAATAACCGGACAGCACGACAAGGATCGCCGTCGCTGCCGCAAGCATCCCCAGACCCGCCCCGCCCGCTGCCGTCCGCGCTCGCCAGCAAAGGGCGGCAGCGACAAAGGGCAAAGCCGCACAGGCCAGAGCCAGTCCCGCGAAGAAACCATCGTCCGCCGGACCATGATGGAAATGGAACAGGGCAATCAGGTAACCGCCGATCCCGATCGCAATCAGTTGCTGCGCCTGCATCCTGTCACCTTTTCCGCGATGCAGATCCCACAGGGCCGGCGCGCCATAAAGCGCGGCCATCACCAGCATGACCGGGACGAAATCGCCCCATGACGGCACCGGCCATGCCGCCGCCAGCATCAGCGCGACAGCAAGGCCGATCACCGGAACAAGGGTCAGCCCGGCATTGCGGCGGGCCAGCCACAGCATCGCGCCGGACAACAGACCATATAAGCCCCATTGCAGCGATCCGAAGCCGCCAGTTGCGACCAGCACCGCCATTTGCGCGGCGCCGGCAAGGCTGGCCAACAGGCGCGGTGCGGCGGCATCGCTACCTCCAAAGGCGAATGCAGGAAATATCGCCGCCAGCATCAGGATCAGCAGCCCGACCGCCAGCGTATCGCCATGGCCCAACGCACCGGTCAGCATCATCACCGCCGTCCAGCCCACGCCGCCTATCAGTGCCCCTATCCCCAACCACATCCAGCGTTGGCGCCGGGAAACGGCCGTCAACCCGCCAATGGCAAGCGCGAGATAGCCGCAAAGCAGCGCGATATTCGGCGCGGTTGCTCCCACCAGCGCCGGAGCGGCCAGTCCACCGACAAGCCCCAGCACGGCGCTCGGCGCGCCGAAACGCAGCGACAGGCCCATCGCCAGTCCGGTAGTCAGCGCAAGACCGGCAAAGGCCGTACCGCCCCCGATGAAATGATAGAGATTGGCTGCCGCGAGGATGGACGCGTAAAAGCTCGCAATGCCCGCCCCGGCCAGCGCCTGCGGGATACGCACATCGGGAACCAGCTCCTCCCGGCTCCGCGCCCACTCGGCCCCCGCAATCAGACCGGAACCGAAGATCATGCCCAGAACCACGCGCACGAGCGGCGAGAGCAGCCCGACCTCGATCGAATATTTGACGAACAGGACAGTGGCCACGGCCAGCGTGATGCCGCCCGCCCAGATCGGCAATTTGCGGCCGAATATATCCTCGAAACTGAAGGATGGCCGACCGGAAGCCCCCTCGGTCGCGGCGGCAGCGATGGCAACCGGTTCAGGAGAGGGCAGCACCGGCTCTTCCGCTATGGGTGCCTCTTCGCCCCCCAGCCCTTCGTCCCCCGCCTGAATCGGCGACATCTGTTCGATCGGCGGCGAATCAAGCGCCCCTGTCGACACCACCGAGCGCGAAACCGGCACCGAAATCAGGGCAGGAGTCGGAATCGGAGCCGAGGTAGGGGTAGGGGTAGGTTCAGGATGCTCCGCCACTGCGAATGGTCGGGGCGCGTCGGCATCGCGCTGCATACGCTCTTCCAGAAACGCGAGCCTTTTTCGCATATCCATCAGCATCGCCCCGAGAATCAGGATCGCGAGCATCAAGAGTGTTGTCATGGTACATCCTTTCGAACCCGGCCTGGGTCTATATCACAATTATACACTGTTCAATTAAAAAATTAGACAGTGTATAATTGCGCCGGTATCGATCACGACTCCGGATAAAAGGGCACTCATCCATGGCCAGGACATTCCTGCAAAATCTCATGCGCGACCTCGAAGCCCCGGTGGAAGCGCGGGGTTTCGGCACCGGCTGGTTTTCGGGATTTTTCGGCCTTCTTCTGGCCATTACAGGGCTGTGCTTCGTGGTCGCTCTGCGCTGGCCGCAACTCCTGTCCACGCCGGAACTGGCCGATGCGCTGGACTGGCCCGGTTTTCGCGCTCTGGTCCATGGGGTGTTGCTCGGCGCCTATGCGCTGGCGCTGCTCAGCCTGTTGCTGCGGCCGCGCAAGGCAATCGGCCTTACCGCGCTTATCATCACCCTTGTCGCATCGATCCTCGGCGGTGCGGCGGTGCAACCGCGCGAGATGCAGGACTGGGGCATATTTTTCGGCGTCGATTTCTTCGCGGTGAACATGGTCGCCACCGGCCTCATGTTCGCGCCGCTGGAACGGATATTTCCGCATCGCGCGGCCCAGCGGCTGTTCCGCCCCGAATGGCGGGAGGACCTGTTCTATTATCTGATAAGCTCGATGCTGGTTCAGCTCATCACCTTCCTTGCCCTCGCGCCTTCCACCTATGTAAATGCCCATGCAGGCGCCTTCGACACCCTGCGTTCCGGCATAGCGGCCCTGCCCTGGCTGGTGCAGTTCCTGCTGGCGATGTTTCTTACCGACCTCGCCCAATATTGGTTCCATCGTCTCTTCCACCGCATCCCGTTCCTCTGGGGGTTTCACGCCGTTCATCATTCGGCGAAATCGATGGACTGGCTGGCGGGGGCCCGCATGCATTTCGTCGAGATCATCCTGCTGCGCGGCGTGACGTCGCTGCCGCTGCTGACGCTCGGTTTCCTGCCATCGGTGATGCAGGCCTATGTCGGCCTCGTCTATATCTACAGCTCGCTTGTCCACGCCAATATCGGGGGAGATCTCAATCGGATCGGCCGCTGGCTGGTGGTGCCGCGTTTCCACCACTGGCACCATGCGCTGGAGGCGGAAGGTGTCGACAAGAATTTCGCGATTCATTTCCCCTGGCTCGACCGGCTGTTCGGAACCCATTATTTCCCCGACAGCACATGGCCGCAGGGCTATGGCGTGCCGGAAAATGTGCCGGGCGGCTATCTGGCGCAGATGAAATATCCGTTCGTGCGCAAGGCCAGCTGATGGGCAGGCGATCCGACCATAGCCGGGAGGAGCTGGAGGAACTGATCCTTTCCGAAGGCCAGAAGCTGATGGCCGAAACCGGGCTTTCCCGTTTCTCCGCACGAGAAGTCGCCAAGCGCGTCGGCTATTCAGTGGGTACGGTTTCCAACCTGTTTGCGGGCGTCGACGGCCTGATTATCGCGATCAACAGCCGCACTTTCCGTTTATGGTCGGACAGTCTTGAGGCGAACCTGCACAATGTCACCGGTGCCGATCGCATCGATGCGCTGGTCCGGGGCTATTTCGAATTCGCGGAAAAGCATCTCAACCTCTGGTCCGCAATATATGAGCATCGCCTGCCGCCGGACATGGCTATGCCCGAAACGCTGGCGGAAGAACGCACCCGCCTCACCACGATCGTCACTCGGGAGGTAGCCGCCATCCTGCCCGAATCGGAAAAGCCCGAAGCGGCCCGCCTTGCCGGATCGCTCATCGCCACCGTGCACGGCCATTGCGGCTTTGCCCTGATCGGCAGCTTCGCGCTGCTCAATGAAAAGGACCCTCTGGGTCTGGCGACAGACCGGGTGCATGAAGTGCTGATCGCGCATGGCGCCACGCTTTGACACTATCCCCGACCGTCCGGATCATTCCGGCGCCCCCTGATCGCGACTTTCGAGGCAGGTGTCGCGGACAATCTGCATCAGGCTGCGCGCCGCCTCGGATCTGGCGGTATCGGCATGGGATGCAACCATGATGAGGTCAATATGCGCGCGCTCCCCGGTCAGCGGGCGCGATACGACATTTTTCGGGCTGAACGTCTCCGCATAGGATGGCAACAAAGCATAGTCGAAGCCGGCGGAGACAAGGTTCATGCTCATCAGGACATTGGACGATAGCTGCCTGTCCTTCGGCCTGATCTCATGCCTCTCCAGATAGGTCTCGGTTATGTCATGGAGGGTCCGTGCATGGTGGCGGTCAATGCCGACGTAGCGCAGCCCGTTCAACTGCCGGGGTGATATCTGCTGTTCCCGGGCAAGAGGATGATCCGCCCGGATGAATATGTTGATCTGCTCCCGCAGGACGACCTCGCCCAGAGGAGAGAAACCCTGAAGCGGCTGGCGCATGAAGGCGATATCCACCTCATCATGGGCCAATGCCTGCTGCAACTGTTCCGATGTCAGGCTGCGCAACACGATGCCCACCTTGGGAAAGAGCAGGCGCAACTCGGTCAGGGCGGTCGGGAAAATGCGGACCTCGGCCGCCGGAACGAAGCCGATGGTCAGCACGTCTTCCTTCCGCTGCGCCGCCTTGCGGGTACGGGCAAGAGCATCATCGAACTGCCGCATGACAAGGCGCGCCTCCTCCAGAAAGATCCGCCCGACATCGGTCAGTTCCACCTTGCGACGCGTGCGGCGCAGGAGCATCGCGCCGACCTCCGTCTCCAGATTGCGGATCTGCTCGCTCAACGAAGGCTGAGACGTGTGCAACCGCTCGGCCGCGCGCGTGAAACTCAATTCTTCCGCTACCGCGATAAAATAGCGGAAATGCCGCAATTCCATTCCGTGCCCCCTCTGGCCCCATGGCCCATGGCCCCATTGAGCGGTTTTATCGATAATATATGACCATAATCATAGACTATAAGGCCATTAATTCCTCTATTTATCGGTTTGAACGATAAATAGATAGGAAGAAAATATTTCTTTCGCGCCGGGGCGTCCGATAAGACGCGCTGCGAGGCCGCATAGATGCGGCACAAGCAGAACAATTGGCTGAAGGAGAGAGGGTGGTGACAATCGATCCGGCAAAAATCGAAACATTGGTGGATGCGCGCAACGGCCGCATCACCCCGTCCATCTATAACGACCCCGACATATATGAACTGGAACTGGAGCGCATTTTCGGCCGGACCTGGCTGTTCCTGTGCCATGTGAGCCAGATCCCCAAGGCGGGCGATTTCTTCAATACCTATATGGGCGAAGATCCGATCGTCGTCGTTCGTCAGAAAGACGGGTCGATCAAGGCATTTCTCAACCAGTGCCGCCACCGCTCCATGCGCGTTTCCTATGCCGACAGCGGCAACACCCGCGCTTTCACCTGCCCCTATCATGGCTGGTCCTATGGCACCGACGGATCGCTGATCGACGTGCCGCTGGAACCGAAGGCTTATCCGCAAGGGCTGTGCAAGGAAAAATGGGGCCTTCAGCCGGTGACCCGCGTGCGGGAATATAAGGGCCTGATCTTCGGCAACTGGGACCCGACCGCGCCCGAACTCGAAGAGTATATGGGCGATATCGCCTGGTATCTCGACGGCGTTCTCGACCGGCGCGAGGGTGGCACCGAAATCATCGGCGGCGTCCAGAAATGGACGATCGACTGCAACTGGAAATTCCCCGCGGAACAATTCGCTTCCGACCAGTATCACGCGCTTTTCTCCCATGCCTCCGCCGTGCAGGTGCTGGGGCAAAAGGAAGGCGAGGATGCCAAGGCGCTGGGCGCGGGGCAGACCGCGCGCCCGGTGTGGGAAACCGCCAAGGACGCCCTGCAATATGGCCAGCGCGGCCATGGCAGCGGCTTCTTCTTCACCGAAGCGCCCGACGCCAATGTCTGGGTGGATGGCGAAGTGTCGCACTATTATCGCGAAACCTTCGAAGAAGCGAAACAGCGCCTGGGCGACGTGCGCGCGCTGCGCCTTGCCGGGCATAATACGATGTTCCCGACGCTGAGCTGGCTCAACGGCACGGCGACGCTACGGGTCTGGCATCCGCGCGGCCCCAATCAGGTCGAGGTCTGGGCGTTCTGCATCGCCGACGCTGCGGCATCGGACGAGGTGAAGGCCGCCTTCGAACGCAGCGCGACCCGCGCCTTCGGCCCCGCCGGCTTCCTTGAGCAGGACGACTCCGAAAACTGGGCCGAAATCCAGAAGATCCTGCGCGGCAACCGTGCCCGCAAGTCGCAGCTTTGCCTCGAAATGGGGCTGGGCAATGAAAAGCGACGGGAAGACGGTGTCCCCGGCATCACCAACTACATCTTCTCCGAAACGGCGGCGCGAGGGCTCTACAAACATTGGGCCGACCTGCTGATCCACGAAAAATGGGAAGATGTGCTTCAGGCAAGCCATGACTATGAAGCGGAGCTGGTGAAATGAGCAGTGCAGCCGAAATCGCGGAAAAACCCGAAACCGCCATCGTCGATGCGCAATTGCATTATGAAATCACCGATTTCCTCTATCAGGAAGCGGAACTGCTGGATGACTGGCGGTTTCGCGACTGGCTGGAGCTGATCGCCGAAGACATGTTCTATTTCATGCGCAGCACCACCAATGCGCAGACCCGCGACCGTCGCCGCAGCGTACAACCGCCGACGACATGGATTTTCAACGACAATAAGTTCCAGCTCGAACGGCGGGTCGCGCGTCTGGAAACGGGCATGGCCTGGGCAGAAGAACCGCCATCGCGCACGCGCCACTTCATCGGCAATCTGCGCATTCACACCGCCGCCGATGGCGACGGCTATGAGGCGCGCGGCAATTATATGCTGTACCGCGCCCAGAAAGAGCGGGACGAGACCAGCTATGTCGGCAAGCGCATCGACCATGTGCGCCGGGCCGATAATGGCTTCGGGTGGGAAATTTATCGTCGCGAACTGACACTCGAACAGGTGGTCATCACCTCTCACAACCTCAGCGTGCTGTTCTGAGCGATGCGCCGGACCCGGTGCGGTTTCGACCGGATCGAAACCGCGGCCCGGGCTTTTGTTTTTCCGTGATTTCCCAGCCGTGAAGCAGCCCATGCCATCCGAAATCACTCCATGACAGGCATTTTACCGACATGACCCGTATTACAGCATGTGAAGTCAGCGCGCTCGCCGATGGCGACGCGCTCAAGGTCGAGGCACCGGGCGGGGCCATCGCCCTGTTCAATGTCGACGGCGAATTTTACGCGGTCGACGACCGGTGCAGCCATGGCAATGCCTCCATGTCCGAAGGCTATGTCGAGGACGACGCGACGGTCGAATGCCCGCTGCACGCCGCGCGCTTCTGCATGAAGACGGGCGCGGCGCTGTGCCAGCCCGCGACCGATCCGCTGCGCACCTATCCGGTCGAGATCGTTGACGGCACGGTGTATATCGACGTACCGGGCTCTGTTGCAAAGATTGGCGGCAGTCAGAGGTAGGCTGTCGCTCTGCGCCGATCAGGCGGCTGCTGCGAAATGGTGGTTGAGCATGCCC
>SBGG01000106.1 GCA_006226685.1 Sphingomonadales bacterium
AAGCGCGTCGGCACGCAGGGGCAGGAGATTGACTTCGCCCTGCTGGTCGATGGTCTGGCCGCAGAGCGCGAACAGGGCATCACCATCGATGTCGCTTATCGCTTCTTCTCAACAGAAAAGCGCAAGTTCATCGTCGCCGATACCCCCGGTCACGAACAATATACGCGCAACATGGTGACCGGGGCATCGACGGCCGATCTTGCCGTCATTCTGGTCGATGCGCGCAAGGGTGTGCTGACTCAGACCCGGCGTCATAGCTATCTCGCCCATCTGATCGGCATCCGGAACATCGTGCTCGCCGTCAATAAGATGGATCTGGTCGATTATGATCCGTCGGTGTTCAACCGCATAGTGATGACCTACCGAGCCTTCGCGACGGAGCTGGGCATCACCCGATTCACTGCGATCCCGATTTCGGGCTTCAAGGGCGATAATATCACGACCCCGTCCGCGAATACGCCGTGGTATAAGGGGCCGACGCTGATGGAGCATCTCGAGACGGTCGAGGTCGATCAGGTTTCCGATCAGCAAAAGCCTTTCCGCATGGCGGTGCAGTGGGTGAATCGTCCCAATCTCGATTTCCGGGGCTTTTCCGGTCAGATTGCGAGCGGTACGGTGCGGCCGGGCGATGCGGTGCGTGTGCTGCCGTCAGGCAAGACCAGCATGATTACGCGTATCGTGACGCTGGATGGCGATCTGGATGTCGCGGTTGCGGGTCAGTCGGTGACGCTGTGTTTCGCGGATGAAGTGGATTGCTCCCGCGGGGACGTGATCGCTGCGGCGGACAATCCCCCGCAGGCCGCCGATCAGTTCGAGGCCACGCTCATCTGGATGGCTGATGAGGAAATGCTGCCCGGCCGCCCTTATTGGCTGAAGGTCGGTACGCAGACGGTCACTGCCACGATTCAGAACCCCAAATATCAGGTCAACGTCAACACGATGGAGCATCTGGCGGCAAAAACGCTGGATCTCAACGCCATCGGTGTCGCCAACCTGTCGACCGACAAGCAGATCGTGTTCGAACCCTATGAGGCGAACCATATGCTGGGCGGCTTCATTCTGATCGACAAGATGACCAATGCGACCGTGGCGGCGGGCATGTTGCATTTCTCGTTGCGGCGCGCACAGAATGTCCATTGGCAGGCGACCGATATTTCCCGGGAATTCCATGCGGGCCTCAAGAATCAGAAGCCTGCCGTGCTCTGGTTCACCGGGCTGTCGGGGGCGGGAAAATCGACCATTGCCAATCTCGTAGAGAAAAAACTGGCGCGGATGAACCGCCATACCTTTCTGCTCGACGGGGATAATGTGCGCCATGGCCTCAACCGGGATCTGGGCTTTACCGATGCCGACCGGGTGGAAAATATTCGCCGTGTGGGCGAAGTGGCGAAACTGATGACCGATGCGGGGCTGATCGTCATCACCGCGTTCATTTCGCCGTTCCGTGCGGAGCGGGACATGGTGCGGCAGATGATGCAGCCGGGCGAGTTCATCGAGGTGCATATCGACACGCCGCTGGCCGATGCCGAGGCGCGGGACGTCAAGGGGTTATACAAGAAGGCTCGGTCTGGAGAACTCAAGAACTTTACCGGGATCGACAGCCCCTATGAGGCGCCGGAAGATCCGGAGATCCGTATCGACACAACTGCCATGACCGCCGAGGAAGCGGCCGAGGCGATCGTTGCAAAGCTGATCCCGTGAGCGGAGTCAGGATCGACACGGGCGCTATGACGGATGCGCAGCTTGCAACCCATCTTGCCTATTATGCGGGGCGTATCTTGCTGGAGGTGCGCGCTTCGGGCGTCTTTTCCGGTAAGGCGCTGGGCAAGGCGGGGGATCAGACCGCCAATCAGTTCCTTTGTCACGCGTTGCGGAATGCGCGGCCTGAGGACGGCCTGTTGTCGGAAGAAAGCAAGGATACGCCGGAGCGCCTTGAAAAATCGCGCGTATGGATTGTGGATCCGGTCGATGGCACGCGCGAATATGGCGAGGAACGGGCCGATTGGGCGGTGCATGTCGCGCTGGCCGTGGATGGCCGGCCGGAAGTCGGAGCGGTGGCATTGCCGGGGCTGGATATGGTGTTGCGGTCGGATCAGCCCAGCCCGCTGCCGCGCGAGGGAAAGCCGTTGCGGATGGTCGTTTCCCGCACCCGCCCTGCGGCGGAGGCGGTGGCGGTAGCCGAGAAGCTGGGGGCGACGTTGGTGCCGATGGGGTCCGCCGGGGCCAAGGCCATGGCGGTGATTCGCGGCGAGGCGGATATCTATCTGCATTCCGGCGGACAATATGAATGGGATAGTTGCGCACCGGTCGCGGTCGCGCTGGCTCATGGCCTTCATGCCAGCCGGATTGACGGCAGTCCTCTCATCTATAATCAGGAAGATGTGTACATGCCCGATCTCCTGATTTGCCGGAAAGACCATGCCCGGACCGTTCTCGATCTCATTGAGGAGATGGCTCGCTGATGGATTTTTTGCATCCTCTGTCCGGGTTTCTGGTCGGAATGATGGTCGGCCTGACCGGGGTGGGCGGGGGCTCGCTGATGGCGCCGATCATGATTTTGCTGCTCGGTGTCGCGCCCACGACGGCGGTTGGCACCGATTTGTGGTTTGCCGCGATCACGAAATTCGTGGGTGGCGCGGTCCATCATAGCGAGGGACATGCCGACTGGCAGGTGGTGAGGCGGCTTTGCTGGGGCAGTTTGCCTGCCGTGCTGCTGACGCTCTGGTTCCTGGCCTCCACCGACATGCATCAGGTCAAGAGCGGCCTGATCGTTCAGCTTCTGGGCGGAATATTGGTGCTGACGGCTTTCGTCACTTTGGGGCACCGGAAAATCTATGCGGTCGCCAGAAATATGGATGGGGCGCATGTCGCTTTTTTTCGTCGTATCCTGCCGGGCCTGACCATAGTGGCCGGGGCGATTCTGGGCGTGGTGGTAACGCTTACCTCGGTCGGGGCGGGGGCGCTGGGTGCGACCATGCTGGTCATGCTGTATCCGCTGCGCATGACGCCAAGAAAGGTGGTGGGAACGGACATTGTCCATGCCGTGCCGCTGACCCTGCTTGCCGGATTCGGGCATTTCTGGATGGGGCATGTCGATTTCTGGCTGCTGGGGTCATTGCTGCTCGGCTCGATACCGGGAATCATCGTCGGGTCGCGCCTGACCAGCCGGGTCAACCCGACTTTTCTGCGAGGCGCGCTGTCGGCGATGTTGCTCTTTTCCGGCATGCGTTTGTTGTACTGAAAGAAGGGGCGCAGACTGTCACCCCTGCGTCCGTCGGTTTGCAGCGGGACGAAGACGGTACGTCACGGACCTTGTCCGTCAAATCAGGGCAGGACTGAAGTTCTTTTAATAGGCGTTGCGGTGAATCATCACCCGAACAGTCGCGAACAAAATGGAAATGTCCCGCCACAAACGCCAGTTGCTGATATATTCGAGGTCGGCGCTGAGGCGTTTTTCCAGATCTTCCGGCTCCTGCGTCGCCCCGCGATAGCCGCGAATCTGGGCAAGGCCGGTTATGCCGGGCTTGAGAGCGTGGCGTATCCAATATTGTTCGTCGATTTCCCAGAACAGACGTCCGCCAGCCTGCGAACCAAGGGCATGGGGGCGGGGGCCTACGAGACTCATGTCGCCGCGCAGCACGTTGATGAGCTGTGGCAGTTCGTCGATACTGGTGCGGCGGATGAATGCGCCGATGCGGGTGATGCGATCGTCATCGCGTGCGGTCGAGCGTTGCCCGTCCTCGTCGCACAATTCCGTGCGCATACTGCGAAATTTGAGGATGTTGAATTGCCGGTTGGAACGGCCGACGCGCACCTGGCTGAAGAATACCGGGCCCGGGCTTTCCAGCTTGATCAGGATGGCGAAAATCAGGAAAAGCGGCGAGCAAATGATCAACACCGGAATGGTCACGGCCAGATCGAGGAGGCGCTTCTTGGCGCGATTGGCCATGCTGAGCGGTCCGCGGGATATGATCAGCGTTTCGGTCGTGCCATATCGTCCGAGGCCCAGTGCGCCGAGCTTGTTACTCTCATTGAGCAAGATTTCACCCCGGATGTTCAGACCCTTGAGCAGAAGCGCCCAGGCGTGCTGATGTTCCCGGGCGCAGGAGATCACGACTCGGTCAAAGCCCTGAAGATAAGTGGCGATCCGATTGAGCATCTCCGGGTTTTGCAGGTCCGGCCGAATATCCTCGCGCGAGGCATCGAGCAGATAGGGCGCACGAAGGTCGGGGGGATAGACCCCGTCCAAGATGACCAGTTCATCGACCAGCCCATGAGGATAGCGACCACGCGCATAATAATGAAACGCTGTCCGTGTTGCGGCGAGGAAAAGCCCGCTTGAACAAATGCCAGCGGCAAAGGCGAGACGGGAAATAAGTGTCCCGGCCTGAAAGAAAAAGCCGAACATCAGGATAACCAGCATCGTCATGAACAAGGCGGTGAGAGATCTCCGCAGGCTTTCCATCAGGCTTTGCAAGGCCTCCAGCGAATAGGCGTTGCGGTTGATGGCCAGCAACGCATAGGCAGGAACGACCAGCAGGGTGAGGTCGAAGCCGGCGGGAGATACCCATTCCTCGCCCCTTATCTTGCCCGCCAGAATGAATCCCGCCGAAATGCTGAGGCAATCCAGAACCAGCAATTCGACATAAAGCAGCATGCGAATTGCATATTTGGACAGGGTATGAGGCGTTCTGGTCGCCTGTCTTGCCCTTATTGCTGTCCGTGCATCACTCACGAATCCAGCTCCCGGTTCGTTTAATTATACCAAGTGACAAGCTATGCTTTCGGGTCACTCTATTAACAAGAACCATCTACATCTTGTTAACGGCACCGTTATGACGGAGATCACCGCGCACAACAAGGTTCCGACGAAGCGAAAGATGGGAAAGACCATCCGATCTGTCCCGATCAGGGGCAGGTCTTGGCGATGGAGGTCATAAGGTAAGGGCGGGTAAATGTAAAACCGCCTATTATGTGATGGGTGCGGACAGCATTGGCCCGCCGAACGAATCGGAAAGATGTTCGGTCCGAAATTGTTCATTTGGCGTGGGATCGTCAGCAAATACGGAGATTGAGTCCGCTCAGCAGGAAGGGAAAGGAGTCTGGCTTCCGAAGGAGCTGGTCCTTTGGCTCAGCCCTTCAGGAAAAGGCTGACGAGGCCGATTACGGCAAGGCCCATGAAGGCATAGCCGCTGAGACGGGAAACCGATGAAACAAACTGCTCCAACCTCATCTCAAGCCCGTTGGACGCCTTTCCTGGCGCGGGGCCGGAAAAATGCGATGCAATTAACATTTGCATTGCGGCGACCTCACCCTGTGTGTTCGTTATCGGTCTCAAGGGCTCTTTTGCCGAACCTCTTATACCGATATCCTCGCGAATAACCTCCTCGGCTCTAACCTTGGATTTTGGCTGTGCCATAGCTTCAACTCCATTGCGGTCATCGCCTGTTTGCGGCAATCACGTTAATGGATGTAATCTTCATGCCATAATGTTAATCTTTGGTAAAGATCGGGCATCTGAAAGATTTGTGAAAATATAATAAACCATGATTCCCGTTGAATATATCCCCTTTTGGGGATGTTCGTATAATTGCTTATGCCGATCGATATATGGTCTTATTGCATGTGCGAATGAACAGATGGGGGCGGGCTGTCTTTAACTCTCCGGCAATGGGGTGTTGGGAGAGGTTATCGCTTCGGGCATGGTGCGAATAAGAGGGGGCGTATCGTCGCTATGGACCGGTGGAAGTTGCGGATGGGACCGTTTTGTGGCGCGTTAGGATGGAAAATCATATTTGGGTCACCTGCCCCCTTGCTTCGCATCTGCGGCAGGCCTAAAGCGCCCGCTAACGGTCCAATCAGTCGCAGGGGAAAACGTTGGTCGACCTCGCCCAATATCTGCCGATCCTGATATTTCTTGGGATAGCACTGGCGCTTTCGAGTGCATTTGTATTCCTGCCGATGCTGGTCGGCAGGCTGACCGGCTCCTACAAGCCGGACCCCGAAAAGCTGAGCGAGTATGAATGCGGCTTTCCCGCGTTCGAGGATCCGCGCAATCAGTTTGACGTGCGGTTCTACCTCGTTGCTATCCTTTTCATTATTTTCGATCTGGAAGCGGCCTTCCTCTTCCCTTGGTCGGTGAGCCTTGCCGAAATCGGCTGGGCAGGCTGGGCGACGATGATGGTGTTTATCGGTGAGCTTGTGCTGGGCCTCATCTATGCATGGAAAAAGGGAGCACTGGATTGGGAGTAGAGCTAGAGCGGCCAGCGACCGGCCGGATGCCCGCGCCAGGAACGCAGCCCGACCCTGATTTTTTCAATTCGCTGTCGAGTGAAGTCAATGACAAGGGGTTCCTTGTTACCTCGACCGAGGAGCTGTTCCAGTGGGCGCGCACCGGCTCGCTCTGGTGGATGACCTTCGGTCTGGCCTGCTGTGCGGTCGAAATGATTCACGTGAACATGCCGCGCTACGACATGGAGCGCTTTGGCGCCGCTCCGCGCGCCTCGCCGCGTCAGTCGGACGTGATGATCGTTGCCGGTACGCTCTGCAACAAGATGGCTCCTGCGCTGCGCAAGGTCTACGACCAGATGTCGGAGCCGAAATATGTCATCTCAATGGGTAGCTGCGCCAATGGCGGCGGTTATTACCATTACAGCTATTCCGTTGTGCGTGGTTGCGATCGCATCGTGCCGGTCGACATTTATGTGCCGGGTTGCCCTCCGACTGCTGAGGCCCTGCTTTATGGCGTGATGCAGCTGCAGCGGAAAATCCGTCGCATCGGCACGGTCGAACGGTAAGGGGAGCGGGTAATGGGACATAGTGCTCCTCATGTCGTTGCATCCGAAGGCCTCGCCGACGAGCTGCGCGGGTTGGTCGGTTCCGATCTTCTTGCCCTGATCGAGGCGCATGACGAGATGACTCTCGTCGTTGCGCGCGACTCGGTTGAGCGGGTCATGGTGAAGCTGCGCGATGAAGCAGATTATCAGCAGCTTATGGAGATCGCCGGTGTCGATTATCTCGACCGGCCTGAGCGGTTCGAGGTGGTGTACCACCTGCTTTCGGTGACGCGGAACCATCGCCTGCGGGTCAAGCTGTCGGCTGACGAGGCAAGTCCGGTGCCTTCGGTCACGTCGGTCTGGCCGGTCGCTGGCTGGCTCGAGCGCGAAGTGTTCGACATGTATGGCGTGATTTTCTCGGGTAATACCGATCTGCGTCGTATCCTGACCGACTATGGTTTTTCCGGCCATCCGCAGCGCAAGGATTTCCCGCTCAGCGGTTATGTCGAGTTGCGTTACTCGGAAGAAGATAAGCGAGTCGTTTATGAGCCGGTGAAACTGGCCCAGGATTTCCGCAGTTTCGACTTTATGAGTCCGTGGGAAGGGGCGGAATATATTCTGCCCGGTGATGAGAAGGCTCCGCCCGCGCCTCCCGCGCCGCCGCCTGCTCCGGCAGCGAAGGCGGAAGAGGTAAAGAAAGACGCGGCTTCGGCCGAGGCGAAGAAGCCGCGCGCGGCCAGCGTCAAGGCGGCAACGGCGAAGGCGGACGGTGACGCCAAGGCGAAGGCTCCGGCCAAGCCGCGCGCGCCGCGCAAGCCCAAGGCGAGCGAGGACAAGGCATGAGCGCCGACACACTCGAGGATATGGAAATGGGTGCGACCGAAAAGCGTACCGTCGTCGTCGGCACCGGAAGCCATGAGGATCCGGACGGCATCCAGAATTATACGATCAATTTCGGTCCTCAGCACCCGGCGGCGCACGGTGTGTTGCGTCTGGTCATGGAGCTGGACGGCGAGATCGTCGAGCGGTGCGATCCGCATGTCGGCCTGTTACACCGCGGCACGGAAAAGCTGATCGAGTACAAGACCTATCTTCAGGCACTGCCCTATTTCGACCGGCTCGATTATTGTTCGCCGCTCGGCATGGAGCATAGCTATGTGCTTGCGGTCGAAAAACTGCTGAACCTTGAGGTGCCGTTGCGTGCGCAATATCTGCGCGTGTTTTTCGCGGAACTGACCCGCATCTGCAATCACATGCTGAATCTCGGTTCGCATGTGATGGACGTAGGCGCGATGACGCCGAACCTATGGCTGTTCGAAATTCGCGAGGATTGCCTCAATTTCTTCGAACGCGCATCGGGCGCACGTATGCACAGCGCCTATTTCCGTCCCGGCGGTGTCCATCAGGACGTGCCGCTGAAGCTGCTTGCCGACATTGCGGACTGGCTCGACACGCGCCTGCCGCGCCTGTTCGAAGACGCGATCAGCCTCGTTGCTGACAACCGCATCTTCAAGCAGCGTAATGTCGATATTGCGGTTGTTTCCAAGGAAGATGCGCTGAAATGGGGCTTCTCCGGCCCGATGATCCGTGGTTCGGGCATCGCCTGGGATATTCGCAAGGCGCAGCCCTATGATGTCTATGACCGGATGGAATTCGACGTTCCGGTCGGCACCAATTATGACTGCTATGACCGGTTCATGGTTCGCGTCGAAGAGGTCCGCCAGTCGGCGCGTATCATGAAGCAGTGTCTTAGCGAAATGCCAGAAGGGCCGATTTCGTCGCTCGACCGCAAGGTTTCTCCGCCCAAGCGCGGCGAAATGAAGTCGAGCATGGAAGCGCTGATCCATCATTTCAAGCTCTACACTGAAGGCTTTCACGTTCCGGCGGGCGAAGTCTATGTCGCCACTGAAAGCCCCAAGGGCGAATTCGGCGTCTATCTGGTCAGCGACGGGAGCAACAAGCCCTATCGCTGCAAGATCCGCCCGACCGCGTTCAGCCATCTGCAGGCGATGGATTTCCTGATGAAGGGCCATATGCTGGCAGATGTCACCGCCGTGCTCGGTGCGATGGACATCGTGTTCGGGGAGTGCGACCGGTGAGCGTCGATATTCTTCTTTCCGCCGATGAACGCATCGGCATCGCTCAGGATATGATCGCGCACTACAATGCGCAGGATGCTGATGCCTATGTCGGGCTTATGACCGATGACGCCTGCGAGGCGGGGTATCGCGGTGCGGTCGTGCGCGAAGGTAAGGAAGGTGTGCGGTCCGGCCTGAAGGCCATGTTCGCGCAGTTTCCGCAGAATCGGGTCACGATCCTCGACAGCAAGTGCATCGGTGAGACCGTGGTGCTGCATGAGGCCGTGTCCCGCGCACCGAACGGCGAGCAGTTCGAGGTTCTGGCAATCTATTCTTTTGAGGGCGACAAGGTGGCCCGAGTGGAGTTCATCCGTTAATGGCTGACGCACCCCATATCCCCGATGAAGCCGAAACCCGCGCCCGCTGGGGCGCTTTCGCCTGGACGGCGGAAAATGCGGAGCAGGCGAAGAAGGTCATCGCTCGTTATCCCGAGGGGCGTCAGGCGAGTGCGGTGATGCCGTTGCTCGATCTCGCCCAGCGTCAGGTCGGTGCGGAAACCAATACGCAGGGCTGGCTGCCCGTACCGGTGATGGAATATATCGCCGACCAGCTCGAAATGCCCTATATGCGCGTTTACGAGGTCGCAACTTTCTACACCATGTACAATCTCGCGCCGGTCGGCCGTTTCCATGTGCAGGTCTGCGGTACTACGCCGTGCATGTTGCGCGGGTCGGACGATGTGCTCGCCGCTTGCAAGGGGAAGGGGCTTTCCAAGGGGCATACCACCGCAGATGGTCTGTTCACGCTGACTGAGGTCGAATGTCTTGGCGCGTGCGCCAATGCGCCGATGGTACAGATCAACGATGATAATTACGAAGATCTGACCTTCGAGACGATGACCGCGATTCTCGACGATCTGGCCGCCGGCAAGCAGCCGAAAATCGGCCCGCAGATCGACCGGCAGACGAGCTGCCCCGAGGGCGGCCCGACCAGCCTCAAGGAAATGGTCTCCGAAAATCACGATTACAGAGGGGCTTGGTAATGGCCGAGGAAACCGCAGCACCTCCCGCCTTTGTCGGTCCGCTTGAAGACAAGGACCGCATTTTCACCAATGTCTATGGCTTCCAGGACTGGGGCATAGATGCGGCGATGAAGCGCGGCGATTGGGACAATACGAAGAAGCTGCTCGAAATCGGGCAGGATGCGATCATTGACCAGATCAAGGCGTCCGGTCTGCGTGGACGGGGGGGCGCAGGTTTCCCGACCGGCATGAAGTGGAGCTTCATGCCTAAGGAATCGAAGGACGGTCGCCCCAGTTTCCTCGTTATCAACGCCGACGAATCCGAGCCGGGTTCGTGCAAGGATCGGGAAATCATCCGTCACGATCCGCACAAGCTGATCGAAGGGGCGCTGGTCGCCGGTTTCGCGATGCGCGCCCGTGCCGCTTATATCTATATTCGCGGCGAGTTCATTTACGAGGCGAAGGTGCTCTTCGCTGCCGTGCAGCAGGCTTATGACAAGGGCTTTCTTGGCAAGAATGCCTGCGGTTCCGGCTATGATTTCGACGTGTTCGTGCATCGTGGGGCAGGGGCCTATATCTGCGGTGAGGAAACCGCGCAGATTGAGAGCATCGAGGGCAAGAAAGGCCAGCCGCGTCTGAAGCCGCCTTTCCCGGCGGGGGCGGGCCTTTATGGTTGCCCGACCACGGTCAACAATGTCGAATCGATCGCGGTGGCGCCGACGATCCTGCGGCGCTCGCCCGCATGGTTCTCTTCCTTCGGGCGGGAGAACAACAAGGGCACCAAGCTGTTCCAAATCAGCGGCCATGTGAACAAGCCCTGCGTTGTCGAGGAATCGATGGGCATTCCGTTCAAGGAGCTGATCGACCGGCATTGCGGCGGCATTCGCGGCGGCTGGGACAATCTGCTTGCGGTCATTCCGGGCGGTTCGTCGGTTCCGCTGGTTCCGGCGGCGCAGATCATGGACGCGCCGATGGATTTCGATGGTCTGCGCGGCCTCGGCTCCGGTCTCGGTACGGCGGCGGTGATCGTGATGGACAAGTCCACTGACATTGTGCGTGCGATCAGCCGTCTCTCCTATTTCTACAAGCATGAGAGCTGCGGTCAGTGCACCCCCTGCCGTGAAGGCACGGGCTGGATGTGGCGCGTGATGGAGCGGCTGCGCAATGGTGAGGCGGAGATCGAAGAGATCGACATGCTCTTCCAGGTGACGAAGCAGGTCGAGGGCCACACCATCTGCGCGCTGGGCGATGCGGCGGCCTGGCCGATTCAGGGCCTGATCCGCCATTTCCGTCCGGAAATCGAGCGGCGCATCAACGAACGCAAGGGAACGCCTGCGATGATGGAGGCGGCGGAATAATATGCCTAAGGTAACCGTAGACGGCGTAGAGGTTGAAGTTCCGGCGGGTGCCACCGTCCTGCAGGCGTGCGAGCTTGCGGGTAAGGAAATCCCGCGCTTCTGCTATCATGAGCGCCTTTCCATCGCCGGCAATTGCCGCATGTGTCTGGTCGAGGTGAAGCCCGGACCGCCCAAGCCGCAGGCAAGCTGTGCGCTGCCAGCCAGCGAAGGGCAGGAAATTCGCACCGATAGCGAGATGGTGAAGAAGGCCCGCGAGGGCGTGATGGAGTTCCTCCTCATCAACCATCCGCTCGATTGCCCGATCTGCGATCAGGGCGGCGAGTGCGACCTGCAGGATCAGTCGGTCGCTTATGGTAAGGGCAACAGTCGCTTTCATGAAAATAAGCGCGCCGTTACCGAGAAATATATGGGGCCCATCGTCAAGACGGTGATGACCCGTTGTATTCAGTGCACCCGTTGCGTGCGCTTCGCCGAGGAAGTTGCGGGCGTGCCCGAAATCGGCGCGATCTATCGCGGCGAGAATATGCAGATCACCACCTATCTCGAACATGCCGCGCAGAGTGAGCTTTCGGGCAATGTGGTGGATCTCTGCCCGGTGGGTGCGCTGACCGCGCGGCCCTATGCCTTTGAGGCGCGGCCGTGGGAACTGAAGAAGACCTTCGGCATCGACGTGATGGATGCGCTCGGCACGAATATCCGTATCGACAGCCGGGGCCGTCAGGTGCTGCGTGTCGTTCCGCGCGTCAATGATGACGTGAACGAGGAATGGGCGAGCGATAAGACCCGTCATCATGTCGATGCGCTGGTGCGTAAGCGGCTCGACCGGCCTTATGTCCGCAAGCAGGGCAAGCTGGTTGCCGCGAGCTGGGACGAAGCGTTTGCTGCGGTCGCCGAAGGCGTCAAAAAGGCGGGTTCCTCGGTTGCGGCGGTCGCGGGCGATATGCTCGATTGCGAAACGATGTACGCCGCGCGCGAACTGGTGAAATCGCTCGGCGGCACGATGTTTGAGGGGCGTCAGACGGGCCTCGCCTATGACGTGTCGAACCTTGCGGCGGTCAATTTCAACAGCACTATCGCCGGAGCCGAGACGGCGGACGTGATCCTGCTGGTCGGCACCAACCTCCGTTGGGAGGCGCCGCTTATCAACACGCGCATTCGCAAGGCGATCAAGAAGGGCGCGAAGGTTTTCGCGATCGGTCCGGAAACGGACCTCACCTATAAGGTCGAGTGGCTCGGCAATGATGCCTCGTTATTGTCCAACCTGCCCAAGCCGGTGATCGACGCATTCAAGGGCGCGCAGCGGCCGATGATGATTGTCGGCGGCGGCGTGCTGGGCAAGGACGGAGCGCATGGCGATACGCTGGCGCTGGTCGATACGCTGGGCCTCATCAAGGATGGCTGGAACGGTTATAATGTGCTGCATTTCGCCGCCGCCCGCATGGGGGGGCTGATGCTCGGCTATGCGGTCGATGGCGGCATCAGGGCGATGGCTGCGGCTCAGCCCAAATTGCTGTTTTCGCTCGGCGCGGATGAGGTCGATTATGACCTCTTCAAGGAAAGTTTCATCGTCTATGTCGGCCATCATGGCGATAAGGGCGCCCATGCGGCGGACGTGATCCTGCCGGGCGCGACTTATGCCGAAAAGGCCGGGACCTGGGCCAACCTTGAAGGGCGCGTCCAGTTCGGCGAGAAGGCGGTATTCGCTCCCGGCGACGCCCGCGAGGACTGGAGCATTTTCCGGGCCCTGTCGCAGATCGTCGGTAAGACACTGCCGTTTGACAGCTTTGAAGCGCTGCGCGCGAAAATGGCGGCCGATGTGCCCGCTCTGGGTGCAGAAGGGCTGGTTGGCTATGAATGGGCGCCGCCGAAGTTGCCGACCGGGGCAAGTGGCGAACTCGCCTATCCGATCAAGGATTTCTACCTCACCAACAGCATCTGCCGGGCCAGCCCGACTATGCAGCGCTGCTCGGCCGAACTGGTTCATGGTGAAGAATTTGCGGAGGCCGCGGAATGACCGCTTTCTTCCAGTCTCTCGGCCTTCCGTTTGAAGGTGCATGGCTGCTTTCGACGATTATCGGTATTTTGGTGATCGCGCTGCCGCTCATGCTGGCCGTTGCGATGATTATTTATGCCGACCGCAAGATCTGGGCTGCAATGGCGCTGCGCCGCGGCCCGAACGTTGTCGGTCCGCTCGGTCTGCTGCAGAGTTTTGCTGACGGCCTGAAGGTTTTCCTGCAGGAAACCATCGTGCCGAGCGCCGCGAACAAGGGCTTGTTCCTGATCGCGCCGATTATCACCTTCACCGTGGCATTGATGGCCTGGGCGGTGATCCCGTTTGATACGGGGGTGGTGTTGGCAGACATCAATGTCGGGCTGCTCTATATTCTGGCGATCAGTTCGCTCGGCGTTTACGGCGTGGTGATCGCGGGTTGGGCGTCCAACTCCAAATATCCGTTCTTCTCGGCGATGCGGGCCAGCGCTCAGATGATTTCTTATGAGGTCTCGATCGGCTTCATCCTGATCTGCGTGGTTCTCTGGGCGGGCAGCTTCAACCTGACCACTATCGTTGAGAGTCAGAAGGGCTATTATGGTCTGCTGAACGGCAATGGGTTCAACCCGTTGCTGTTCCCGATGGCGATCATGTTCCTCATTTCCGCTCTGGCGGAAACCGCGCGCGCGCCGTTCGACCTGACCGAGGCGGAATCGGAACTGGTAGCCGGTTATCAGACCGAATATTCGTCCATGGCCTTCGCGCTCTACTGGCTCGGCGAATATGCGAACGTCCTTTTGATGTGCACGTTGAATGCGCTGCTGTTCTGGGGCGGATATCTGCCTCCGCTGGACATTCCTGTGCTCTATTGTGTGCCGGGCATCATCTGGCTGTTTGCCAAGATATTGTTCTTCTTCTTCGTCTTCTCCTGGGTGAAGGCGACCGTTCCCCGGTATCGTTATGACCAGTTGATGCGACTGGGCTGGAAGATCTTCCTGCCGACCTCGCTGCTCTTCGTGTTCCTCGTTTCCGGCTTCCTGATGCTGACGCGCTATGGAGGCGCCGCATGATCGCCCATTATATCAAAAGCTTCACGCTCTGGGAGTTTGTGAAGGCGCACTGGCTGACCTTGAAATATTTCTTCAAGCCCAAGGCGACTATCAACTATCCCTATGAGAAGAACCCGATCTCGCCCCGTTTCCGCGGCGAACATGCACTGCGCCGTTATCCGAACGGCGAAGAGCGCTGTATCGCATGCAAATTGTGCGAGGCGATCTGTCCGGCGCAGGCGATCACGATCGAGGCGCAGCCGCGTGACGATGGCAGTCGTCGTACCACGCGTTATGATATCGACATGACCAAGTGCATTTATTGCGGCTTCTGTCAGGAAGCCTGTCCGGTCGATGCGATTGTCGAGGGGCCGAATTTCGAATTCGCGACCGAAACGCGTGAGGAGCTGATCTATGACAAGGCCAAGCTTCTTGAAAATGGTGACAAATGGGAGCGGGCGATCGCGGCAAACCTTGCCGCCGATGCGCCCTACCGCTAAGGCGCGCCGTGCAAAGGGGATGAACATCCAGTGATACAGGTCTTCGCCTTCTATCTTTTTGCCTGCATCATGATCGGGGCGGCCGCGCTCACGATCTTTGCACGCAACCCGGTTCACAGTGTGCTGTGGCTGATCGTCGCCTTCTTCAATGCTGGCGGCCTGATGATCCTGCTCGGCGCGGAATTCATCGCGATGCTGCTCGTCATCGTCTACGTTGGCGCAGTCGCGGTGTTGTTCCTGTTCGTCGTGATGATGCTCAATATCGATTTTGCGGAACTGCGTGCGGGTTTCGTCAGCTATTTGCCGTTCGGCATGCTGATCGCCATTGTGCTGGCCGCTGAGATATTGCTTGGCCTTGGCATCTGGAGTGTCGGGCCGATTGAGCTGGCCCAGCGGGCGGCTCCGGTTCCGGCTGACATACACAATATCCAGGCGATCGGCGCGCTGCTCTATACGCGTTATATCTTCCTGTTCGAAATGGCGGGTCTCGTCCTGCTGGTCGCGATGATCGGCGCCATTGTGCTGACCCATCGCGGGCGCAGCGGCGTACGCGGTCAGAATATCGACCGTCAGAACCGTCGTCGTCCGCAGGACGCCATTGTCAACATTGCCCAGCCCGTGGGCAAGGGGGTGGAACTGTGATCGGCCTTCAGCATTATCTGGTGGTGAGCACCATATTGTTCGTGATGGGGGTGCTGGGCATCTTCATCAACCGCAAGAACATCATCATCATTCTGATGGCGATCGAGCTGATCCTGCTCTCGGTGAACATCAACCTCGTGGCGTTCAGTGTTTATCTGGGCGATCTGGTCGGACAGGTGTTCAGCATGTTCGTGCTAACCGTTGCGGCCGGCGAGGCGGCGATCGGTCTTGCCATTCTCGTTATTTATTTCCGTTCGCGCGGCACTATTGCCGTGGACGATGCTAACCGGATGAAGGGCTGAGGGCGCAGGCATGATCCAGCTTATTGTTTTCCTGCCGCTCCTTGCCGCGATCATCGCGGGATTGGGTAACAAGGCGCTCGGCAATGTGCCGGCGAAGATCATCACCACCGGCGCACTGTTCATTTCCTGCGCGCTGTCGTGGCCGATCTTCATCGGCTTCATGACCGGCGGATATGAAGAAGGTTTCGTCGTTCCGGTATTGAACTGGCTTCAGAGCGGCAGTTTCAACGCGATGTGGGAATTGCGCGTCGATGCGCTGACCGCCGTGATGCTGGTCGTCGTGACCACGGTTTCCGCGCTCGTTCACCTCTATAGCTGGGGCTATATGGATGAAGAGCCGGATCAGCCGCGCTTCTTCGCCTATCTGTCGCTTTTCACCTTCGCGATGCTGATGCTCGTAACCGCGAACAATCTGTTGCAGATGTTCTTCGGCTGGGAAGGCGTCGGTCTGGCGTCTTACCTCCTCATCGGTTTCTGGTTCCGCAAGCCCAGCGCCAATGCGGCCGCGATCAAGGCATTCGTCGTCAACCGCGTCGGCGACCTCGGTTTCATGATGGGCATGTTCGCCACCTATCTGGTGTTCGGCACCATCTCGATCCCTGAGATTCTCAATGCCGCGCCCAGCATGGCCGGATCGACCATCGGTTTCCTCGGTTATCGCTTCGAGACGATGACCGTGATCTGCCTGCTGCTGTTTGTCGGCGCCATGGGTAAGTCGGCGCAGCTTGGCCTTCACACCTGGTTGCCGGATGCGATGGAAGGTCCGACCCCGGTGTCCGCGCTGATCCACGCAGCGACCATGGTGACGGCAGGCGTTTTCATGGTGTGTCGTCTGTCGCCGATGTTCGAAACCAGCGAGACGGCAATGCATGTCGTCACCTATGTTGGTGCCGCAACCTGTCTGTTCGCCGCGACGGTCGGCACGGTGCAGAACGACATCAAGCGTGTGATCGCCTATTCGACCTGTTCGCAGCTCGGCTATATGTTCTTCGCCGCTGGCGTTGGTGCCTATGGCGCGGCGATGTTCCACCTGTTTACGCATGCTTTCTTCAAGGCATTGCTGTTCCTTGGCGCCGGTTCGGTCATCCATGCGATGCATCATGAGCAGGACATGCGCTATTATGGTGCGCTGCGTAAGGAAATCCCGATCACCTTCTGGGCGATGACGGCTGGTACGCTGGCTATCACCGGTGTCGGTATTCCGGGTACGCTGTTCGGTTTTGCCGGCTTCTTCTCGAAAGACGCGATCCTTGAGGCCGCTTATGCGGCTGGCGGTATCGGCCACACCGCATTTGCCCTCGGCATCGCGGCCGCACTGCTCACCAGCTTCTATAGCTGGCGCCTCGTGTTCCTGACCTTCTTCGGCAAGGCTCGCTGGGCAGAGTCCGAGCATATTCAGCATGCGTTGCACCATCATCATGAGTCCGCCGAAGAAGAAGGCGATTCTCACGACCATCACCATCATGCTGCGCATTCGGGTACAGGCGGCTATCGCCCGCATGAAAGCCCCTGGGTGATGCTGTTGCCGCTGGTGGTGCTGAGCATGGGGGCGGTGTTCGCCGGTCTTATCTTCCACGGTGCGTTCGTCGATCCCGAAGGTGGTGCGCATTTCTGGGAGGTCAGCACGCTCTTCTTCGACGAGCATCTGATGCATGAGAGCCATCTCGTCCCGATGTGGGTGAAGCTGGCTCCGGGGGCGGTGATGTTGACCGGTCTGGCGATCGCTTGGCTCGCCTACATCAAGAACACCGACTGGCCTGCACGGTTCGTCGCACAGTTCCACGTGCTGTACGACTTCCTGCTCAACAAATGGTATTTTGACGAGCTCTATAATGCGATCTTCGTCAAGCCTGCCTTCGCGATCGGACGCTTCCTGTGGAAGCGGGGCGATGAGGGCACGATCGACCGCTTCGGACCGAACGGCATGGCCGCTCTGGTCGTCGCTGGCGGCCGCGTGACCCGTAAGCTTCAGTCCGGCTATCTCTACACCTACGCGCTGGTGATGCTGATCGGCCTCGCCGCAGCCATAACATGGGCGATCACACGATAATGAATCAGCTCGGCTTTCCCATCCTTTCGCTGATGATGGCGCTCCCGCTCGCGGGTGCGCTGGCCAGTCTGTTCAGTAGCGCCGCCGCCTCGCGGATGATCGCTCTGGCTGTTACGCTCGTCGATCTGTTGCTCGGCGTGGTGCTATGGCTGAACTTCGATCAGGGGCTCAGCGCTCCGCAATGGCAGTTCACCGAATATGCACCGATTTTCGGTCGTTTCGCTTGGGCAATGGGCATTGACGGTATCGCGCTGCTGCTGATTGTGCTGACTGTGTTCCTGATGCCGATCTGTATTCTCGCAAGCTGGGAAGCTATCAGTAAGCGCGTTAATGAATATATGGCGGCGTTTCTGCTGATGGAAACGATGATGATCGGCGTGTTCACCGCGCAGGATCTGTTCCTCTTTTACATCTTCTTCGAGGCAGGTCTGATACCGATGTATCTCATCATCGGTATCTGGGGTGGCGCCAATCGCATTTATGCGAGCTATAAGTTCTTCCTCTATACGCTGCTCGGTTCGGTCCTGATGCTGATCGCGATGCTGTGGATGGCGCGTGATGCGAACAGCACTTATATTCCGACGCTGATGCAGCACAGCTTCGATCCGAAGGTGCAGATCTGGCTGTGGCTCGCCTTCTTCGCTAGCTTCGCGGTGAAGATGCCGATGTGGCCGGTGCATACCTGGTTGCCGGATGCGCACGTTCAGGCGCCGACCGCCGGGTCGGTTATTCTGGCCGGCGTCATGCTGAAGATGGGCGGCTATGGTTTTCTGCGCTTCTCTCTGCCGATGTTCCCGGAAGCTTCCGTTTATTTCGCATGGCTGGTGTTCGCGCTGTCGATGATCGCGGTGGTTTACACCAGTCTCGTCGCTCTGGTGCAGCAGGATATGAAGAAGCTGATCGCTTATTCGTCTGTTGCGCATATGGCGATCGTCACCGTCGGCCTTTTCGCTTTTAATGAGGCTGGCCTTGAAGGTGCGATGATGGTGATGCTGGGCCACGGCATTACGGCCAGCGCTCTCTTCCTGTGCGTGGGCGTAATTTACGACCGGCTGCATACGAGGGAGATCGACCGTTATGGCGGCCTGGCCGTCAACATGCCGCAATATGCAATGATCTTCCTGCTCTTCACCATGGCATCCATCGGCTTGCCGGGAACCGGGAACTTCGTTGGCGAATTCCTGTCTTTGATGGGCGTTTACGAAGCGTCGAGCTGGGTTGCTCTGGTCTCCACCACGGGCATCATCTTCGGGGCGGCTTATATGCTCTATCTCTATCGCCGGGTTTGCTATGGCGATCTGACGAAGGAAGATGTCAAGGCGATGCCTGATCTTAACCTGCGCGAATGGGCGATCCTTGCCCCGATGGCGGCGGTGATCCTGTGGATGGGCGTATATCCCGAAAGCTTCCTCAAACCGATGCGTGCAGATATTCATATGATCGTCGAACGCATGGCTTCGGCCAAACCCGAAGGGGATGCGCAGCTGACCGCTGGTGTGCCGCAGGCCTCCGCCGCGCATGGCAGCCATGAGAACGAAGACGCTCATTCTTCAAACCATGAAACCGCCGGGGAGGCGCACTGAACATGGATATGGCTTCCCTGTTGATGACAGCACCGGAGCTGGTGCTGAGTGTTTCCGGGTTGGCGTTGCTGATGGTCGCGGCCTATGCCGGTGACGGCAGCGCACGCCTGGTGGGTTGGTTATCGATCGCCGCACTTGCGGTCGCGGGCTGGACCCTGTGTGGAACGCCGGGCCATGGCGGCGAGGCATTTGATGGCCTGTATCGCGCCGACGCTTTCGGAGCGTTCGCCAAAGTACTGATCTATCTTGCCGCCGCGGTTTCGATATTGGTTGCGCCGCGCTTCTTCGCGACGGGGCGTGAGATCCGGGCCGAATATGCGATCCTGATCCTGTTTGCCTGCGTCGGCATGGGGTTGATGGTATCGGCTGGCGATATGTTGACCTTGTATGTCGGCCTCGAATTGAACAGCCTGGCTTCCTATGTGCTGGCGAGTTTCATGCGGCAGGATTCGCGTTCCGCCGAAGCCGGTCTCAAATATTTCGTGCTCGGTGCCCTTGCGAGCGGTATCCTGCTTTACGGTATTTCTCTCCTTTACGGCTTCACCGGTTCTACCAGCTATGCGGGTATCGCCACGGCGATGTCGGAGGATGGCTTGTCCAACGGCGAGTTGTTTGGTCTGGTCTTCGTGTTGGCCGGTCTGGCGTTCAAGATCAGCGCCGTTCCCTTCCACATGTGGACGCCGGACGTTTACGAAGGCTCCCCGACCCCGGTAACCGCCTTCTTCGCCAGCGCACCCAAGGTCGCGGCGATGGGCCTGACCGTGCGTGTCGCGATGGAAGCAATGGGCAGCGCGTTGGATAGTTGGCAGCAGATCGTGATCTTTGTCGCGCTGGCGTCGATCCTGTTCGGTGCGGTTGCCGCGATCGGCCAGACCAATATCAAGCGTCTGATGGCCTATTCGTCGATCAACAATGTCGGTTTCGCGCTGGTCGGTCTCGCCGCCGGTACGGCAGAGGGCGTTGCCGCGGTGATGAGCTATCTTGCGATCTATGTCGTCATGACGATCGGCAGTTTTCTTTGCATCATGCAGATGCGCGATGCCGATGGTCGTCCGGTCGAGGAAATTGCGAGTCTTGCGGGCCTGTCGCAGAGCCGTAAGGGACTTGCCGCCGCTTTCGCCATCTTCATGTTCAGCCTCGCGGGCATCCCGCCGATGATGGGCTTCTGGGCGAAATTCCTGGTGTTCGATGCGGCGGTGGGCGCGGGCCTGACGGGTCTGGCGGCATTCGGTATCGCGATGAGCGTGATTGGTGCCTTCTATTATTTGAAGATCATCAAGACGATCTACTTTGACGAACCGGCGGCTGTTTATGCTCCGGCGGGAAGCCGGATAGAGAATGCGCTGATGGCGGTTGCCGCTGCCGTGATCGTGCTCGGCTATCTGCTGAACCCGTTCCTCGACAAGGTAAGCACCGCCGCTGCCGCCGCCCTGCATTAATTGCGGGTGGTCGTCTATAACGGTTCTTGCAGCGCCTTTTCCGGTTCTGATCTGGTGATCCGCTTCGTTTCGGAAACGGGGTCCACCAATGAAGATATGAAGCAGCTTGCGGCGGAAGGGGCTGCAGAGGGGGTATGGTTGCGGGCCGGGCGGCAATCCGCCGGGAAAGGCCGGATGGGGCGTGCGTGGGAAGGGGAGGACGGTAATGTCTACGCTTCAACTCTTGTTCGCATGCAGGCTGGCGATCCTTCGCCGCCCACCCTGGCCTTCGTGACTGCGGTTGCTGTCCATTCGGCGTTGAGCGAGTTTGTCGGTGCCGGCCTGCTGCGCATCAAATGGCCGAATGACATCATGGCGTGCCTGCCTGCGGACTATGGGGCAGGGCGGTCTGGCGGCGACTATGCCAAATTATGCGGTATGTTGATGGAACGTATCGGTGATGCGATCATCATCGGCATCGGCGTCAACGTTGTCGCGGCACCGCACTTGCCTGATCGAAGGGCAACCTGCCTGCGCGATCTTGGTGCCACCGGGTGTGATGCCGCCGCCGTACTCAGCGCGATGGCAGAACATTTCCGGTCGGTGCTGGCGCAATGGCGCACCTACGGAACAGAGCCGGTAATCCGGGCCTGGTTGGCACAAGCTCATCCGGCAGGAACGCCGCTGGGCGTCAGTTTGCCAGATGGAACACAGGTTGAAGGCCTGTTCGAAACACTGGATAAGGATGGCGCGCTGATCCTCCGCTTGGCGGATGGAAGCAGTCATGCCATTCATGCAGGCGACGTGTTTTTGCTTTGAGCGACGAGATCGCGGGGAAAGAAAATGCTTCTGGCGATAGATGCCGGCAATACCAATGTGGTCTTCGCGCTGGTCGAGCCGGCGAAGGGTGAGGGCGTCGGCGTGATTCTGGCCCGCTGGCGGATTGCGACCGATGCGCGGCGCACGGCCGATGAATATGCGGTCTGGCTCAATCAGTTGTTGACCCTTGAAGGCTATGGAATGGGGGATGTCGATGCGGTCATTATCGCAACGGTCGTTCCCCGCGCCCTTCATAATTTCGAGGTGCTGGCGACCAAATATTTCAAGGTCGATCCGCTGATCGCCGGGGAAGGACTGGCGGCATGGAATATTACACTTGATGTTGCTGAACCGGAATCGGTCGGCGCCGATCGGGTCGTCAACGCTATTGCGGGGCATGCCCTTGCCGAAGGGGACCTCATCATCATCGATTTCGGCACTGCCACTACCTTTGACGTGGTCGATTATCAGGGCACCTATAAGGGCGGAATTATCGCGCCCGGCATCAATCTCTCGCTCGATGCACTGGTGTCGGCGGCGGCCAAACTGCCCCGCATTGCGATCGAGGCCCCGGAGGATCATTCCGTCATCGGTCGCACGACCGCCGAAGCAATGCATATCGGCGTGTTCTGGGGTTATGTCGCGATGATGGAAGGGCTGGTTCAGCGTATGCGGGTCCAGATCGGACGCCCGGTCAAGGTGATCGCGACCGGCGGCCTGGCGGTGCTGTTCGACAGCCATACAGACCTTTTTGATATCATTGCTCCCGATTTGACCATAGACGGGCTGGCGATGATTTATGCACGGAGTGTTCGCGACTGATGACTGCTGGTGATGAGCTGCTCTTCCTGGCCCTTGGCGGGTCGGGTGAGATTGGCATGAACGTGAATTTGTACGGATGTCGCGGAAAATGGGTGATGGTCGATCTCGGCGTGACATTCGCCGATCCTTATTATCCCGGTATCGAACTGGTTCTGCCTGATCTGTCCTTCATTGAGGAACGGCGCGAGGACCTGCTCGGTATCGTCCTGACCCATGGGCATGAGGACCATATTGGTGCGCTGCCTTATCTGGCGGCGGATCTTGGCGTGCCGCTCTATGCGACGCCGTTCACCGCTGGTTTGATCGCGGGCAAGCTGGAAGAGGAAGGGCTGCTCGATCAGGTCGAACTGAATGTGATCGAGAATTGGGGCGAGTTCCGCCTCGGTGAGTTCGGCTTTCGTTATGTGCCGCTCGCGCATTCGATTGCCGAGGGTAATGCGCTGCTGATCGAGACGCCGCATGGCCGTATCTTCCATACCGGTGACTGGAAGCTGGATGCCAATCCGCAGATCGGTCAGCCCGCAACCGCTGCTCAGTTGAGCGAAATTGGCGATGAAGGGGTGCTTGCGCTGGTGTGCGACAGTACCAACGTGTTCAACCCGAACGCCAGCGGGTCGGAAGGTGATGTACGCGACGGCCTGATGGATGTGGTGCGGGAAGCGAAGGGGCGGGTGGTCGTGACGACCTTTGCCTCCAATGTCGCGCGTATCCGGACGCTGGGCGATGTCGCGAAGGCATGCGGCCGTCGTCTGTGTCTGGCCGGACGATCACTGGACCGGATCGTTACGGTCGCTAAGACCGGGGGATATTTGCGCGACCTGCCGCCGGTGATCGACTGGGATCTGGCGATGGACCTGCCGGGACGCGAGGTGCTGATCGTCGCGACCGGAGGGCAGGGCGAAGCGCGTGCGGCGCTGGCTCGTATCGCCGGAGATACCCATCCGATCAAACTGAGCGAAGGCGATCTCGTCGTTTTTTCATCGAAGGAAATTCCCGGCAATGAAATCGCGATTGGCCGGGTGCAGAACGCGCTTGCGGCCAAGGGCGTCCTTATGGTGACCGAGCGGCAGGCCCATGTCCATGTTTCCGGCCATCCGGGACGTCCCGAACTGGCTGCCATGTATGAATGGATACGTCCGCAGATATTGCTGCCTGTCCATGGCGAATTGCGCCATATGGCCGAGCAGGCCCGCCTCGGCCTGACGCACGGAATCGAACAGGCGCTGGTACAAAAAAACGGGGATGTGGTGCGTCTGGCGCCTGATGGGCCGACAATTGTCGGTCATGAGGCGACCGGGCGGCTCGTGCTGGATGGCGATGTGATCCTTCCCGCCGACGGCGCGACGATGAATGAGCGGCGCAAGGTGTCGATCAACGGCCAGATCAGCGTTGCTTTTGCGCGTGACGGTAAAGGCAAGCTGGTCGGCAGGCCGGAATTGCGTCTTCAGGGCGTCCCTCTGGAGGAAGACCGGGAGGCTTTTCTTGCCGAGGCACGGGAAGAGGCGGCGGAAGCGGCCGTCGGTGGTGACGCCGATGTCGAAGTGCTGCGTGAGCGGGTACGGCTTGCCGTGCGCCGGGCAGCGACCCGCTGGACCGGGAAGAAGCCTGTCGTCGACGTACTCATCATTGACATCTGACGCCCTGGGCGAAAGGGTGGGCGGATGCAGATTACGTCCATCATCGCCATCTATGCGCTGTTCTGGGTGATGAGCGCGTTCCTGATGCTGCCCGTCGGGATCAGGACGCCGGATGAAACCGGTGAGCAGATTCTGTCAGGGCAGGCCGAGAGCGCGCCGAGCAATTTCCGTCCGGGGCGGCTGATTTTGCGAGCGACCCTGCTATCGATCCTGCTTTTCGGCCTGTTCTACCTTAATTATCAGCAGGGATGGATCACCGTGCGGGATATCGATATCGCCGCGCGCCTGCATCCGCAGGGTTAGGGCGGATCGACATTCAGCCCTGGCGGCCTGCAAATGGAGCTTTCGCGCGCTTCCGGTGCTCGCGTACCTTGAGTACGCTCCGCTCCGGATCACGCAAAATCACCATTTTCGGCTCGTCATCTTCTGAATGTCGATCTGCCCTAGGGCATTTTCAAGTCAGAAGGAAACATCTGGCGGCCTGGAAAAGGCGGCAAAGCATAAATCCGCACCATCAAATGCTGGGACCAAACACCTGATGCTTTGCCACGACAATATTGCAGTGGTGGCGGAGCATCGCATGGCGTCAATCGAACCCATGGGGCCCGCCTATGCCATCGCTATAATCCCTATTCGAGGGGGCATTATGTCCAATGTTCATCGCCGCTTTCGTGGCGTATGACAATGTAAAGTCGTAGTGCGGCGATAAATGCAATAGATATGTCTTACTATTATGAGGGATATATTGGATTAAATGGATTGGGTTCCTGTCGTTTTCATAACATTCAAGCTTGCCGTTTTTGGCGCAGCGATGTTTTTCTCCGTCAAGTGGCATTATGATCAGGATAAAAAGGCAAAAAAGGGCGAGGTGTTAAGCGCTGTTGGTAAGATAACCGCGATCTTGGTGTTATTGCTTTTGGTCCTGCTGTTCGTAACCTTCACGCTTGCCAGGATGCTTGGATTGGACGTGGCATTCCCGTGATAGGGTGGCTCTCCCACGAGTGCGGTCTGATGTCTTGAAATGGGTCGCCGGAATAGCTGACGGTTTGCACTGGGGGAGCAAAATTGGCTTCAGGGCGTCGGTTGGGGGTGGCTTTTAGCTTGCGCCACCGATCGCGACAGGTGTCAAGATCAGGGGGCAGGAGCAGCGGAAACAACATGATCGGCGGCGCCATCCAAAGCGACATCGCCGTCCGCTTCCAGAGAGTGGTAGTTGTGGGAGGCGTCATAAACCAGCGCCAAACCCTCCGACCGATATGTCCAGAACTCGCCATGAGCAGGGGCATATATCTTAGATGCCGAGACGCTACCATCTCTCCATCGGAATTTATCCACGCCGCCTAGCGATCCGTAAGCGGCGTTTCGGTATGCGCTCGCCGATTGACTGCTGGAGGCAAGGCGCCCGAAAGGCTCACCGCCGACTTAATCAGTTCTTGAGGCGTTCGATTGCCTGAGCCAGCGCGACATAGAGCTTGCCTATGTCGGACGAGAGCAATGTCACGCCCAGCGAACTGCCATCGCGGGTGGTGAGGACGGTACGCAGCATCGCCTCGAAATCATGGATGTAGCGATTGACATTATCGCGAAACATCTCGTTCTCGTCATAGAGGCGGGCGATGGCGCCCGCTTCCCGGTTGCCGAGCAACTGCACCGCGCGGCGAGTGAACACGCCCCGATCGCCCTTGAGATAGGCGGCCCAGTTCGTGTCGCCGACATCGGTGGAAAGGAATTTCGTCACATCGACGGACAGGCTGTTCAGCGCTTCGATCAGTACGGCGGAACGGCTGGAGAAATTGTCGCGATCCCGCTTTTCGGCGGCCTGATCTGCTTCTGCTATGCGCTGTTCGATGCTCGCGGTGGTGTCGGCG
>SBGG01000001.1 GCA_006226685.1 Sphingomonadales bacterium
GGAAAGGCGCAGGAATATGTCGATATTTCCAGGCTTTTCGACGCAGCGCCGGGCCATTTTGGTCAAATCCCTGCGGGACGTCCAAATGGCTTCCCGCTCGAACCCAATGGCCCCTGGAAAGGCAACCAGCCTTACCGGCGGGCAATTCGGCCCGATGGGATCGCCATTTGGGCGCCTCAACGGTGTCAGTAATGGGTCCTGACCCTAACACCCTGTCCAGAAAACCGGCACCACCTCACCCCTGGCGGGACAGGATTCTTTTGACACTCAAAGGCTCTTTGCATGGCAATCCTGGTCTATCCGTCAAGTTATTATGCATAATATATTGCAATTAATAATTTGCCGCATAGGATGGCTCAGTTCCACCACTGTAGAATCGGAACGGGCTGGGAGGTTGCGGCGGAATTCATGACTGGGATCAGTGCCATTTCTGTCGAGCTGGTTCGTAACGCCGTGGTCGTGGCGGCGGAGGAGATGAGTTCCACCCTCGTGCGCACGGCTCACAACCCGTTGCTCTATGATGTGCAGGACTTCGGGGTCGGGATCATGTCGCCCGAAGGGGAGTCCTGGGCAGATGCTCCGGGGATGACCGTCTTTGTCGGCGTTCTCACGCGCACGGTCATGGCCGGGGTAGAGAAGTTCGGTCTGGATGGCATTCGTGATGGCGACATCTTCATCGCCAATGATCCCTATTCGACCGGCAATCACATTTCCGATGTGTCGATATATGCGCCGGTATTCGTCGACCGGCATTTGTTGGCTTTCGTGGCGATCACGGCGCACTGGGCGGACATCGGCGGGAAAATTCCGGGTGGCTGGTGCCCGGATTCGGTGGATGTCTATCAGGAAGGCATTTGCTTCGCGCATGAGAAACTGTTTGATGCAGGCAAGCCGAACGAGGCGCTGTTCGGGATCATTCGCTGCAACACACGTTATCCCGACATGGTGCTGGGCGATCTCAATGCCCAGATCGCCGCCTGCCGGCAGGGTATCGAACGGATGTGCGCCATCGCAGCGAAATTCGGGTGCGACGGCCTGAGTGCAGCCATGAGGAAAGTGATCGATCGGACGGATGCTTTCACCCGGCGGCGGATCGCCGAGCTGCCGGACGGCCTTCACACGGTGTCCATGAAACTCGATCGGGATGGCGTCACCGATGAACCTTTCTCGGTTCAACTGGCCCTGGCGGTTGAAGGGGATACCATCAGGGTTTCCTTTGATGGCACCAGCCCAAGTCGGCCTGGGCCGGTAAACTGCCCCGAATATGCCGTGCACAGTGTCATTCGCGCTGCCGTCAAGGGAGTCCTGTCGCCGCAGGAGCCGGCCAATGAGGGCGATTTCAAGGCGATCGTCTTTGATATCGAGCCGGGACTGTGCATCAGTCCGCAGCGGCCCGCGCCGGTGGATTCATACGGCTATCTGAGCAATGTGTGCTGGGAACTGACAATGAGGGCTCTAGCCAGGATATTGCCTGAGAGAGCCGTAGCGGGAGGGGGGCAGTTGTGCATGCCAACGATTTCCCGCGTCGATCCCCGCTTTGGCACGCCCTTCGTGGTCGCCGATCCGCTGGATGTCGGTAATGGCGCGCGGATGGCGAGCGACGGGCCGACCATGGCCATTCCCGTGATGGGGGATGTGCCCAACATGCCGGTAGAGCTGGCCGAGATGCGGTATCCCATCCGGATTGAGCGGTTTGCGTTGCGAACCGATGCGATCGGCCATGGGAGGCAATTGGGGGGGAGCGGCGTGCGCCGAGACTATCGCCTGCTGGAGCCTGGTATCATGGTTCACACCGCGTTCGAGAATGTCGATGATCCCATGGGGCGCGGCGAAGAAGGGGGGACGGACGGTGCTCCCCCGCAGGTGGTCATCAATCCCGGCATGCCCGATGAAGTGACCATGCGCCAGCGCGCCGCGCTTGGTCCGTTTGAAGTGGGCGACGTCATCAGCATGCAGAGTGGCGGCGGCGGTGGCTGGGGCAAGCCCGGGGAGCGTTCCCGCAATGCAGTCGCAAGGGATGTCCGTAACGGGATACTGACGCCGGAATGTGCAGCGCGGCTTTATGGTTATACCGGAGAAACAGAATGACCACCGTATATGATGACGAATGCATAGCCAGGACCAGGCGCGGATGAGCTTGCCCATCATTGTCGGGATCAGCGGTGCGTCCGGAGTGATTTATGGCGTTCGTCTGCTTGAGGTCCTGGCTGAACTGGGGCGAGAGACGTTTCTCGTGGTCAGCAAGGCCGGCCAGCGGACAATCGAGGAAGAACTGGGCATGGATATCAGGGAAATCCGTGATCGGGCCACGCACTGGTTCCCGATTGCCGATATCGGTGCCTCCATTGCCAGCGGCTCGGTGCGAACCGCCGGTATGGTTGTTGCCCCATGCTCCATTCGGACCGCTTCCGAAATCGCGACTGGTATTACCTCGACCTTGCTTACTCGCGCGGCCGATGTTGTGCTCAAGGAGCGGCGGCGTCTGGTTCTGATGGTGCGCGAAACGCCGCTGCATACCGGCCATCTGCGGACATTGACCCAGCTTTCGGAAATGAACGCGATCATCGCACCGCCCGTGCCCGCATTTTATGCAAAGCCTCGCTCGCTGGACGATCTCGTCAATCATAGTGTCGGACGCATTCTTGATCTGTTCGACATCGACAGCGGGAAGGTCCGAAGGTGGAAAGAAGATGATGGCGGGGAAGACAGGGCACCGTCGGCGCGATGAAATATATGTGGGTCGGGGCCGGATGTTCATCTGATGGCGGCGCCATGGATGCGATCTTCCCGACGCGATCCACTCCACTCCGATTGCCGACATGAAGAAATCAGGCGGTGAATGGTAATGAACAGCGAAGCGGGATTCTCACATAATCGCATTGCGATCGACGTGGGCGGAACATTTGTCGATTATGTACGCGTTGATGGCGCCACCGGCGAAATCGCCGTGGAGAAGCAGCTTTCGACGCCGGAACGGATTGTCGATGAGGTTCTGACGGGATTGTCGCGGCTGTCGCCGTCGCTGTCCGATGTCAATATTTTCCATGGCACCACCGTGGCTCTCAATACCATCGTGCAGGAAAGGGGCGTGAAGGTCGGTTTGCTCACGACCGAGGGGTTCCGGGATGTATTGGAGATCGGACGGGGCGGGCGCCCGGAAATATATAATCCGCATTATCGCGAGCCGGTACCGCTCGTGCCGCGCTTCCTGAGGCGCGAAGTTCGTGGGCGTATGGATGGAGCGGGCAAGGAGGTCACCCCGTTGTCGATCGAGGATGTCGACAGGGAGTGCGATTTATTGCTCGCCGAGGGATGCGAGGCGATCGCGATCTGCTTTCTGCACAGTTTTTCGAACAATGCCCATGAAAACGCGGCGGCGCACCGTATCCGGCAGCGATACCCGGACATCGTTCTGTCGGTTTCTCATGAACTGGTGATGGAATGGCGGGAGTTTGAGCGCACGTCGACAACCGTGCTCAACGCCTATGTGCAACCTTCTTTCCGGCGCTATGTAAACGCCTTGTCGGACCGGTTGCGTGGTGAGGGATATGTTCGTCCCCTTGCCCTGATGCAATCCAATGGCGGTGTATCGGCGGCCTCCCGTGCGGCTGACAGGCCGATCACTACGCTTGAGTCCGGCCCGGCCGGCGGGGTGATCGGTGCAAGCGTATTGGCAGCCGAGATCGGTATCAAAAATGTGATTTGTTCGGATGTCGGCGGCACCACGGTTGACCTGGCGCTGATCGAGGACGGAGCCCTTGTCGAACGCAATCATGCGAGAATTGCGGGGCGGCCGGTACTCGGCCCGACCATCGACATTCAGTCCGCCGCCGTCGGCGGAGGTACCATTGGCTGGGTGGATGAGCGGGGCGCCTTGCGCGTCGGTCCGCTCAGTGCCGGTTCCTCCCCCGGACCGGCATGCTTCGGCCTTGGAGGGACCCAGCCTACCGTAACCGACAGCCATCTCGTCCTTGGCACGCTGGATCCCGAGCGGTTCCTCGGATCGAGGATCAGGCTGGACATCAATGCCGCGGCGCGCGCGATTGATGGACTCGCTGCGCAACTTGCAATTACCTCCCGCGAAGAAATGGCTCTCGGCATTCTCAGGATTGCCGAAACCAACATGGTCAATGCCATCCGCGGCATTACCGTCAAGCGTGGGGTCGATCCGCGTGACTTCGTCCTGTTATCCTATGGCGGCGGCGGCGGTTATTTCGCGACGGCGGTGGCCGAGGAACTGGGCATTCGGATGGTCGTATCGCCCAATGCGGCGGCCGCCTTTTCGGCTTGGGGTATCGCCACGTCCGATTATCGCGAGGACAGCACGCGCATGATAGTGCGGAGATTTGACCCGGCCGCTGCGGCGCTTATGGGGGCATGTTTTGCCGAGCTTGCCGAAGAGAATCTCCGGCAACTGGAAGAACATGGCTTCGGGCCTGCCGATATTGCGGTCAGCCTCCGTGTTGATATGCGATTTGTCGGGCAGGAATATACTATTACCATCCCCGTCGATCAGGAGTGGATCGGTGATCCTGCTCTCTTGTTCGAAGCGTTGTCGCAGCGCTTTGTTGCCACCCATCTTCGTTTGTTCGGGCATGGAGAGCAGGGCGCTCCTCTCGAGGTTGTGGTCCTGCGGGTTCGTTCTGTCGGAAAGGTTTCAAAGCCCGCATTTCCGTGCGTGGAAAAGGGCGAAGCGGTGGAACCGATAGCCCTGCGCCGAACATTTTTCCGGGCAAGGGGCGACTATGTCGATACCCCGGTGTTCGAGCGCGCCAGATTGCCTGCCGGGCAGAAAATCGAAGGGCCGGCCATCATCGAGGAATGGTCCACGACAACATTGGTTCCGCCCGGATGGACCGGATCTATTGACAGGTCCGGTAATCTGCTTCTGGCACGATGAGGCCGAACGGTCTTTTACTTGCGCGGGTTTCCCGGAGGGGGGGAGGGCTTTCAACCGGGGCTTGAGTCTCCGCCAAATTGGGCTGTGGGTGCATGACGGGCGAGTGCGTAATATCCGCGCATATTGCTTGTCTCCGGCGCCGGGATAGCCATGTTGAGACATCTCCAATAAAATGCAAAAAATATTGCACAATTTATTGACATTATATTTTGAAAAGGCCAGACGTGAGCCAGTTCGGCTAAGGTGTCGCCAAGGCTTTGCGCATGGGAAGATGTGCATCCTTTAGCGGCGATGTCGGGTCTGGTAGGATGTAGTTGGAGAGTTAGAAGATGGTGGCGCCACAATCCGGGGCGGAAGTTTTCCTGCAGGTTTTGCGTAACATGGGCGTGGAAAAGATATTCGGTTGCTCCGGCACCGAATGGGCGCCCCTATGGGAGGCGCTTGCCCGTCAGCAGGTTGAGGGCATTCCCGGGCCAGACTATTTGCTGGCCCGTCACGAAGACACCACCATTGGCATGGCTATCGGCTATGCCAAGGCCACCGGCAAGCTCGCTGTCGCGCTCGTCCACTCATCGGTCGGCGCGTCGCGGATGCTCATGGGGCTGCGCGGCGCCTATCAGGAGCGGGTGCCGATCCTGCTCTGCTCTGGCGACAGCATTTCCTTCGGTGAAGGTGACAACAAGTGGGTCGGCTTCCACTGGGGGCGCTATCTCGCCGACTATGGTGGCCCGGCCCGATATATGGAACCGGCGACGAAATCGTCGTTCGGGTTGAACCACAGCACGCTGCTGGCTGGCACGGTTCAGCGGGCTTGCCAGATGGCGAAGACCGCTCCGGAAGGACCCGTTTTCCTGGCTCTGCCGTTTGAATATCTGGCGAAGGAAAGCGATTCTCCCATCCTTCCGGTGAGCAGCTATACTATGAATGCCTGGCCTGATCCGGCAGGCGTTCAGGAAGTGGCGGCCTTGCTGAAGGCAGCCGAAAAGCCGTTGATTGTCGTCGAACGTCTGGGGCGCGATCAGGCCGCGGTGCAGGACCTTGTCCGCGTGGCCGAACTGTCGGGAGCGATCGTCGTGGAATCGCAGCATCCCGAATATGTGAATTTCCCGCGCGACCATGATCTGCATGGCGGCTTTATCGTCAATCCCTATCTGCCCGAGACCGATTTTGTGCTGGTGCTCGATGTTGTCGGCCCGGCATGGTTCCCGGAAACGGAGGAGCATCCGCCCCATGCAAAGGTTGCGGTCCTCAGTGAGGATCCGTTGCGCGAGCGCGTGCCTTTTTATGGGATAGCGGCGGACATCAACCTGCAAGGGCGGGCCGATGCGGGTGTGGCCGAATTGCGCCGGATATTAGAGCAAGGCGAGGCCAAGGCTCCGTCGGCGCACTTGCCGGAACGGATCGCTCATAATCGAGCGCGGCGGGACCTGTGGCAGGCAGATGCGATGGCGGCTTCCTCCAGCACGCCGATCGATACGCGCTGGCTGTGTCAGCAGCTTAACGAGACGATGTCGGATGATGTTGTGATCGTCGATGAAACCATCATTGCCAATTTCACGCTCATGCATGTGATGGACCGGCTCGGCCCCGGTCAGTATGTCAACGCCATGAACGGCGGCCTTGGCACTGGCCTTGGGGCGGCGCTCGGCGTAAAGGTGGCCGAGCCTGACAAGCAGGTGATCGCGATCATGGGCGACGGGACGTTCAACTATAACGCTCCTCTGCCCGCGCTCAGCTATTGCCAGGAATATGGGGCGCCGATCACCATCATCATCGTCAACAACAGTTGCTATCGGGCGATGAAAATGGCGCTCGAGGAAGTCAGCCCGGAAGGCGTGGCCCTGTCCACCGGCAATTTGTTCGGTTGCGATCTCGATCCCAGCGTGGACTATGAGAAACTGGCCGAACTGGTGGGTGGATATGGCGAAAAGGTGAGCGACCCGGCCGAGGTCGGCCCCGCGCTAGCCCGTGCCTTTGACGCGAACCGCAATGGCAAGGCCGCGATATTGAACGTCCTTGTCGGGGATGACATGCAATATCTGGGCAATATGGTGCACCCCGCCTGAGCGAGCGTTCCGGTTTCCCTGATGCTACCGGAGCAGGGTGAAACCGGACATGCCGAATAAAAAACCTCGCCTTAACCGGCGAGGTTTTCCATGGAAGGTGCGGGGCGCTGGGCTAGGGCTGGTCAGGCCGGTGACTGGGTTTTCCAGTCGAACATTGGCCTGATGCGGTTGAGCGCCATGAGGAATTCCCCCCGGTCGGGGCTTTCGTCGGCGATACCCATGCCGAAATTCTCATCGGACCCGGCATATTGTATAATCAGTCCGTCACGGCGCGACAGGGCCATGACACTATTGTGCACCACCCCATAAAGCCGGTCGCTTTGGGTGGCGAGGCGCGCGATCTGACCGCGAACCGGAATAAGGCTCTCGTCCTTCCACAAATCCCTGGCGCCGTAGCCGGTGCAATTGACGATGACGGTTTCGGGCAGCGCGGCCACCTCGGCCGGGCTGTGGAATTCGGCGCGGCGCATGGAACCGCCCATCAGCAGGAAATCTTCCATTATGCGATGAGCATATTCCGACAGGTTGAAGGACATCGAAAGGCCGCCCAGAACGGGTGCATTGGTGGGGAAGGGGTGGGCGCCGGCCGGTATTGCCGCCATGGGCGGCGTCATTCCTTCAAGCCGGTCGCTGATCGAGAGAAAGTCGCCGCTTGCCTCATTGTGCGGGCGGTCCTGCGGGGAGGGAACGAAGAAGCGAGGCGTGAATTCGACGGGATAGTCGGCAAGGCCCAAATATTGCTGATGATGGCGATAGGAGGCGCGGGCTATATCTTCGATCTTTCGAGCCAGATCAGGTGCGCTGCCGGTAACCGTCGCGATCCTGCTGTCGGCTGACCAAGTGCCGGTCGCGCCGGCAGATCTCGATTCAAGGGGGAGTTCGCGTGCGTAGATGGTAGTGGGAATGCCTGCCCGGCGCAGCGCAGTGGCTGTCGTCAGGCCGATCGCGCCTGCTCCGACCACGGCGACCGATGCGGGCGGAGACCCCCGGATGAGCTGGGTGACTTGATCGGCATATCCCCAGGACAAGGACCATCCGCAGCCGCCATGCCCATAGCAATGGATGATTTTCTTGTCGTTGATGGTTTCACTTTCGAGCCTCGGGCCGGCTTTCCGAAATGGCCGGACGCTGGCGACGATCCGGGTCAGCATCGCTTCGGACAGGAGGAGCGGTTTGAGAAGGCGCGGATCAGGGAGCCCGGCGGCCGCCATAGTCTGGGGCGCCGCGGCCAGGGCGGCGCGGGATGATGCCAGGGTAAGCATGCCCAAGGTACCTGTAATCACGGTGCGGCGATTCAGCTTGGCGAAGTTCATTGTTCATCCCCTCAAATTTGCTTTTGAACGGTTCAGGAGTGTCCCGATTGCGAAAACGAGACCTGCCGCGGCCAGACCGGGAAAAATCTCATGAGCTGGCGGCCAGTTGGTTGTCATGCGGGTGAAGAAGGTCACGCCCGCACCCGCGATAATGATGAGCGCCATCAGGACGCCTCCGGCCGAAAGTCTGAAAATGAAGATCGCCGCAGGAATGCCGAATGCGGCGAACAAAATCGTCCCGGACTGGATGACGAGCGACGACACCATGTCGAGGTCCACTGTCCTGAGCGCAATATAGATGCAAAGGGCGACCACGAACCGGAGGGTGACCAACAGGCCCTTTTTGGCCTTGGCGCTTAACCTGTTGAAGGCATCCGGCGCCAGGTCCATGGCAAGCGAGTTGGCGATAACCAGAATCTGGGCCTCAGCGGTGGACAGGGACGCCGCGACGATGCCGGCGAAAAACAGGCCGAGCACGGCCGTCGGCATGATCGATTGCGCATAGATGATGCCTGCGCTGTCGGGGTCCGATGCCATGGTTCCGAGCAGCGCGAGCGCCACCCCGGTCAGGATCATCAACTGCCAGAGCGACTGGGTGAAGCCCATGTAGATCCAGCGCAGCCGGGGAATTTCATCCACGCGGCCCTTTGTAATGCGTGACAGGACATGAGGACTGCAGGTCGTATAAAGCAGTCCAGACAGCATGAAGGCGCCGATCAGCAACGGCAGGGTCACGGACGTGAAGCCGTAAAAGGGGTCGAGCAAATGTGCGTGCGGCCCGGTTCCCGTGGTTGACAGGATAGGCGGCCCAACCGTCAACAAGCTGCCGCCGACGAAGAAAAGCAGCAGGAGCGCCGATACCAGCATCAGCAGCGACTGATAGACATTGACCAGCATGGATGACCCGAGCCCGCCAAGGCATACGGACATGAGCCCGATTAACACCGCTCCGCCGACCGTTTCCTCGAATGGCAGACCCAGAAATTCGGAGGAAACCTTGCCTATGGCAAGGAACTGGGCGGTGCAGAACAGACCGACCGCCAGAATCGTGACGAGGGCGGCAACCCTCAGCGGCAGGGAAGACCGATCGGTCGTCTGATGAGCGATCAGTTCGCTGATCGTGTCCACGCCGGTGTCTTGGACACGGCGAACAAGCCGGTGAGCGATCAGATACCAGAATATTATGTCGCCAACCCAGTATCCCAGCGGGATCCACAGCGCGCTCAATCCCATCGTATATCCAAGGCCGACCGCGCCGATGAGAATGAAGGCGCTGTTGCCTGCCGAGGCCGCGCTCAGGCCTGTTACCAGCGGGGGAAAGCGGAGTTCGCTCTCTTCGTGCCCTTCGCCGGAACGCTGGCTGCGCGCTGTCAGGAAGCCGATCAGCGGGCCTATGGCGATCAGTATCGCGGCAATGAATATCGCATGCAGATTGGCCTCATGATCTCCCATGCCGCGAAGACTCCTTCTCATCCTGTTATCGATGACGAACGACACTCGCCCGGTGGTTCAGGCGCCGTGGCCTGCTTCATCGTGTGAGAGACGTCCGCCCCTTGTTCAAAGCTATAATGACCGGCTTCGCTTTGCACAATATGCCAGATAATATGCTCATATATGTTGCATAATTAGTTGCTTGATTTCCGTACGGGAGCATATATGAATATACGGCCAACCAAATAAAATAATGGCTCAAGGAGGAATCCAGGTTTCCAGAAAGGGGTTTTTATGCAGAATCATTTTGCCAAGCGCCGGGTTGTTGCGGCGCTTTTGTCATGCGTCGCAACATCGACGCTGGCGCCCGCCGCTTTCGCCGCAGATGGTGCGAGTGCGGCGCAGTCGGATGCTATTGTCGTGACGGCGCGTAAGCGCGAGGAAACTGCTCAGGATGTTCCTGTTTCATTGAATGCGTTCGGCAGCGATCAGCTGGAATCGGCGAATGTCCGGTCCGGCAAGGATATTGCGGCCATTACGCCCGGCCTGGTGTGGAAGGGCGACAAGGTGGTCGGCGGGAGCAATATCTTCATCCGCGGCATCGGCACCACCACCACAAGCGCGGGTATTGCCAGCGCGGTCGGTGTCTATTTCGACGAGGTCTATCTGTCGTCCCAACTCATGTCGAATATCGCGGCCTATGATCTGGCGCGTGTCGAGGTGTTGAAGGGCCCCCAGGGAACGCTCTATGGCCAGAACACGACGGGCGGCGCGATCCGCTTCATTCCGAAGGCGCCTCGGGTCGGCGGCGGTGAATCCGCGGACATCAAGGTCGACGTTGGCAATTACGGCGCCACCAATGTGGAGGGCGGCGCAAGCTTTGACATCAGCAGCACAATGGCTGCGCGGGTCTCGTTCAAGAATGAATCGCGCAACGGCATCTATCGGAACCTGACCGATGGTGGGCATATGGGCAAGCTCGATTCTAAGGCGCTGCGGCTTCAGTTACGCTGGGAGCCGGTCGACAATCTGTCGATCGAGCCTACCGTAAACTATGCCAAGGCCTCCAGCGACGGCGCGTTCTACAAGCGGATCGATTACACCAACGAGACGATGGACGGCTATTGCGCCAACCCGAGGCCGGGCACCGCACCGGGCTGCGCATCCGTGTTCGGTCCTTACGGATTTGACGTTCCCGGCCAGGGTGTGGTCCAGCCGGATGGCAATGCCTATCATTTGAGCACCAGCTTCGGCAAAACCGCCGAGGAAGTGGTGAAGATGCTGGGTGGTTCGTTGAAGGTTGAATATGGACTTGGTGCTTTCAGTGTCACTTCCGTCACCAGCTATTATGATGTCAAGGACCATGTCCTGCAGGATGTAGACGATGCCGCTCCCAATCTGACGAACCAGTGGGACACCAACCATACCCACCAGTTCACGCAGGAGCTGCGGCTGACTTCAACGACCAGCGGTCCGCTGGACTGGGTTGTCGGCGCCTATTATTTCGATGAAAGCATCAAGGCGGAAGTGGCGGTCTATGGGCCGAACTATGCCACTTTCTACGACCAGAAGAGCAAGGCGGTATCGCTGTTTGGCGAGAGCACCTATCACTTCACCGACAAGCTGGCGTTGGCGCTCGGGTTGCGCTGGAGCCATGACAAGCGTGAAATCGATTTCGCCACCGGCGGGGCGTCCGCAGTCAACGGCATGGACTATATCGACATCAACCGGAGCGATCTCGTCGATCCCCTGAGTTTTGCAGGGTCGAAGTCCTGGGGTCGGTTCAGCGGACGTGCCGTGCTGAGCTACAAGCTCGATGATGCGTTGCTCTATGCGAGCTACAGCCGTGGTTTCAAAGGCGGCGTGTTCAATCTGGGCGCAGCCAGCGTGGACGCGATGAATTTCGTGAAGCCCGAAACGGTCGATGCCTATGAGCTGGGTGTGAAATCGGAATGGTTCGACAACAGGCTGATCCTGAATGCCGCTGCCTTCTATTATGATTACAAGGACAAGCAGGAAACCTATTTCAACAACGGGCGCACGATCCTCTCCAATGCACAGGCGCGTGTCTACGGCCTGGAGATCGATGCCACGGCCCATCCGGTCAGGGGGATGACGTTGCAGGCGGGGGCGTCCCTGCTGGACACGAAATATACCTCCTTCCCTGGGTGTAATGTCGAATATGGTGGGCCTGACCTTCTGGTCGGTGCGGGAACCACGCCGATCAACTGCACCGGTAACCGGCTGACCGGCGCTCCCAAATCGTCCATCTACCTGATGGCCCGTTATGATCTGGATATTCTCGGCCGGACGCTGACCCCGCAGGTCGATGCCCGCTATACGTCGAGAACATTCTTCAATTACGAGAATTTGGATTTCAACTCGCAAGGGGGCTACTGGCTGGTCAATGCGCGTCTCGGATATGAAATTTCGGACGCCATCAAGCTCTCGGGCTGGGTCCAGAATATCGCCAGCAAGCAATATTATGTCGATGGCTACAACATATCGGCCACCGGCAGCGGCCTGCTGAACCCGGGCAAGCCCCGGACCTATGGAGCGACCCTTGAAATGTCGTTCTGAGCCGTAAGGCAATGCATCTTCATCCTCGGCCTGACCCAGTGTCCGGTGAGCGGATATTCCGGCGGGGTTGTGCCGGGAGGGACGCGCCGGAAACGGCATTGCCGGGATGAAACGAGGGCGGCGCCTGCCAGCTTAGGCAGGGCGCCGCCTTTGGCTTTTGGTCGCTGTCGGAGCCTGCGGGCAGGGTTGCTGTCTGTGTTGCCGATCGGGCGGCAAGTTTTTCCGGGAATATCAATTCCCAAGTTGCATGTTATTATGCAATATATTATGCGTAAAAAATCAGGCGCCTTCATGGGGTGGCGCAGATGGTTCTTGGAGAATTGTAATGACTTTGCTCGGCAGCGGACGAATGCTGGAAATCCTTGAAAAGCAGAAGCGTGCCTTTCGCGAAGGCGGCGCTCCTGACATCTCTGCCCGGAAGGACAGGCTTCGGCGCGCGATCGGCATGCTCACCAGCTTTCAGGACAGGATTGTTGAGGCCGCGCAGAGCGATTTCGGTACCCGTCCGGTGTTTCTTTCCAAGGCTGCGGAGGTTCTTTCCGGCGTGGGCGCACTGGGGGGTGCGCTGGCCGGGATTGATGAATGGGTGAAGCCGGAAGAACGGCCGCTGGTGCCGGGCACGGCGGGCCCGGGCGCCCGCGCCGAAATCCATTACCAACCGCTTGGAACCGTCGGCGTCATCGCGCCCTGGAACGCTCCGTTCATGCTGAGCGTGTCTCCGCTCGCCGGCATTTTTGCCGCGGGCAACAGCGCAATGATCAAACCTTCGGAATTCGCCCCGGCCAGTGCCGAGCTGCTGGCCGAGATGGTGGCGCAGTTTTTCGATGAAACCGAAGTGGCGGTTTTCACGGGCGGCGCGGATGTCAGCGCCGCGTTCAGCGGTCTGCCTTTCGATCATCTCATGTTCACCGGTTCCATCCGAACGGCGAAGCTGGTGATGAAGGCAGCCGCCGAAAATCTTGTTCCGGTGACGCTGGAACTTGGCGGCAAGTCGCCTGTCATCATCGGCGAGGGCGCTGATATTGAGCTGGCCGCGTTGCGGATCGTGCACGGCAAGCTGCTCAACAGCGGCCAGATCTGCATTTCGCCAGATTATGTCTATGTACCCGAAGCCAAGGTTAAACCCTTTGTCGAGGCCTGCCTGAAGGCTGCGGCGCAGCTTTACCCGTCCATGGCGGGCAACGGCGATTATACCTCGATGATCAACGAGCAGCATTATCTTCGCATTCTCGAATTGCTGAAGGATGCAAAGGCGCGCGGCGCGCAACTGGTCGAAGCCAATCCGGCGAGAGAGGACTTTGGTGATGCCGCGCTGCGGAAATTGCCGCTCAGCATAGTCACCAATGTGAACGATGACATGAAGGTGATGCAGGAAGAGATTTTCGGGCCGGTGCTGCCGATCAAGCCCTATGGCGAGATCGGAGAGGCGATCCGTTATGTCAACGATCAGCCCAATCCTTTGGCCGTTTATTATTTCGGCAATGACGAAGCGGAAACGAGCCTGGTTATTGAGCGGACACGGTCCGGGAACATCGCGATCAACGACGTTCTGGCTCAGGGTATGCGCGACGAGATACCCTATGGTGGTGTGGGCGCCAGCGGCATGGGGGCTTATAAGGGCATTGATGGCTTCCGCAATTTCAGCCATGCGAAGCCGGTTTTCTATCAGACCGATCTGGAAGCCGCTCTCCAGCCTATGCGGCCGCCCTATACCCCTGAAGCACTCGGCTTCATTGAGGGACTGCTCAGTCAGGATGGCCCGGCGGCCTGATCAGTCGGAAGGCGAATGCTATGACCAGAATTACCGATGATCTGCGCACTTATGTTTCGGCCCTGCTTGAACGTGGCGAGGTCAATGTCGTTGAACGGGAAGTGGATCCGCGCTTCGAACTGGCCGCGGTCATCAGCCGTTCGCAAAAGGAGAGCGACCGGCCGATCCTGTTCAAGAATGTGAGGGGCAGTGATTTCCCGGTGATCGCTAATGTCTATGGCAGCCTGCCCCGCATGGCGGAGATTCTGGGCACGGATGAGGCCGGTCTGAATACGCGCTGGAACGAGCGGCTCGAAACCGCGGCGTCCTGCACCGATTACAGCCGTGAAGTTCCGATGCCCGCCGACATGCAGTCGGGGAAGATCAGCGATCTTCCCCATATCCACTACCGCGAAAAGGATGCTGCACCCTATATCACGACCGGCGTGTTCCTGGCCATGGACCCGGAAACCGGGGTGCCGAACCTGTCCTTTTCCCGCTGCATGATGGCGGGTGACGACCTGAACATGGCCTGTTGCATCGATGCGCCACACGATCTGGCCAAATATCAGGCCAAGGCCGAAAAGCGCGGCGAGGCTCTGGAGGTCGCCATTCTCATCGGCGCGCCTCCGCCGGTATTCCTGGCGGCTGTGGCGTCGCTCGCGCCGGAGGAGGACGAACTTCAACTGGCCGCGCACATTGCCGGCGGTACGATCGACATGCGTCCCAGCCGGTGTCTCAGCTTCATGATCCCGGCCGCGACCGAAATTGTCATAGAAGCGAAAATCAGGCCCAATGAGCGGACGCAGGACGGCCCGTTCGGTGAATATCAGGGCTATTATTGCGATGTGAACAATGGGGCATATATTCTTGATATTCTGGATGTAAGCTGGCGTGGTGATGCCTTTTTCGAAGGATTGCTCTGCGGTTCGAGAGAGGATCTTGCGTTGCTCGCCGTATCGTGGGGGGCGCGGATCGAACGTGGCCTGAAATCCGCGTTGCCCAGCGTTCTGGATGTCACCATCAGTGCCGCTCCCAATGCCTGCATCGTTCGGATAGACAAGCAGTATGAAGATCATGCGCGCGACGTGATCGATGCGGTTTTCCGGTCGAAGCCGCAATATAATCGGATGTGCATCGTCGTCGACAAGGACATCGATATACAGGATCTGAAGCAGGTCTGGTGGTCGTTCCTGACCCGTGGAGCACTCGACAAGCGGGTATATAGCTATCCGGATCTCGGGGGGCTGCCGGGCGAGAATTACGAATATACCGGCTATCTCGGCATCGATGCGACAATGTCTTTGTCCAGCCCTCTGGAACGGGCGACGACACCGGGAGAGAATGAGATCAATCTCAGGGATTATGTTGTGTGACGAGGCAGGTGCAGGCTTCGCGTCAGGCCGCGCCGTGCCCCGATTATGCCGTCAGGTTCGGAAGCGCCGGGCGCGACCCGCGAATGGCGAATGAAGCGATGCAGTTTAGGGAAGGACTAAAATGAAATTCTCCGGTGGAGCATTCGTACCCGGTACATCCCGTGCACGGCCGATAGAGGGTGATCGGGAAATTCCGGCAAAGGTCGACGTCGTGATCGTGGGCGGCGGCATCATGGGAAGCTGCACGGCGCTGGAACTCGCCGAGCGGGGACTGAGCGTTGCCATATGCGAAAAGGGTGTGGTCGGCGGAGAGGCCTCCGGGCGCGCCGCGGGGCGGCTCGATTATGAATTCCGCTCGGGCGTCAAACTACCGATGACAATGCGCTCGATACGATTGTGGCACGAGATGCCGAAACGCGTCGGGCGGGAGCTCGGCTATAATGGCGACGGCCTGCTGACCTTGTTTGATGATGAGAAAGGTCTGGCAGAAGCCCGCGGATGGCTGGAATCGGTTCAGGCGGAGCCAGGGGTCGATGCGAGCATCATCAGCGGGGCCGAAGTCGCGGCTCTGGACCCCGGCGTCGGCACGCGCTGGATCGGAGCCTTGCACCAGCCGACCGGTGCTTCCGTCGAGCCGAAGCTTGCCGCTCCGGCAGTTGCCGAGGCCGCGCGGGAGAAGGGCGTGCGCCTGCTACAGAATTGTGCTGTCCGCTCGATCCTGCGCGAAGGTGGACGCGTTTGCGGTGTCGAGACCGAGAGAGGAACGATCAGGGCCGATTTCGTCGTTGTCGCTGGCGGCCTATGGTCGCCGATGCTGGCGAAGCAACTGGGCATATATGTGCCTCAGCTCATGATCTTCGCCGAGGAAGTCAGCGTCGATCCCATCGCCGACGGGCCAAGGCTTTGCGGCGGCACGGCCCGGGGCTATTATCGTCGAGAACCAGATGGCGGCTTCATGATCGGTGCTGCTGCGGGCGTGGTGCCGATCGTACCGGCTGCGCTGAAATATCTCAGGCAACTCTTGCCGGTCATGTCGGCACTGGAACAGGAAAACACGCCGGTTTTCAACTGGCGGACTTTCAGCCTTGAACGCAGGGCCGGCAAGACAGCCGGAAAGGGCAAACCTACCGAGTTTGAAAAGCATCGCATTTTTCAACCGGAGAAGCGGGGATTGACCACCCGCAGGGCGCTAACTGAATTGGCCGAACAGATTCCCGGCTTTCGTGATCTGCACGTGCGCGAACATTTTGCAGGCTCGCTGATGACGACGGTGGATAATCTGGGCGTGGTTTCCCCGGTGAAGGCGGTGCCTGGGCTGTATCTGACAGGCGGCATGCTTTACGGCCTGACTCTGGGTCCGGCAGCGGGCGAAGCCATCGCCGATATGATTACCGGGCAAACCCCCAAATTCGATGTTTCGCCCTATCGGGTAGAACGTTTTTCGGATGGAACGCCTTTTGAATTCCATGTCTGATCGACCCGGCCGGTGCCGGTTGGCCGGGAATGGCCGGATCAGAATTGCTGTGGGCTGGTTCAGATCGTGACTATAGAGCTTCCCGAACCGATCAATACCGCTGACGGGCCTTTGAGAGTCGGCTGCGTGGCGGGCAATGCTGTCCTGCCGGGACGGGTGGATATTGCTGTTATCGGCGGCGGGCTGAACGGTGTGATGACAGCATATTGGCTGGCCAAGGCCGGCGCCCGCGTCGCCCTTATGGAAAAGGGGCAAATCGCGGGAGAGGCCTCCGGCCGGGCGTTCGGCTGGGTTTCCAATCTGCTGCTCGATCCCGTGAAGATGGAATTGTGCGCGCAGAGCAAGGCGCTGTGGGCGCAGTTGCAGGATGAGATCGGCGAACTGGGCTATCGTCGTCATGGCCTGGTTTTCCTTGCCGGCGACGGGGATGAGGCGGAGTATTTCCGGTCCTGGATCGGGTCGGTGGACGATCCCGCCCTTGCGGATGCGGACATGCTGACGGCGGCGGCCGTGCAGGCGCGCTTTCCCGGATTTTCCGGCCATTGCGCGGGCGGCATTTTCTCGCCGAGCGATGGCAGCGCCGAACCACGTCTGGCGGCAGTCGCGGTTGCGCGCGCCGCGCAGAAACTGGGTGTCAGTATCCACACGCGGTGTGCGGTTCGCGGGCTTGATGTCGGCGGTGGCCGGGTGACCGGGGTTATTACGGAGCAGGGGGTCGTGAAGGCGGACACTGTTCTGTTCGCCGGGAATATGTGGTCGCGCCTTTTTTGCGGCAATTTCGGTCTTAGTGTACCGCAACTTTATGTGATGACATCCATGGGGCGTACGGGAACGGTTCCGAACGGACCGGTCGGCGCCGGAGGCAGTCACGAATGGGCGTGGCGGCGGCAACCGGACGGGGCCTATTCGGTCGGACGCCTTGTAGGCCAGAAGGCGCCATTGACGCGCGATAGCATCAGACTGTTCTTCGAATTCGTCCCGGCTCTCAAGGCGGAGGGGCGCAATGTCAGCCTGTCTCTGAATGAAGATTGCCGTCGTGACTGGCGACGACCGAGGCGCTGGCGCTTGGACGAGGTGTCTCCGTTCGAGCGGGAGCGGATCATTGACCCCGTGATTGACGAGACGGTAGGGCAAACCGCGTTCGAGGAACTGAGTGCCGCATTCCCGGCCTTTGCTGGCACATCGATGGTTGAGCATTGGGCCGGGCCGATAACCATAACGCCCGACAACATGCCCATCGCCTCTCCGGTCGAGGCCTTGCCGGGTTTCCATCTTCTGACCGGCTGTTCCTACGGGATGACCTGGTCTCCCGCATTGGGAAAGATGATGGCGGCGATAATGACCGGCGGGACACCCGAACTTGACCCCAAGCCGTTCCGTTTCAACCGCTTCTCTGACGGTTCCCGACTGCGCGTCGCGCAGTAGCTTGATCCTATACGGGAGATGACCCGAATTTTTGGAGGAAATGATGAGCGAAGCAGAATCGATCCACAACATGGCCGGCAAGGCCGTTTCGGGCCGGTTGCCGGAGCCTCCGGCCTTCATGGCCGACGCCACTTGCCTGCCATCGAGCGCCTATACCGATCAGGAATTTTTCGATCGGGAGATCCAGCATTGCTTCCGGGAAGGCTGGATCAGCATCGGGACTGTCCATCAACTGGGCTCTTCCAATGAGGTATTGCCGGTTGAATTTGCGGGTGAACCCCTGCTTGTCACCAAGGACAAGCAGGGAGAGGTCCGCGTCTTCTACAATATCTGCCGTCATCGCGGCGTTAAGCTGGTGTCGGGTGACAGCGCCGCGAAATGTGGCCCCGGCATTTTAAGCTGCCCCTATCACAAATGGGCCTATAAGCTCGATGGCACTCTGGCGATCACGCCTTATTGGGATGGTACCAATGGATCGCGCCCGGAAGAGGCGATGCGGGACAAGCTCGGCCTTATCCCGGTGCGCTCCGCGGTGTGGAGCGACCTGATCTTCGTCAACCTGTCGGGCGACGCCGAGCCGTTTGAGAGCTTTATTCAGCCACTCGAGGCGCGCTGGAAGAGCTTCGACCGATCGCTGATGAGGATGACGAACACGAGTTCCTATGAGGTGGCCGCTAATTGGAAGCTGGCCTGCGAGAATTTCCTCGATACCTATCATGTGCCGTGGGTGCATCGCCAGCTCGGCGCTCCGGATATGATGTTCCGGGACCTCGACTATACGTATCTGTCCAAGGATATTTTCGGGTTCATCATGCCTCATTTCGACCGGGTGAGGGAAGAAATGGATATGGTACCCGACATGTTCCCGGAGCGAGAGGATCGTTTCGATTATGCTCTGGATCTGATCTACATCTTCCCTAACACCCTGCTGATGATAACTCCCAGCTGGTTCCAGTCGATCAGCCTGTCACCGCTTGCCCCTGGTAAAACGCGGGAGCTACTGGCTGGCTTTGTGGTGGGCGAGGTCATGATGACGGAGGAATGGAGGGAGTTCCGCGACGAGTTCGATGCCGTGCTGGATCAGGTAAATGTTCAGGATATCGGCATTCTGGAATTGTTGCAGGAGGGCCGGAAAACAGGAAGGGCGGGAGAGGGGCAATATGCCCCCTATTGGGATCATCTGTGTGAATATCTCTCGCAGCGCGTGCGAGAAAAACTCACCGCCTGAAACGGCCTGTCTCCTTCCCGGAGTTCGGGCTTGCGAGTCCGTTCTCCGGGAGCATACGCGACCCACAGGTCCTCCCAGGCGGGTGAGATAGTTGCTTGGCTTGCCGACCAAGGACGATCAGAGATTATAGGCGATCCTGATTTCAGCCGAAGAAGCGGCCATCAATCGGAGTGCTTCAGATAAATTCTGATCGAGAATCGCCACCAGAATTTCCTCGTGATAGGCAATCCACTTATAGGGATCGGAGTTGAGGGTCATGGTCTGCGTCGGGTAGCAGAAGATCAGAGATTGCAGCCGGCTGCGCGTTTCCCAAAGAAATGGATTGTGGACCACGGAAGCGATCGAATCCCAGAAGCGGATATTCTCCTCGCTATATTTGATAACTCGCCGTTCATTGGCAGCGGCCTTCGCGAAAGCCTTCGCTTCGTTCAGATTCTGCTGTAGAATCGATTTGATCTTCGGCTCCTTGGCACTTTCGGTCGCGCGCCGGATGGCGAGTGAGGTGAGGCTGTCAAGCACATCGAAAATGCAGGATACATCCTGTGGTGTCAGCTTGCGCACGGCGGCGCCACGGTTCTTCTCGATAGTGACGAGACCTTCGACTTCCAGCCGTTGTAATGCCGACCGGACCTGGCGCTGGGATGCCCCGAATTCGGTTATGAGGTCGATCTCGACCAGCCGTTGCCCCGGTACATATTTGCCGCCGTGAATGCCTTCACGCAGTTGCCTCTCAAGATGTTTTGCGGCGTCCTCTTCCGCAACCTTCTTTTTCTTGGGGGACGACTTTTCTGTTGTCTTCATATCAATCCTCAGATCCGGAGGCATCTGCCGGCAGAAGCTGTTCGCTTCCGGTTTTGTATATCTCTGGGACTTGGAAGATTTTCATTGGATGTCAAGCTTCATCCCGAGTCAGTGGAGCCGTCTGCTGCCGTTGTGATGCAAATGAAGCAGCAGCGGTAGGACCATGACGAGCGTTAATGCATAAAGGCAGATGCCCAGCCAGAGGACGCGTGAATAATCATTATGCGTAACGATCAGCGCCGCCAAAGCGGGCCCCGCCGCGGTGCCCAGCATCTGTGCGGCTATGCCATGGGCGAGAATGCCGCCGGTCTTGTCGATCTTCGAGAGGAAGGAGAGCAGCAGCGGATGCATGAAGTTCCAGAACAGGCAATAGGCGCCCGCAGCCAGTGTAAAGACCAGTGACGAAAACTGGCCGAAAAGAAAGGCGAGTGAAATGATGCTTCCTGCCACGGCGACGGCCGTTGGCGCAATTCTGCCAAATCTCAGGCCAATCAGCGTGGCGAACATCGCGCCGAAAATGCCGGAAAAGCTGCTTGCCGACAACCCGTTGGCTACCCCCTGTTCACTGACGCCGCCGTTGAGGCCGATCAGATAGAGATAGGCCCAGACCGACGTTTGTCCGATGAAGAAGACAGCCATCACGGCCACCATGAGGGCAGCATATATGCGGGGAACCTCGACCGCATCTGGGTCTATATCGATGACCTCATCAGCGGAAGTGGGAAGAAGGCGCAGGAGAGGAAGCGCGCTGAGCGATAAAAGGCCGAAAAAAATGACGACGCCGTTCATGCCGATCAGAGACAGCGCGCTCGGCATGACGAACAGGCCGAAGGCACCAAAGCAGAGCACCGCTATAACCAGCAGGCCGAAGTTGCGTTGAGGCTTGCTGGTAAGGCCGATCAGGGTGAAGCTGAGCGATACGAAGACGCCAGAGCCGAGACCAGCCAGCCCCCGGACGATCAGGGATAGCGGAAGGGAGTGCTGAATGGGCGTGATGGTTCCATTGAGGAAATTCGCGGCGGCAATCACGAGTGCCGCCAGTGCCATCATCGTGCGCCAGTTGAAGCGATGCAGAACGAAACCCATCACCAGGGTCGTTACGGCGATGCCCCACATTTCCGCCGATGCAATATAGCCAGCTTCCTGATCGTTGAAGTGATAGCCGGCGATGAGGCCATGGACAAAACCGGGCTGCACGATGAAAACTGCCGGTCCGATCACGCTGATATAAAGAATGGCCAGCAATATGCCTGGCGTATTCACATTTCGCATTTCATTTTGCGAAGCCCGGTCACTCTTCATCGGCATTTTCTCTCATTCGATAATAGGTGCCTCAATCCGAACGGACGCCTGACTATAGGGCAACTCGGCGCGGGGAGGAGAGGGCGGGCAGAGATATGCGCTTGGCACGCGGGAGGGAGGTTCGTGCCATGGCATGTCTCGGGATGGCATAGTGGAGTAGGCCTAATACATCCGTGCCCGCCCTCCGGCTTATGCGAAACCGCCCATCGCGAAGATGTCGGCGTCGCACAGCCATTGGCCGTCGTCCTGCTTGCGGAAAACGAGAAGGCTCTTGATCGCCGCGTCTTCGCCGGTGGCGGCGAGTTTGCTGGTTGCGGTCACCAGGCTGTAGATGCAGTCATCGCCGGCCACCCGAGTGTCGATCAGGTGAATCTTCATTTCCTTGAATTCTGCGGCGATTTCCGTGAACATGCCGATCATGGCCTCATATCCCTGCATCAGCGGGGCTTCGTGGCCGGTGGCATAGGCGTTTGGCGTATAATATTCCGTCACGGCCGCGTTGATGTTCCCGGCGTTGATATTGTCGGTGAAGAAATCATAGCGTTCGCGCAGAATTTCTTTCGCCTGTTCAACCGTTAAGCTCATGGTTCTGGTCTCCTGTCTGATGCCTGATGGTGCGGGAAGGGGGCTGGATCAGCCCTGTTCCTCATTCGCGAATTTGATCATCACATGGCGGGGGATGGTGTAATCCTCGATGGAGAAGATCGAGCCGTCCGATCCATATCCGCTCTGCTTCATGCCTGCGTGCGGCATTTCGGCGGTCATCGGGAAATGGGTGTTCACCCATGTGACGCCGAACCGCAGTTGCGGCACGATGCTCAGCGCCTCGTTGATGTCGCGCGAGAAGATCGAAGAGGCGAGCCCGAATTCACAATCATTGGCCCAGGCGACGGCCTGCTCCATGTCGTCCACCGGCGTGATGGAGACGACCGGGCCAAATACCTCGTTGCGAACGATGTCATCGTCCTGAAGCGCATTGGCGATTACCGTGGGTTCGTGGAAGAAACCACGAGGGCCGGCCTTTCCGCCTGCGACCAGTTCAGTGTGCGGCAAGGCAACGGCGCGTTCGACCGCCTGGGCGACGCGATCGAGATGACGGCGCGTGAACAGCGGCGCCATTTCGTTTTCCTCGTCGTTGTCGGACGCGTAGCCGATGCTGTTCGCCATGTCGGCGAATGCGGACACGAAGCGGTCATACACTTTCTTGTGCGCATAGATGCGGCAGGCCTGCGTGCAATCCTGACCGGCATTGGCGAAGCTGCCCATGCGCAGTTCTGCAACCGCGGCTTCTACATCGGCATGCTCGCTGATGATTACGGGCGCCTTGCCACCCAGTTCGAGGTGCGTCCGTTTCACATTGCCGGTGGCGAGGCCGAGCACGGCCTTGCCCGTTTCGGTGGAGCCGGTGACCTGGAACATGTCGACGCCGGGATGGGCGGCCAGCATCGAGCCGACATCGGCGCCCGCGCCGATCACCAGATTGAACACGCCTTTCGGGAAAATCGCATTGATTGCGTCGGCAAGCTTGAGCAGCGAGAGCGGTGTCGGGTCCGCCGGTTTCAGCACGACGGTGTTGCCGGAAGCCAGGGCCGCGGACAGGATGATCGAGGAGATCATCAGCGGATAGTTCCATGGCGGGTTCAGGGCGCAAACGCCGACCGGCTCGCGGCGAACCATGCTCAGATGGCCGGGGATATATTCATTTGCGGCGGGCACGGAGAGGCTGCGGGCATTTTGCGACAGGAAGCGGATCGATTCGACCGCGGTCGGTATGTCGGCGAAATTGCGGGTTATGAAATAGGGCTTGCCGGTGTTCAGGCATTCGAGCGCGGCATAGGTGTCGCCTTCGGCCTCGATATGGGCGGCCAGTTCGCCAAGCATCCGCGCCCGTTCGCCCGGAGGAGTGGCTCTCCAGGCCGGGAAAGCTTCCGTTGCGGCGCGGACGGCTGCATCGACCTGATCCCGGTTCGCGCTGGGTATGTCGATGACTTTTTCCCCGGTGAAGGGATTGAAAACCTCCAGCGGCGTCCCCGCCCCCGCCATGCGCTCGCCGTTTATCAGCAATCGGGTTTCGAGGCTTCCCGCTATCTCGGTCATCTTTATGTCTCCTGTCACTTATGAAGTTCCGGACGGAGGTTTTCGCCTGCTCCCCGATCGTCCACAGAAGGCACTCATATCTGCGGGTTGTTAATGTGGCAATATATTATGCAAAATAAAATGCAGAGAATAGCGGGTGCTCCGGTCCGCTGATTTTTGCCCGGTCAACACGAATGAAGCCCGTCGACCGCTCCGGGGTGCCGGGCAGTTGCGGTCTTGATGAGCCCGCTTCCCGTTCGTGGTTCGTGAAGGAGTGTCCCGCCGTTCACCGATGCGGCGGCGGGAGGCTTCGTCTTATTCGAAATTTCGTTCCAGGCGAGCGTAAACCTCTGGCCGATGCTTGGAGAGCCAATAGGCATAAAGGGTTCCGGCGATGCCGGCCGCCGGGGGAAGAACCCAGGGCAAGGCCTGTACAAGTAGAGAGACGGGGCCGGTCAGCAGCGAAACATTGGCGATCACAACGGCGATGAGCGTCGCCAGCCCCACTGCGCTAAGTACAGGAGCGCACGGATGATGCAATGCGACAGCCTTGAGGCATGGAATGCACTGGTGCAGACCGCTGACATCCAGCGCGACAACCGAGATGCCATTGACGCTTGCCGGAAGACCGCTGCAACCTCGCAGCAGCCAGTTCGATGCTCCGTCAGGATTCGTCCTGTGTCGCAGACGAAGAGCAGATAATCGCATCGGCGAGGTTGAGTTGGCGTCCCAGCAAGGGCCGACAAGGCTCATGCCAACCCACACGAAATGTGGGAATCAATGTGAGATCACATTTTCGGAAAGTCCACTTTATCGTGTAAAAACAACACGATAAAGTGGTTGACTGGTGCCCAGAAGAGGATTTTACGATCCATCACCTAAGCACTTGAAAATAAATACTATTTATTCCAGCGCGGATACGATTGTATTAGCTGTTCGTACTAACGATGGCAAGGGCTTAGCGCGATGTGAGTTCTTGTTTGGGCATCGAACCCTCATGCTTTAAGGTCGATGTTTTTCACGGCCCTCTCACCAACGGTCAGACCTGCTATTTCTTCCTCTGTCATAAAGTTTTCAAAGACGCTGAACGCAGGTCGGTTAATCCCTCTGCTCTCAAGTTCGCCACGCTCCACTTCCCGCCGCTGCAAATCAAAAGTTTCCTCATCAGCAAAAACCTCGTACAATATAACATCTTGATCGCTATTCAAAGTCTTTGCCAACATCCATTTCCATACAGGGCTAACTTTCATACCGAAATATATCGCGGACATACTAAGATCAGATTGTCTTATTCCCGATTTTTCATTTACTATCCGCCATTCTTTTTCGTAGCCCCATTGCGGCGCTTTTGCATAGAAATAAGTGTCATATACCCTCTTTCTAGACACTTCATTGCTTTCACACTTCCACGCGAACATATCGCTTGCAAAAATGGAGCGAGGAGCGTGGTAGTTGACAGGCCGAACGATTTCCGTTGCCCGTGTATCAACATTATATTCTATGCAAATACCTTGATGTTGCGCCGCATAATGGCTCCATAGCAACGGGTTATCCCAACTTTCGGTTAGGGCCAACACGCCCTTCCTGCCATATTCAAATCTCAAACGCCGCCTTACTTCTGTCGCTATATTAGCTGATACCGCCTTTTCATAATTTTCAGTATCATCGAACAATTCAACCTCTGTAGAGAAATAGTAAATTCTATTTATCTCTTCCTCAATTTCGGATTTGATGCAGCCATCATCCGCCATCACTTTCTCAAGAAGAGCAATCATCTTGTATGAATGAATATCAACAACAATGGATGGGTTGCAGTCCAGCGGGTCGTTAAATGCAGTCGGTAGAGAATAATATAGTTTAGCGTTAAGCGCTGAACTTAGTGAGTTCTGGGTCACTGGACAGTATTTATAGAGCTTGTCTGGAATGGTCATGGTTCACAATAACATGACAACCATATCAGGAAACCCCTCAGACCCAATTTTCGCTATAGATTTGCGAGGGGGCAATTCAGACAATTCCTGACGCCTTTTACCCCGTATGCCCATGGTTGGGGCCAGCGATAGCGGATGCCCTGTCCTAGGTCGCGTTGACAAAAGACTTCAGCCATAGGCGTGCGGCGGCAAGGTTGAGGAAGCTCTCGAACGATAGGACGGTCTTGTCGTAGCGGGTG
>SBGG01000010.1 GCA_006226685.1 Sphingomonadales bacterium
GACGTCCAAATGGCTTCCCTCTCGAACCCAATTGCCCCTGGAAAGGCAACCAGCCTTCCCGGCGGGCCATTCGGCCCGATAGGATCGCCATTTGGGCGCCTCAACGGTGTCAGCAATGGGTCCTGACCCTAGAAAACGCCCCTCCGCGCTGCTTGTCCTGATCGGGATTTGACCCTAAAGGCTCGTTCCATGACCGGAAATCCACAGGCCCTTCCTCCACTCGACCTGCTGATCGCCGCCCCGCGCGGTTTCTGCGCGGGCGTCGATCGCGCGATCATCATCGTTGAGCGCGCGATCGAAAAATATGGCGCGCCGGTCTATGTCCGCCATGAAATCGTCCACAATAAATATGTGGTCGACAGCCTGCGCGCGAAGGGCGCGGTGTTCGTCGAAGAACTGGACGAGGTGCCCGACGGCGTGCCGGTCGTCTTTTCCGCCCATGGCGTGCCCAAGGTCATTCCGGCAACGGCGGAGGAGCGCGGTCTCGATTATGTCGACGCGACCTGCCCGCTCGTTTCCAAGGTCCACCGTCAGGCCGAACGGCAGGTCGAGGCAGGCCGCCACATCATCTTCATCGGCCACCGCGGCCACCCGGAGGTCATCGGCACGTTCGGACAGGTGCCCGAGGGCAGCATGACCCTGATCGAAACGGTAGAGGATGCCGAGGCACTGCCCCCCGCCGATCCGCAGGCCCTCGCCTTTCTGACGCAGACAACCTTGTCGGTTGACGACACCGCCGCGATCATCGCCGTGCTGGAACGTCGCTTTCCCGGCATCGCCGCGCCCAAGGGCGAGGATATATGCTATGCGACATCCAACCGGCAGGCTGCGGTCAAGGCAATCGCGCATCAATGCGACGCCGTGTTCGTGATCGGCGCACCCAACAGCTCCAATTCGCTCCGCCTCGTCGAATGCGCGGAACGGGAAGGTGCGCGGGCGATGCTGATCCAGCGCGGATCCGACATCGATCTCGACTGGCTGAAAGGGGTGAAGGCGCTGGGTATCACCGCCGGGGCCTCCGCCCCCGAAATATTGGTGCGCGAGGTGGTGGAGCACCTGTCCCAATATTACGCCGTCAGGGAAAGCGAGGTCGAAACCGCGAAGGAAAGCATCGCGTTCAAGCTGCCCCGCGGGCTGGAAGCCGCATAATCATGGCCGTCTATACACAGGTTCCTGCCGAGGAAATGGCGCATTTCCTCACCCGATACGACACCGGCGCGCTGATCTCCGCCAAGGGGATCGCCGAGGGAGTCGAAAACAGCAATTATCTGGTCGAAACACAGGATGAGGACGGCCGGCGCGAACGCTTCATCCTCACCCTTTATGAGAAGCGGGTGAATGAGGCGGACCTCCCCTTCTTCATGGACCTGCTCGATCATCTGGGCGCGCGCGGGTGCAAGGTGCCGCGTTTCATCTCGGACAAGCAGGGCAACAAGCTGCAACAGCTTTGCGGCCGTCCGGCCTGCCTGATCGAGTTTTTGTCCGGCGTGTCCGTGACCGAACCCACTCCGCCGCAGGCCGCGTCCACGGGCCGCGCGCTGGGAGAAATGCATGTCGCCGCGCGCGGCTTCACCGGAACGCGCCGCAACAGCCTCGACCTTGCCGGCTGGCATGATCTGGCGAACAAATGCGGCGCTCATCTCGATCAGATCGCGCCGGGGCTCGCCGCGCGGGTGCGGGATGAACTGACCTTTCTCGATGCGCATTGGCCTGCCGGGCTGGAACAGGGCATCATCCATGCCGACCTGTTCCCCGACAATGTCCTGATGCGTGGCGACGAGGTTGGCGGCCTCATCGACTTTTATTTCAGTTGCACCGACATTCAGGCCTATGATCTGGCGATCACCCATGGTGCATGGAGCTTCTCGGCGGACGGCGGCACCTATCACCCCGCTGTCGGAGCGGCGCTGGTGCGGGGGTACACCTCTGTTCATCCGCTCGTCGATGCAGAGCGCGCGGCCTTTCCGACCCTGTGCCGGGGCGCGGCGCTGCGTTTTCTGCTGACCCGCGCCTATGACTGGATCAACACGCCGCCCGACGCGATGGTGACGCGTAAGGATCCGCTCGCTTATCTGCGCCGCCTCGATTTCTACGCTGCCGCCACATCGGAAGAGCTGCTCGGCGCATGAGCGGCACTGCGACGGACAGCCTGACCCAGGTCGAGATCTTCACCGATGGCGCGTGCAAGGGCAATCCCGGCCCCGGCGGCTGGGGCGCGGTGATCCGCTCCGGCAAGCATGAAAAAGAACTTTCCGGCGGGGAAGCCGACACCACCAACAACCGGATGGAGCTGATGGCGGCAATTGCGGCATTGAATGCGCTCAAGCGCCCTTGCCATGTCGCGCTGACCACCGACAGCAGCTATGTTCGCGATGGCATCACCAAATGGATCCATGGCTGGCGCCGCAACGGCTGGAAGACAGCGGATAGAAAGCCGGTGAAAAATGCCGACCTGTGGCAGGCGCTGGTCGAGGCCACCGCCCGTCACCGGATCGACTGGCATTGGGTGAAAGGCCATGCGGGCCACCCGGAAAATGAACGCGCCGATGCGCTCGCTTCCGCCGCGGCAATGGAACAGATGCGCCCCGTAGGCTGATCCGTCGCGGCAGGAACGGCTCATTCCGGGCGGCACTCCGTTCATTCCGCCTTCATCACCGTCGGTGGATTGCGGTTGCAGTGCGGCCGGGCATCGCTATGCTCGCCGCCAATCTGTCGGCAATAATGAAGAAGGAAAGGCAGTCATGCGCCGCACATCCTCCACCCGTTCCCTGATGATCCGCTCGGTCGCGGCGCTGGCGCTGTTCGCCGCCCCGCTCGGCGCAACGCTGATGATGGCGCCCGTCGCCATCGCGCAGGTTCCTGCCTCGACCCTCGTCAAGGAAGTGTCCATCCCCTATTCGGAATTCACGCTGGACAACGGCCTCAAGGTCATCGTCCACACCGACCGCAAGGCCCCGGTCGTCGCGGTTTCCGTCTGGTATGGCGTCGGTTCCAAACATGAACCCAAGGGCAAGACCGGCTTTGCCCATCTATTCGAACATCTGATGTTCAACGGGTCGGAAAACGCACCGGGCGACTTTTTCGAACCGCTGCAACAGGTCGGTGCGACCGATTTCAACGGTACCACCTGGTTCGACCGCACCAATTATTTCGAAACCGTACCGACCAGCGCATTGGAAGTCGCACTCTTCCTCGAAAGCGACCGCATGGGGCATCTGCTCGGTGCGGTGACGCAGGACAAGCTCGATAATCAGCGCGGTGTGGTCCAGAACGAAAAGCGGCAGGGCGACAATCAGCCCTATGGCATGGTCGAATATGCCCAGATCGCCGGACTTTTGCCGCCCGATCACCCTTATGGCCACTCGACCATCGGATCGATGGCCGATCTGGACAGCGCCACGCTCGCCGATGTGAAGGGCTGGTTCACCGATCATTATGGCCCGAACAATGCGATACTTGTGCTGGCCGGGGATATTGACGAACCCACTGCGAAAAAGCTGGCCACCAAATATTTCGGCGACATAGCGGCAGGAAAAGCGGTCGAACCGGTTGCGGCCCCGATCCCCACCCTGCCCGCGCGCAAGGAGCAGGTTCTGAAAGACAATGTCGCGACCACCCGCCTCTATCGCTGGTGGACGGTGCCGGGCCTCAACGATCCCGATGCCGCGCCGCTCGCCGTGGGCGCGAGCGTGCTCGGCGGCCTTGCCTCTTCCCGTCTCGACAATATGCTGGTCAAGGGCGAGCAGCTCGCGGTGCGGGTGACGGCAAGCCTCGACGATTTCGCCCAGCTCGGCTTTTTCGAGGTAACGGCGGACGTCAAACCGGGCATCGACCCGGATCGCGTCGCCAAACGGCTCGACGAGATACTGACCGACTTCATCGCCAAGGGCCCGACCGAAGACGAAGTGAAGCGGGTCGTCATGTCGGACGTGTCCGGCCGCATCGGCGGTCTTGAGCAGGTCGGCGGCTTTGGCGGGAAGGCAACGGTTCTGGCGGAAAGCGCGCTCTATTCCGGTTCGCCCGATGCCTACCGGAAACATATGGCGGACCTCGCCGCCGCGACGCCGGACAGCGTGCGGGCCGCCATGGGCAAATGGCTGACCCGCCCGGTATTCGCCCTGCGGGTCGTTCCCGGTGAGCGCGACGCCTATCAGGAGGCCGACGGAACCGGCGCGGCACCCGGTGAACGCAGCGGCATCGTCTCCGCCCCCGCTGCCTATCTGGATCAGGGCGAGCAGCCTGTAAGCGGCGCCAGAGCCGCCGTAGACCGCAGCCACCTGCCACCCGTCGGGGCCTTTCCCAATGTCGATTTCCCTACTGTCGAAACCACGACCCTGTCGAACGGCATAAAGGTGCATTTCGCGCGCCGCGACACCGTGCCCACGCTGCGCCTGTCGGTCGTGTTCGATGCGGGCACGGCCGCCGACCCCGCCAATGCGCAAGGCACCGAGGCAATGATGCTGGCGATGCTGAAAGAAGGCACCAAAACGCGTA
>SBGG01000014.1 GCA_006226685.1 Sphingomonadales bacterium
CTGTTCAAGGTCGATGAACTGATCGCCGACATCAGCAAGGGCATCACGCTGGAGCCGGGCGACATCATCGCCACCGGAACGCCGGCGGGTGTCGGCGCGGGCATGGACCCCCAGGAATGGGTGTGGCCGGGCGATGTCATCGTCGCCACCGTCGAGGGTATCGGCACGCTGCGCCATCCGGTCGTCGCCGCCTGATCCCGACCAACATCACCAAAAACAGAAAAGGGGGCCGAAAAGCCCCCTTTTTTATTGCAATCTCATTCCGGAACATCGATCCGGTGCGAAAAGCACATCGGAAACCGCGTCACCCTACCCCTGCCAAACGCCTTCAGGCCAGAAGCAGGCCTCCCTCCATGCGCGCGCGAATATCCTCCGGCCAGGGAATGGCTTTCCGGGCCTTCAGGTCCATGAATACCAATACCACCTCCGCGCGGAACCGGTCGCGGCCGTCCCCGCTGAACAGAACGCTGATCGTGCAACTGCTCCGACCGATGTCCCGTGGCGTGATCCGGATCGTCAGTTCGTCATTGAGTTCGCTCGGCGACAGAAAGGTCGCCTCCAGCTTCACGGTCGGCACCCCGACCTGCCGGTCGATGTGCAACGTCCGGAAATCGGCTCCGAGCTGCCCGGCGAACCAGTCTTCGACCGCACCGTTCAGCATCTCGAAATAACGGGGATAGAATACGATCCCCGCAGGATCGACATCCGCGAAGCGCACTTTGACGGTAGTAACGAAACTCATTTACATATCCTTGGAAATCACGGCCTTCAACTCAGTCAGCAAGGCATGCAACTGAACCTGCCTGTCGGGCGGGAAGCCCTCCAGCGCCTCCCGCACCCATTGCCGATGCGCGGCCGCCAGTTCGGCGAAATACACCTTCCCACGCGTGGTCAACGACACGATGGCCGAGCGCCGGTCTTCCGGATCGGGACGGGACACGACCATTCCCTGCTCCTGCAACTGGCGGACGATCGCGGTCACATTGCCGTTGGACACCAGCAGCGCGCGGGAAAGCGCGCCCATATTCTGCCCCTCGGGAAAACGGTCGAGCGATGCCATCACATCGAAACGCGGCAATGTCGTATCGAACTGCTCCTGAAACTTCCGGCGCAGGCCCTTTTCGATCACCTTCGCACAGCCCAGAAGACGAACCCACAAACGCAGGTCCATCGCTCCGGTCTTACCCATGATAGTCTCATCTGCTGCCGATTGTTTCATATTCCGGCCCTGCCGAAACGACAGCGGGCCGTCAAGCCGGATAGGCAGCAGGCGCCGCAAACCCGATCTGATATGACCCGGATAGCAAAACGCCATGCCCCTGCCGGAACAGCAAGGGCATGGCCGGTGTCAGTCAATGACAGGCGCGCGCGTCAGGCCCGCCCCATATCCTGCTTGTGCCGCGCATTGCGGATCGCCTGTTCCTGCCCCAGTGCATAGGGAGCCGGAACGAACTGGCCTTCGCCTCCCGCCTGTGCAGCAGCCCGCAGGGTCCAGGCAGGGTCGAAAAGATGCGGACGCCCCAGCGCGACCAGATCGGCCCGGCCCGCGGTCAGAATCGAATTGACCTGATCAGCGTCGGTGATGTTGCCGACCGCGATGGTCGGCACCTTCGCTTCGTTACGGACCTGATCGGCGAAGGGGGTCTGGAACATGCGGCCATAAACCGGCTGGGCCTCCGGTGCCGTTTCGCCCGCCGACACGTCGATCAGGTCGACGCCCACCGCCTTCATCCGCCGCGCGATTTCGACCGCGTCAGCAGGCGTGATACCCACCTGCCCGACCCAGTCATTGGCGGACAGGCGCACGGCAAGCGGCTTCTCCTCCGGCCAGACCGCCCGCACCGCGGCAACCACGGCCAGCGGATAACGCAGGCGATTGTCGAGCGAGCCGCCAAACTCATCCGACCGGTGGTTCATCACCGGCGTGATGAAGCTGGACAGCAGGAAGCCATGCCCGGCCTGTATCTCCAGCATGTCGAACCCGGCGGCATCGGCGCGGCGCGCTGCGGCCACGAAAGCGTCCTGCACATGAGCCATGTCCGCTTCGGTCATTTCCGTTGGCACCAGACCGCCCGATTTCCAGGGGTGCGGCGACGCGGAAAGGATCGGCCAGGGATCGACCAGAGGCACATCAAAGCCCCCTTCCGGGGTACGGCAGGATGCCCTCGCACCCGCATGACCGATCTGGGCGCAGGTCTTGCTCTTGCTGCGGCCATGCGCGAAATCGTTGATTTCCCGCCAGCGCGCAATCTGCATATCGTCGTAAAGGCCCGGACAGGCGGGGGTCGGACGTCCTTCGGCCGACACCGCCAGCATTTCCGTCATCACCAACCCGGCCCCACCCAGTGCACGGGCACCATAATGGACAAGGTGGAAGTCATTGGCCTTGCCGTCGGCATCCGCCGAATAGGTCAGCATGGGCGGAACGACGATCCGATTGGGGAACGTCACCCCCCGCAGCGTGAAGGGCGTAAACAGAGGCTGGACCGGTTGATCGCGATCGGCATTGCCGGACCAGAACCAGCGCTCCACCCCTGCCAGCCATGCCGGATCGCGCAGGCGCAGATTTTCGTGGCTGACACGCTGGCTACGCGTCATCAGCGAATAGGCGAACTGGGGAAGATCAAAATCGAGATACCGGTCGAGCGTTTCGAACCATTCGGTCGAATTGCGCGCGCTGTTCTGGATTTTCAGCACCTCGACATGCCGCTCCGCCTGATATTCGGCCAGCGCCTCGGCCATCGATCCCTTTTCCGAAATGCCGGGGCGGTTGAGCACCTCTGCCAGCTTGATCGCATCCTCAAAGGCCAGCTTGGTACCCGATCCGATCGAGAAATGCGCGGTATGGGCGGCATCGCCCAGCAGCACCACATTATCGAACGACCAGCGTTCGCACAGGACGCGGCGGAAATTGATCCACGCGGCGGAACCACGCAAATGGGTCGCGTTGGTGATGAGCGAATGCCCATCCAGATAGCGGGCGAAAATACGCTCGCAGGCTGCGATCGAATCTGCCGGCTCCATCTTGTCGAGCCCCAGCCCTTCCCAGGTTTCGGGCGAACATTCGACAATGAAGGTCGAATGCGTTTCGTCGAAACGATAGGCATGGGCCCAGATCCAGCCGGCCTCGGTCTTTTCAAACAGAAAAGCGAACGCATCGAACAGCTTCGTGGTGCCCAGCCAGCAGAATTTATTCTTGCGGGTCTGGATGTCGACACCGAAGCGATCGGCATTGGCCGTGCGGATCTGGCTGTTGATGCCGTCCGCAGCGATAACTAGGTCATAATCGCCGAAACCGGAGAGATCGGCACTGAACTCAGTTTCGAAATGCATTTCGACCCCGAGCTGGGCCGCGCGAGCCTGCAGAATCTGAAGGAGATGCTTGCGACCAATGCCAATGAAGCCATGGCCGGAGGAAATGATCGACTCCCCGGAAACCGCCACCTCGATATCGTCCCAATGCGCAAAACTGTCGGCGATGGTCGCGGCGCTTATGGGATCGTTACGATCCAGATTTTCCAGCGTCTGATCGGAAAAGACGACGCCCCAGCCGAACGTGTCGCCGCTGCGATTCCTTTCAAATACATGGACTTCGTGGTCAGGGTTACGCACCTTCATCGAAATGGCGAAATAGATACCTGCCGGGCCGCCCCCGAGACATGCAATACGCATATGCACCTCCTATTTGTTTTAAGCTTAAAATATATAAGTTGCATGTGCAAGCGATAAGAGGCCGGTCGGCCGATTTCCTTCGCCCTGAACGGAAATGACAGAGATTCCAGGCTCCGCACCTCTATTTCCTGATACGCCTCCCCCTCTTCAGGGAGCCACGCCGGGCAGGGTCAGGCCCTATTCCAGATTATCGTGGAGCCGATTTAGAAGGTCCAGCAGCCGGTTGAAATCGCTGGCCGAGAACCCCTTGATCAACCGATGGTAAAAAGGCGCCGTCACCCGCCGCGCGGCCACGATCTTTTCCTTGCCGAGAGGAGTGAGAACAAGTTCCGTCACCCGCCCGTCAGAAGCACTGGGCACGGTCGCGATCAGCCCGGCCTTCTGCATCCGCTCAACGATCCTCATCATCGTGGAAATATTGATGACCGCCGATTTCGCGACCTGCGCGATGGGTTGGGGCTCCACCTCCGCCAGAATCATCAGCACCCGCCAGCTTGGAATATCGAGCCCGATCCCGCGCAGTTCCGCTTCTATCACTACATTATAGCGGCTCACTGCACGGTTCAGCAGGTAAAAAGGATAGACCCCGACCCTGAAATCCTCAGACCCCGGGTCGCCAAAGGGACGCAAATCCTCGGCCATAGATACTCCTGCTGCCCAATCCGCTTCTTACTTGCACATGCAAGTTAACTATGTACCATGATCGCCTACATGGTCCACAGGAGTCGCTATGTCCAGCACCCAAGCCCTTGCCGATTTCGCACACGCCTTGGCGAACGGGGCCATCACGGTCATCGACCTGACCCAGACGCTGTCAGAGGATACGCCGCTCCTCGTTCTGCCCGAACCCTTCGGCCAGACCGCCGCTTTCTCGCGCGAGGAGATTTCCCGCTACGACGATCGCGGCATTGCCTGGCACTGGAATAATTTCACGGTCGGTGAACATACCGGCACCCATTTCGACGCGCCGATTCACTGGGTCAGCGGCAAGGATCTGCCCGACAACAGCGTGGATCAGGTGCCGGTGAGTAAATTGATCGGCCCGGCCTTCGTTCTGGATTTTTCGGCCGAATGCGCGGCAGACCCTGATTTCCTGTTGACTGCCGATCATATCGGGGACTGGGAGGCCGCCCATGGCGCCATTACGCCGGGCAGTTGGGTCTTGTTCCGCACCGACTGGTCCAAACGCGACACCGAAGCCTATACCAATCGCCGCGAGGATGGCGCCCACACGCCCGGCCCTGCGACCGACGCGATCCGGTTTCTGATCGAGGAGCGCAATATTATGGGTTTCGGCGTGGAGACGATCGGCACCGATGCGGGTCAGGCGCACCTGCTCACCCCGCCCTATCCGGCGCATACGCTGCTGCATGGCGCGGGCAAATATGGCCTGCAATGTCTTGAAAATCTCGACAAGCTGCCCGCCACGGGCGCGATCCTGATCGCGCCTCCGCTCAAGATCCGCGACGGATCGGGTAGTCCGTTGCGCGTGCTGGCACTGGTCGCGGAGTGACCGCCCCATAGCAGGGTCGTTCTTCAGCGCGAAAGTGAAGAAGCCGACCGCCCGTAATGGCCCGATTTTATCGGCGAGGACTTGCTAAGGTCAGGACCCTAACCGTCATCATGACCTCGCCGCTATCGGACCTGCAATCGGGAATAGCCTGATGTCGGCGGCCATAGGGGCCACGGGTCAATCGCCTGATGAACTTCTCCGCCGACATGGATGCGCGAACGCGCCCTGCCCATGCCTAGTGAGCTGAATATCGCGCGGACGGCCTGAACGGGAGGCCCGGATCGGAATTCCGCCCGGCCCTCCCCGCCAGCCTCTCAGAACAAGTCGGCTTCCAGATCCATGATCGGCCCGGCCCCGGCGGCAATGCTGGCCGCCAACCCCCGTGCCTGCGGCACCATGCGGGCCGCGAAAAAACGGGCGACCGACAGCTTCGCGACATGGAACGGACTATCCCCCTTGCCGGCGGCCGCCGTCATGCGCGCCCACATCCATCCCATCGACACCAGCGCGAACAGGCGCAGATAATCGACCGCGGCGGCCCCATGCCCGTCGGCATCAGCAGCATGGAGTTCCGCCGTCGCCTCGCGCAGCAGGTCCAGCGCCGCTTCCACGCTCCTGACGATATCGCCTGCCCCGACGGCTTTCTCCGCTTCAGCCAGATCGGCGGCGATGGTCGCGAAAAAATCTTCGACCACGGCACCGCCGCCCATCGACAATTTCCGCCCGACCAGATCCATCGCCTGCACCCCGTTGGTGCCCTCGTAAATCTGCGGGATACGGGCATCGCGGACGAACTGCTCCATCCCCCATTCGCGGATATAGCCATGACCGCCATAGACCTGCTGCGCCAGCACCGCGCTTTCAAAGCCGAAATCGGTGAAACCGGCCTTCACCACTGGTGTCAGCAACGCAACCAGAGCGTCGGCCTTTGCCCGTTCCGCAGCATCGGGATGAGCATGAGCGCGGTCCATCTGCAACGCGGTCCAGCCCGCCAGCGCCCGCGCACCCTCGACGAAACCGCGAATGGTGAGCAGCATCCGCCGCACATCGGCATGATCGATGATCGGAACCGGCCCGCGCGTGCCGTCGGCGCTCTTCCCCTGCAACCGCTCCTTCGCATAGGCCGCCGCCTGACCATAGGCGGCCCCGGCAATACCCAGCCCCTGAATACCGACCATCAGCCGTTCTGCATTCATCATCGTGAACATGGCCGCCAGACCGCGATGCGGCTCGCCGACCAGCCAGCCGGTCGCCCCATCATAGTTCATCACGCAGGTCGGCTGGGCGTGGATGCCCATTTTCTCTTCCAGAGCGCCGACCGACATCGCATTACGCACGGTGAAATCGCCCTTCGCATCGGCCAGGAACTTGGGCACCAGAAACAGGCTGATCCCCTTCACGCCCGCGGGCGCATCGGGCAGGCGGGCGAGCACCAGATGGACGATGTTCGGCGTGAAATCATGATCGCCCGAGGAAATGAAAATCTTCTGGCCCGTGACCGCATAGGTGCCGTCGCCTTTCGGTTCCGCCCGCGTCCGCAGCAGGGCTAGGTCAGTGCCCGCACCACTCTCGGTCAGGGCCATGGCCCCGGTCCATTCGCCGGAAACGAGGCGCGGCATGTAGATCGCCTTCAACTCGTCACTCGCATGGGCGGCGATCGCTTCGGTCGCGCCGCGCGTCAGCCCCGGAAACAGACCGAAGGAAAGGTTCGTCGCCGACATCATCTCGTCGAGCCAGAGTTGCAGGATGAACGGCAACCCCTGCCCGCCCCATTGCGGATCACCGGAAAGCGCGACCCAGCCGCCCTCCGCCAGTTCGCGATAGGCATCGGCAAAACCTGTGGGCGTCGTCACCACGCCATCGGCCAGATGGCTGCCTTCCTCATCCCCGCTGCGGTTCAGAGGATAGAGTTTCTCCGCGCAGAAACGCCCGGCCTCTTCCAGCACCGCGCCGGCAAGCCCGGCATCCACATCCTTGCCCAGTTCCGCCATCTCCGCGTCGAACCCGAGCACGTCGTGCAGCAGAAAGCGATAATCCTCAATCGGTGGGGAATAGTCATACATATGCTTCAGCCTTTCCCGTCCTGTCCATTCTCTCGCCAGCTTTGTACCAAACACTTGTTACAGTCGCAAGCACCTCTCTTTCACCCCTCCCGCCGGGCCATGCGCTGGCACCCGCCATGATCAGCCGTGGCGGAATATCCGCGCGACCTGCCGCCCTATATCGGCGGGCGACATCCGGCCGGGACGATACCAGTCTCCAGCCCGGTTCAACAGCGAAAGCAACAGGTTGCGATAGAGCGACCGGTCCATATCGGCAGGCAGCGGAAGATCGTCGACAAGGGCGCGGAACAATCCTTCGAACGCATCGCGGCGGGCGACAAGCTGTCGCCGGACATCCTCCGGCACCTCGCGAAAATCGTTCATCAGCGGAAGCGTGAGCGAATCAGGATCGAGCTGGATCTCTGCAAGGGCGACGCAAGCCGCCTCCAGCCGCGCCCATGGATCGCCCTGCACCGCCATGGCCGCAGCGATCTTCTCCTCGGCGGCATCCAGCGCCGCATTATGCAGTTCGACGAAGAGCGCATCCTTCGACCGGATATGGTGGTAAAGCGAGCCGCCGAGCACCCCTGCCTGCTCGCCAATGTCGCGGATCGACGTACCGCGATAACCATTGCGCGCGAACAGCCGGGCCGCGATTTCCAATATCTGGCGCTTGCGCGGGCTGACATCGCCATCGAACCGCGCTCTGGCTGTTTCCCGGTCCGGCGACATCTGCATCACGGCTATGTCCCTATCCTGTCCATCCGGACTATTCATGATGGCATCCCGAGCGGTGATAAGAAACCGGCATGAGAGCGCCCACCCCGCATCCGTTCGCCCTCACTGCCCCGCGGCTTCCGACGTGGTGGCTTCCGAAGCGGCAGCTTCGGCCTCGGCCAGAACGCGCAGTACATTGCCCGACCATATCATCGCGATGTCCTTCTCGCTGTAACCGGCGGCCAGCAAGGCCGCGGTGATCTTCGGCAGGTCGACGACATCCTCCAGACCGACCACGCCGCCGCCGCCGTCCCAATCCATGCCGATGCCGACATGATCGGGCCCGGCAACCTCCAGCGCATGGAGCAGATGCTTCATGAAATCGTCGAATGTCGCGCGATCCGTCAACGGATAAAGCCGGTCGATTTCCTGCCGCCGCGCGGCGAGCGCGCTATGCCGTTCGGCGGTCATACCGGCTTCGTCATTGCCGAATTCGGCAGACAGCGCCTTCAGCGCCTTGTCCCGTTCGGGGCTGGGCCGGATCGCGCGCAGATAGCCGCCATAGCTGTTGATCTGGATGACGCCACCTCTGGCGGCGAGCGCGCGCAGATGATCGTCATCGATATTGCGCGGGTGATCGTAAATCGCCTTGCAGCCGCTGTGGGACAGCAGCACGGGCGTTGCCGACAGGCGCAGCAGGTCATCCAGCACCTTGTCCGAACTGTGCGATGCATCGGGCACGATGCCGAGCCGGTTCATCTCCCCCAGCAATTCGACACCGAGCGGACTCAATCCGCCCCAGCGCTCTCCATCGGGATCGGTCGAACTGTCCGCGAACTGGTTGTTGCGGAAATGGGCAAAACCGGCGAGCCGCACCCCCATGGCATGGAACAGCGTCAGCAGGCTGATGTCCTCACCCAGCGGATAGGCGTTTTCGATCGACATATAGACGATCCGCTTGCCCTGCGCCGCGATAGGGAGGGCGTCGGTCGATCTGGTCGCAAGCGCGAAATGAGCGGGATCGGCAGCGACCATCTCGCGAATCGCCATGCCGCGCATCACCGCAAAATCGCGCATCCGGCGATAATGATCGACATCGAGCGGCCCCTGCGGCGTGTAGATCGTCCAGAAGCCGCCATCCAGCCCGCCCTTTTCCATGCGCGGCCGATCGACCTGGGTATAATCGCGCGAAACCTCATGTGCCTCGCCGATCGACCAGCCCCCGATCGCCAGCGACGCCGGGGTGTCGAGATGAGAATCGAGCGTCACCAGCCTGTCATGCATGCGCGCAACATCGGCGGAAACGACCGGCTCCCCGGCCGATGCGGCGGGAGAGAACGGCATGACCGCCATGGACAGCAGCAGCATTGCCCCATGCGCCGACCAAGCCGGATACCGACCGAAGCCGCGCGACCTTTGAGCAGTTTCGGAACGGCCCACTTCTTCATGGTGCAGGACGGAAAAAAAACGGATCGGCATGACATGTCCCCGGTACGGCAATGGCCCGGCGCGCCCGGACCGGGACGGATCATGACCCGATCCACCCCCTGTTTCAAAATGTTTCGCATTCCCCGCCACGGTCGACAAGCCTCCCCCTTCGCCTCTATGCTTCATGCGGCGACGCAAAATGACGGCATCGGCCCGACAGACATTCCCGGCCCACCACATGGGCCAGACCGGAGCATGATTGATGAACGAAACCCGATCCATCCTCGCCGCGACCGATCTGGGCGCCCGCAGCGACCGCGCCGTGGACCGGGCAATATTGCTGGCACAACACTGGAATTTGCGACCGGTGATCGCCCATGTCGTGAAGGATGGCTGTACCGAACAGGAAACGACTCTGTTTCTCGAAACCGCGAAAGCCGGGTTGCCCGACCCCGAAGGCGATGTCGATATCATCCTGCCGACCGGCCCGGTGCCCGAGACTATTGTCGCTACGGCGCGGGGGTGCGATGCCCGGCTGATCGTGGCCGCCCCGGCGCGTTTCAATGAACCACGCGATTATTTCATCGGCACGGCGGTCGACATGATCGTCCGTCTGTCCGACAGGCCCGTGCTGGTGGTGAAACAGCGCCCTCATGCGCCCTATCGGCAGATCATGATCGCGACCGACCTGTCGGACAATTCCCGCTTTGCCTTGCTGGAAACCGCGCGCCTTTTCCCGGATGCGGTGTTGCACCTCATTCACGGCTACACCGCTTCCTATCAGGGCTGGCTCAATGCCGACGCGGTGAAAGCGGAAATGCGGGCCGAGGCAGAGGAGGAACTGGAGACGTTCCTCACCCATGCTTCCATCACCGAAGCCCTGCGGCAGCGGGTGCAGCCCCATCTTGGTTATGGCGAGATCGACACGGTGATCGACCATATGCTCCATATGCTGAAGCCCGACCTGGTCGTCGCGGGCACCCATGGCAAGGGCGGTTTCGTTCGCGCCGCCATGGGCAGCACGGCCGCCGAATTGCTGAACTGGGTGCCGATCGACATGCTGATGGTTCGCAAGCCCGCCTGAAAGGGAAAGGCGCGATGAGCAGCGACCCGGCCCCGGACTGGCACGCCTTGCGGGCGGACGAACTTTTCAGCCATTTCAGCTCCTCTCCGGAAGGGCTGACACAGGATGAGGTCGCCGCACGGCGGGAGAGATATGGGCCGAACCGCCTGCCCTCTCCGCGCGCCGTGCCGCCGCTGCTGCGCTTCCTCTCTCAGTTCAACAATGCGCTGATCTATTTCCTGCTCGCCTCGGCGGTGGCCGCCATCGCCCTGCGCCACGCAGTCGATGCCACAGTGATCCTGCTGGTCGTTCTGGTGAACGCCGTTGTCGGCTTCATTCAGGAGGGCCGCGCCGAACAGGCACTCAACAGCATCAAGAACCTGATCTCCCCGCATGCCACGGTCATTCGCGACCGGCGGCGGCAGACGATTGATGTCGCGGAGCTCGTGCCGGGCGATATCGTGCTGATTGAAGCGGGGGATCGCGTCCCGGCCGACATGCGGCTGCTGCGCACGCGCGGCCTTGCGGTGGACGAGGCGATGCTGACCGGCGAATCGGTGACCGCCGAAAAAAATGATGCGCCGGTGAGTGCGGACGCTGGAATCGGCGACCGGACCGGCATGGCCTTTTCCGGCACGCTCGTTGCCAAAGGGCAGGCAACCGGGATCGTCGTCGCCACTGGTCTCGATACCGAAATCGGCCGGATCAGCGGCCTGCTTAGCGCAGTGCCGACGCTCGTCACCCCATTGCTCAGCCAGATCGACAGTTTCGCACGAAAGCTTACCCTCTTCATTTTCGGCTGCACCGTGGCGCTGTTCCTGTTCGCGGTGCTGGCGCGGGGCTATGCTTGGCCCGATGCGCTGATCGCGATCGTCGCGGTCGCGGTCGGGGCGATTCCGGAAGGCCTGCCCGCCGTCATCACCATCACGCTGGCGATCGGCGTACGGCGCATGGCCGCGCGCCGCGCGGTGATCCGCAAGCTGCCTGCGGTCGAAACACTGGGCAGCACCTCGGTCATCTGCACCGACAAAACGGGCACGCTGACCCGCAATGAGATGACCGTCCGGCACATGATCGCCGACGACCGGCTGATCGCGGTCAGCGGCGCGGGCTATGTGCCGATCGGCGAACTGACCGCCGAGGATGACGAAGACGATGCCTCCGCACTGGCGGAGGCCGCGCTCCTGATTCGCTGCGGCCTGCTGTGCAACGATGCCCGGCTGCGCGAGGAGGCGGGCAAGTGGAGCGTCGCGGGCGACCCGATGGAAGGCGCGCTGATCGCGCTGGCGATGAAGGCCGGATTCAGCCCCGACCATCTGCGCGGCGAATGGCGACGGCTGGACGAGATACCGTTTGACGCGGCCTATCGCTTCATGGCGACCCTGCATGAAAGCCCGGAGGGACGCCCGGTAATTTTCGTCAAGGGCGCGCCGGAAATATTGCTCGCCCTGTCCGCTTCCGGCGACGGCGAAGGCCGCGACTGGGAAGACCGGATCGCCGATCTCGCCGCGCGCGGGGAACGCGTGCTGGGCTTCGCCATGGGGGAATTGCAAGAGCCGCTGGCCCGGCTCGATTTCGCGCATATCCGCGATCTGCATTTTCTCGGCGTGATGGGGTTCCTCGATCCCCCGCGCGAGGAGGCGGCCGAGGCCATCCGGCAATGCCGCTCCGCCGGAATCGCGGTAAAGATGATTACCGGCGATCACAGGTCCACCGCCCTTGCCATCGCCGAAAAGCTGGAGCTGGCCGATCATCCGCGCGCAATCACCGGCGCGGAGCTGGAACATATAGATGACGATGCCCTGCCCGATATCGTCGAGCAGACATCGGTCTTCGCCCGCACCAGCCCGGAGCACAAGCTGCGCATCGTTCGCGCCTTGCAGGCCCGCGGGGAAATCGTCGCGATGACCGGGGACGGCGTTAACGATGCCCCCTCGCTGAAACAGGCTGACGTCGGCACCGCCATGGGCGCCTCCGGCACGGAAGCGGCGCGCGAGGCCTCCGAAATGGTGCTGCTCGACGATAATTTCGCTTCGATCGTCGCGGCGGTGCGCGAAGGGCGAACCGTCTATGACGATATTCGCAAGGTGATCGCCTGGACCCTGCCCACCAATGGCGGCGAAGGGCTCGCGATCATTCTTGCCATCCTGGTCGGCTTCACCCTGCCGATGAGCGCGACCCAGATATTGTGGATCAACCTCATCACCTCGGTGTCGCTGGGCCTCGCGCTGGCGTTCGAACCGGCGGAACCGGGCGTGATGCGCAGGCCGCCGCGCGGGCGGAACACACCCTTGCTCTCCCCCTTTCTATGGTGGCGCGTGCTGTTCGTTTCCGTGCTGTTCGCGGGCGCTCTGCTGGTAATGTTCTTCGATGCACTCGACCGCGGCCTTCCGCTCGAAACCGCGCGCACCATCGTCGTCAACATGCTGGTGGTCGCGGAAATCGTCTATCTGTTCAATGTACGTTACCTCCATCTGCGCTCCCTGACATGGGAGGGCGCACGCGGCACATCGGCCGTCCTGATTGCGGTCGCAAGCGTAACGGTCGCACAACTGGCCTTCACCTATATTCCGGCGATGAACGCGATTTTCGATTCGCGTCCTCTCCCCCTTGTCGAAGGGCTGCGGATAGTGGGAACCGGCGTGCTGCTGCTGCTGGTGCTGGAGGCCGAGAAATATATCATGCGCAGGCTGGGCTGGTTCGACGAACTGAAGGGGTGATATTTCCCGCTTACCGCCTGCTGCCCCTTCCCGTTTCAGCCCCGCTCCCGCTTGAGCAACGCGCGCTTGCGGGCCAGCCCATAGGCATAGCCGCCCAGACCGCCGTCGCTGCGCAACACCCGGTGGCAGGGGATGAGAACGGCAAGCCCGTTGTCGCCGCAGGCGCTGCCCGCCGCGCGCACGGCCTTCGGGCGCCCCACCGCCATGGCAATCTCCGCATAGCTGCGCGTTTCCCCTGCCGGGATCGCGCGCAGCGCCTGCCACACCGCCTGTTGAAAGGCGGTGCCGCGCATATCGACCGGCAAATTCATATCCGCCCGCGCCGGATCATCGACCAGCGCGACCACGCGCGCGACCAGTTCGGTGAACCCGGCATCGCCCGCCACCAGTTCCGCCGCCGGAAAATGACGGCGCAGATCGCTCTCATCCTCATCGAAGCTGATGCGGGCCAGCCCCTTGTCGGTCGCCGCGACCAGCATCGACCCGAGCGAGCTGCCGACGATGGCGAAACGAATATGCTCGCCCGCTCCTCCCTTCTTGCGCGCACCGGGCGTCATGCCGAGCCGCCCCGCCGCATCGGCATAGGCGGTTGCGCTGGCGGCAAAACCCGCTTCGTAAATGGCATCGGTCACCCTTTCCTCCTCTTTCAACGCCCGTTCCAGCCGCCCGGCGCGCCATTGCCGGGCATAGGCGGCGGGGCTGACACCCAGAGCGCGCCGGAACAACCGCTGAAAATGATGCGGCGCATAGCCGACCGCGCGCGCCAGTTCGGCAAGACGAGGCGCGCCCTCCCCTGTCTCAATCAACGCGACCGCCCGTTCGACCGCCACCCGGTCACGCGCGGCGTCATCCGGCCGGCAGCGCAGGCAGGGCCGGAACCCACCCGCCCGCGCCGCGGCACCATCGGCAAAGATCGAGACATTCTCCCGCTTCGGTCGCCGCGCCGGACACCCCGGCCTGCAATAAATGCCGGTGGTGCGAACCGCGATGACGAATTGCCCGTCATAGGCGCGATCCCGGCGGAGAAAGGCGTCCCACGCCGCCTCGGCCTCCGGCCCGTCGCCATGACCCGCCATTCTATGATCCATCCCACAGTCCATCCTGCCGTCTTATCGCCCGTACCGGCCGCTGGCTTCCGGTTTCTTGCGCTCAAACCGGATGATGCCGGCCCGGCCACAGCGAATTATGCTTTTCCTTCGTCCGCTGACACCATAGATATCGCGCCCATGATAGCATCCCTTCGCCGCGTCGGCCGGACCCTTCTGGTTCCGCTACTCCTGCTTGTCACCGCTCTTGCCGGCCCTGTTCCCACAGCACAGGCCGAACAGCTCGATGTTGCCGCGACGGTGCGGGGGGTGGTGCGCGTCGTCCTTTTCGCGACCAAGGGTGACGAGAGCTATTTCGTCGGCCATGGCACCGGATTCGCCGTGGCCCCCGACAAGATATTGACCAATGCCCATGTGGTGGAATTGCTGCGTACCGAGCCCAATCTGGTGCTTGGCATCATCCCCTCGCAGGGGAAGAAGAGCTATGGCGGCAAACTGGTCGCCTATTCGCCGGGAAACGATCTCGCCCTTATTCAGCTTACCAACGGTCACCTGCCGGTCGTCACCTTCTTCGCCGGCGCCGTGACCGATGGCCAGCATGTGACCGCGATCGGCTATCCCGGCTCAGTCGACCGGGCGCAGGGCCTCGACCTCAACGAGATGATCCAGCCGCTGCCGCCGGTCAAGACCAGCGGCACGGTCTCCATGGGCCGCGCCTCGCACGGGTTCGACACATTGCTTCACACCGCGCCGATGGCGCAGGGCAATAGCGGCGGCCCGCTGGTCGACGATTGCGGGCGGATTCTGGGCGTCAACAGCTTCGGCGCCCAGGCCGAAAGCGATGCCGACGCGGAATTCGGCTTCGCCATTTCCAACCGTGAGGTCGCATCGTTCCTGCGGCAGGCCGGAGTAACCTTCCAGCGCACCTCCGTGGCGTGCCGCAGCATCGCCGAACTGGATGCGGAGGAAGCCAAACGCACGGCCGATGCACGGGCAAAACAGGAGGAACAGGCCCGCGCGGAAGAGGCAGCCCGCGAAAAGGCGCTTGGGAAAGCTCGGGAACAGGCCGAGCAACAGGTTTATTCCGCGCGGGAAAATGCAGTGGCGATTTCAGGCCTGCTGCTGCTGCTCGGCGGACTTGGGCTGGGCGCGGCGATGATGTTCCATGTTCAGGGGCGCGAACGCGAGCGGCTCTGGGCGGGGGGCGCAGGCGGGCTGCTGCTCGCAGCCGCAATATTGATCTTCTTCCTGCGCCCGTCCTTCTCCAGCATCGACGAACGGATCGACATGGGGCCGATCGCCAACAGCACCGCCGTCGATCCTGCCGCCTATCAGGCCGAGGGCGAGAATATCTGTCGCATCGATGAGGCACGCAGCCGTATCACCATATCGGACATCAAGGATGCCTCCCTCCGCTGGGCCGCGGACGGCTGCATGAACGGCGACAGCCAATATGGGCATGATGAACCGGTCTGGAGCCGTATCTTCGTTCCAGCCAATGAGGCCGTGATCTCGGTCAATAGCTTCGACCCGGCGACAGGCACCTACAAGGTCGAGCGCTATCTGGCCGATGACGATACGCTGAGCCGGGCGCGGGAAATGCGGGGACATTTCAGTTTCAACGGCTGCACTCGCGATCCGGACATCCTCTCCCGCCTGCAACAGATGCAGTCGGACATCCGCTCGATCCTGCCGCCCCAGCCCAATGAGCGGCTGGTCTATCAATGCGCCCGGGCGGAAACGGCGAAACAGGGCGACAAACCGGCATCCTGACCCCTGATGGGAGAGCGCCCGTCACAGAAGACCAACATCGCACTTTTGCGTGCTTCCAATACTCACGCTCCTTGCGCGCGCTCCGTCCTGGCGCGCGCAAAAGCCGCAATTTTCCGGCTCGTCCTCCTCTGACCTAGGCGGCGTCGAGCACCGCCATGGTCAGCACCCGATATTCACGATCGAGCGACCCTGTCTGATCGGCGATGGTATCGGCCATTTGCTCCAGCTCATGGGCGGTCACGAGGATCGACCGCGCCCGCTCGGAAAGTTCGGCCATATGGGCGACCGCATCGCGCGTCCGGTCCTGCACCTGTTTCAGTGCGGCGGCGATGTCGCGGCTGGATGCACTCTGGGTTGCCACCGCTTCGGCGATTCGATCGGCGTTACGATCGAAACCGGCGGCAAGCTTCTCCGCCTCGGAAGCGCTGGCCAGCACCACGTCGCTGGTTTCGGCCATGCGCGAAAGCTGCGCGCCGATCACCGCCGCCGCCGTCTGCGTCTCGGCCGCCAGATTCTTCACCTCCTGCGCCACAACGACGAAGCCCTTCCCCGAATCACCCGCACGGCTTGCCTCGATGGTCGCGTTGAGCGCCAGCATATTGGTCTGCTTGGCGACACTGGAGATGAGCTCCAGCGCGCCGAAAATTTCCGCCACCCTGGTCCGCATCTGGTTGGCCTGCTCGCGATTCTGCTGGCTGCGCTGGTGCATGTCGGCGGCCTGCGACCGGGTCGATCCGATCACCTTTTCCACCGCCGAGGCCGTCGTACCGAAGGTTTTGCGCGCGCCGCCAATGCGCGTCATGCTGTCGGCAATGGTATCGACGCTGTCGACCGCCGTGCCGACAATGTCGCCCGCATCATTGGATGCCTGGGTCATCTGGTGCGAAATTTCCCGCATCGATCGCGACGTTTCTGCCAGCATCGTCACCATACCACCAATCTCGGCATCAAATCGCTGGAGAATCTCTTCCAGCCTGTAACCGCGACGCTGTGCCAGTTCGGCAGCCTCCTCCTTCTGCGCCGCCAATGCCGCCTCGGCCGCGATCTTTTCGCGCATCAGTCGCGCCGCCTCCCGCGATCGCCCTGCCGACAGCGCGACAGCACGCGAAATATCGCCGATCTCGTCCTCCCGATCGCGATGTGGCATGTCGAGCGGAGCACCAGTATCGGCCGCCGCAATGGCGCGTGTTATATCCATCAACGGCCGGATCACCTGTTGCGCAGCATAGCGCATGATTCGATGTCCGACGATCATGCTGGCCAGCAGGAACAGGATCGTGCCCCCCTGCGTCACCCCCGCAACCGTCTGGAAGGAGGCACGTTCCCGTTCGGCGCGCAACCGCAGCCCGTCCGCATAAGTCCGGGAAGCGGTCAACACCGGATCAACCTGCGAATAGAGGGATCCTGAAAGGAAAAAGTCCAGCCTGTCCCGGTCCCCCGAACCGATAAGCGTAATCATGCGATCAAGCGCCTGATCGGCCCGCGACCGCTCCTGCCGAATCAGGCTCCAGCGAATGCCTCCCGCCTGCTCCATCGCGACGGCATCGAGCGCCGCCCAGCCGCGCGCGACCTCCCCCTGCAACGACTGGAGAGCGCTGACACCTCCTTCGGGCGTCAGATTGCCGCTACGCACTTTATTGGCCACTGTCAGGGAGCGCTCATAGCCACTCATCACCTGCTCCAGATCGCTGATCGGTACAAGCCGGTGATCCACCAGTCGCGACAGACCGATCTGGTGCACGGCGCTGGTGCCGACCACCAGAAGCGACAGCAGGAACAGCGCACCGCCGATCATGTAAACGATACGCCGCCCTCTTTCTGCAAGGGAAAGAGGCGCGGAAACAGACGAGAGAGACATCTGGCGCGGCACGGAGGTCGTTTCTTTCCTGCAAGTTCCGGAGCAATCTAACTCTGCTTTTCCGGTGACACCCTTGCAAAAAGGTTAACGACAGAATCGAAACGGCAGTATTTGGATAGATATTTCAGAACCTTAGATGTCATCAATCTGAAACATTCCGGTTAATTCCAGACTAATGATTTCCATATTCCCTGTGAGCCCATGTCCCCTGCGGCGGAACAGAAAAAGCCCTTCCACCGACATAAGCGGCATATTAATTGCCCGTTCAGGGGCAACATAGTGACCCCACCATCTTGCATAGCTGAATGACCCCTGCTAACCGGCGCCCACGTCGACGGGGTGGCCATTGCCGCCCCTGTCGTTGCATAAGTGGCACAGCGAACTGGAGGACATTGGGCGCGTGGAGAATTCCGGCGGCATTCAGGCTAGCCTTAGCGGGCGTTACGCGCTCGCCCTGTTCGAGCTGGCCCGAGACAAGAATCAACTCGACTCGGTGGCGGAGAGTCTGGCGACCCTTAAAAAGGCGCTTGGCGAATCGGAAGATTTCCGCAACCTGACCACCAGCCCCGTGATCGGGCGGCAAGCAGCCACCAAAGCGGTGGAAGCACTCGCCGGGGCCATGAGCCTTGACCCGCTCACCGGCAATTTCCTCGGTGTGCTGGCGCAGGCCCGCCGCCTGCCGCAACTCGGCGCCGCGATCCGCGCGTTCGAGATGTTGCTTTCCCGGCACAGGGGCGAAACCCGCGCGGAGGTCACCTCCGCCCATGCCCTGACCAAGACCCAGGTCACGGCGCTTGCCAAATCCCTCAAGACCCGTGTCGGCCGCGATGTGTCGATCGACACGAAGGTCGACCCCGCGATCCTCGGTGGCCTCGTCGTCAAGATCGGCAGCCAGATGATCGACAGCTCCATCCGCACCCGCTTGAACACGCTTGCCCAGGCGATGAAAGGCTAAGTTACAGACATGGATATCAACGCCGCAGAAATCTCGAAGGTCATCAAGGACCAGATCGCCAATTTCGGCGCCGAAGCTCAGGTGAGCGAAGTCGGTTCCGTGCTTACCGTCGGTGACGGCATCGCCCGTATCCACGGCCTCGACAATGTCCAGGCCGGTGAAATGGTCGAATTCGCCAATGGCGTGAAGGGCATGGCGCTGAACCTCGAAGCCGACAATGTCGGCGTCGTGATCTTCGGCTCTGACGCAGAGATCAAGGAAGGTGACACCGTCAAGCGCACCGGCACGATCGTCGACGTTCCCGTCGGCAAGGGCCTGCTCGGCCGCGTTGTCGATGGCCTCGGCAACCCGATCGACGGTAAAGGCCCGATCGAATATACCGAGCGTATGCGCGTGGAGAAAAAGGCTCCGGGCATCATTCCCCGGACCTCGGTGCACGAGCCCGTGCAGACCGGCCTGAAGGCCATCGACTGTCTCGTTCCCGTCGGCCGCGGCCAGCGCGAACTCATCATCGGCGATCGTCAGACCGGCAAGACCGCCGTCGCGATCGACACCTTCATCAACCAGAAGGCCGTCAACGCGGGCGACGATGAGAGCAAGAAACTCTACTGCATCTATGTCGCGGTCGGTCAGAAGCGCTCGACCGTCGCGCAGATCGTGCGTCAGCTCGAAGAAAATGGCGCGATGGAATATAGCATCGTCATCGCTGCGACCGCTTCGGAGCCCGCTCCGCTGCAGTATCTCGCCCCCTATACCGGCGTGACCATGGGCGAATATTTCCGCGACAACGGCATGCACGCCGTGATCGTGTACGACGACCTTTCCAAGCAGGCCGTCGCCTATCGTCAGATGTCGCTGCTGCTCCGCCGCCCGCCGGGCCGCGAAGCCTATCCGGGTGACGTTTTCTACCTGCACAGCCGTCTGCTGGAACGCGCGGCGAAGATGAACGAAGCCAATGGCTCCGGCTCGCTGACCGCGCTGCCGATCATCGAAACGCAGGCCGGCGACGTGTCGGCCTATATTCCGACCAACGTGATCTCGATCACCGACGGCCAGATCTTCCTCGAAACCAACCTCTTCTATCAGGGCATCCGTCCGGCCATCAACGTCGGCCTGTCGGTGTCGCGCGTCGGTTCCGCCGCGCAGACCAAGGCGATGAAGAAGGTTTCCGGCTCGATCAAGCTGGAGCTGGCCCAGTATCGCGAAATGGCGGCTTTCGCCCAGTTCGGTTCGGACCTCGACGCCTCCACGCAGAAGCTGCTCAATCGCGGCGCGCGCCTGACCGAGCTGCTGAAGCAGCCGCAGTTCAGCCCGCTGCCGTTCGAAGAGCAGACCGCCTCGATCTTCGCGGGCACCAATGGCTATCTCGACGATCTGCCGGTCGGCGATGTGACCCGTTACGAAGCAGCCATGCTCGCCTATCTGCGCGCGGAACATGCCGATGTGCTGAAGGCCATTCGTGAGAGCAAGGACCTGTCGGACGACGCCAAGGGCAAGCTGAAGGCCGCGCTCGACAGCTTCGGAAAGACGTTCGCGTAAAATCTGACGCATAAGGATTGATGGCTGATGGCCTCACTCAAGGAACTCAAGGGTCGCATCTCCTCGGTCAAATCGACCCAGAAGATCACCAAGGCCAAGCAGATGGTCGCCGCCGCCAAGCTCCGTAAGGCGCAAGCGGCAGCAGAGGCCGCTCGCCCCTATGGAGAGCGCCTCGAAGCGGTGGTGGCCAGCCTGGCGTCCAAGGTCACTGTCAGCCCCTCCTCGCCCAAGCTGATCGCGGGCAGCGGGGCCGACCATGTGCATCTGCTGGTGGTTGCCAACAGCGATCGCGGCCTGTGCGGCGCGTTCAACTCGAACATCGTCAAGGCGGCCTCCCAGAAGGCGCGTGAGCTGATCGCCCAGGGCAAAAAGGTCAAATTCTTCCTGATCGGGCGTAAGGGCCGGGCTGTCATCTCCCGCACCTTCCCCGATACCATCGTCGGTCATTATGACACGACCGCGATGAAGGAAGCGGGCTTCACCGAAGCGCAGGCGATCTCCGCCGAACTGATGAAGCGTTTCGAAGCAGGCGAATATGACGTCGCGCATCTGTTCTACTCGACCTTCAAATCCGCGCTCGCGCAGATTCCGACCGAGCAGCAGATCATTCCGGTCGCCATCCCGGCGGGCACGGCGGCTTCGTCCGGCGCCGCGGTCGAATATGAGCCCGATGAGGAATCGATCCTCGCCGACCTGTTGCCCCGCAACGTATCCATCCAGATCTTCAAGGCGATGCTCGAAAACGGCGCCTCGGAACAGGGCGCATCGATGACGGCGATGGACAATGCGACGCGTAATGCGGGCGACCTCATCAACCGCCTCACCATCGAATATAACCGCAGCCGTCAGGCCGCGATCACCACCGAACTCGTCGAAATCATTTCGGGCGCCGAAGCCCTCTAAAGACAGCAGGCAAGGAAGCAGTCATGGCAACCACCAACAATGTAGGCCGCATCAGTCAGGTCATCGGCGCCGTCGTCGACGTGACCTTCCCCGACGCTCTGCCGGCCATTCTGAGCGCGCTCGAAACCGACAATAACGGACAGCGTCTGGTTCTCGAAGTCGCCCAGCATCTGGGTGAGAACACCGTTCGCACCATCGCGATGGATGGCACCGACGGCCTGACCCGTGGTCAGGAAGTCACCGACACCGGCGCGCAGATTTCTGTACCGGTCGGCCCCAAGACGCTGGGCCGCATCCTCAACGTCGTCGGCGAACCGATCGACGAACGCGGCCCGATCGGCACCGACCTCAGGGCTCCGATCCACGCCAAGGCGCCGGAATTCGTTGACCAGTCGACCGAAACCTCGATCCTCGTCACCGGCATCAAGGTCATCGACCTGCTCGCGCCTTATGCAAAGGGCGGCAAGATCGGCCTGTTCGGCGGCGCGGGCGTCGGCAAGACCGTTCTCATTCAGGAACTGATCAACAACATCGCGAAGGGCCATGGCGGCACCTCGGTGTTCGCGGGCGTGGGCGAACGTACCCGTGAGGGTAACGACCTTTATCACGAGTTCCTCGACGCCGGCGTTATCGCCAAGGACGCCGACGGCAACGCGATTTCCGACGGCTCCAAGGTGGCGCTGGTTTATGGTCAGATGAACGAGCCTCCGGGCGCCCGTGCACGCGTCGCCCTCTCCGGCCTCACCATCGCCGAATATTTCCGCGATCAGGAAGGCCAGGACGTGCTCTTCTTCGTCGACAACATCTTCCGCTTCACCCAGGCGGGTTCGGAAGTGTCGGCGCTGCTCGGCCGTATTCCTTCGGCGGTGGGCTATCAGCCGACTCTCGCGACCGACATGGGTGCGCTGCAGGAACGCATCACCTCGACCAACAAGGGTTCGATCACCTCGGTTCAGGCCATTTACGTTCCCGCGGACGACCTTACCGACCCGGCACCGGCAACCTCGTTCGCTCACCTTGACGCGACGACCGTGCTTAACCGCGCGATCTCGGAGCTCGGCATCTACCCGGCCGTCGATCCGCTCGACTCGACCTCGCGCGTTCTCGAACCGCGCGTCGTGGGTCAGGAGCATTATGAGACCGCCCGCCGCGTTCAGGAAACCCTGCAGAAGTACAAGTCGCTGCAGGACATCATCGCCATTCTCGGCATGGACGAGCTTTCGGAAGAGGACAAGCTGACCGTCGCCCGCGCGCGCAAGATCCAGCGCTTCCTCTCCCAGCCGTTCCATGTCGCAGAGGTCTTCACCGGCATCCCTGGCAAGTTCGTGCAGCTTGAGGACACCGTCCGCAGCTTCAAGGCAGTGGTCGACGGCGAATATGACCATCTGCCCGAAGCGGCCTTCTACATGGTCGGTGGCATCGACGAAGCGATCGAAAAGGGCAAGAAGCTGGCAGCGGAAGCCGCTTGATCTCTGCCCCGCTAATGAGGTAAACTCCCTCCATGCACTCGGCAAATTCGGGGCATGGAGGAGAGGATATGAGCGATAGGAATATCGGGCCCGCAAAGCAGGTACAGTGCAATATCGTAAGAGAGCACGGCAATAATATTCCTCTGGATATTATCGGAGCTCTCGGGGTTGCAGGCGGTTTTGTTGCCATAGCCCTGGTTATGGATCTGCTCTTGCAGCAACTGCCCAATCTGGTGTTCTGAAACAGGCTTGCCAAAGCGTCAGGCCGTTGCGGACACTGCAAGACAAACGGAATGGACGATTATGGCACTGCATTTCGAACTCGTAACACCTGAAAAGCTCGTTCGCTCGGCGGCCGTCCATCAGGTCGTCGTGCCCGGTACCGAAGGGGATTTCGGCGTGCTGGAGGGCCATGCACCGTTCATGTCGACGATTCGCGACGGCATGATTCAGATTTTCGAAACCGCGACCTCCGCCCCGGAAACCATCCCGGTCACGGGCGGCTTTGCGGAAGTCAACGAAAAGGGCCTGACTGTTCTCGCCGAAAAGGCGGGCTGACTCAGGTCTGGACTTCGCCGGTCGCCTTTGGCAGGCGAAACGGTCCTATATCAGAAAGCGGCCCTTCATATGAAGAAGGCCGCTTTTTCATTGGAACAGATACTTCATAGTATCGACAGTCGCACGCCCCTCCCCTCCTCTATATGACGGGTCTGAACATAGAGCCCCGCCAACAGGGAAATGGGCGCGAGTAAGTTGAACGCCATCACGAAAAGGGGAGAAGCAAAAGCCAGCCATAATATGTGCTTTTCCCAGACCTGCAGGCTCCCCCACTTGCCATAAAGGAATATCACAAAGCCCAGACTGGCAACGGTCAGGTCATAGTTGAAGATATAGGGGCTGATCAGTGCTGTTGCCGATGCCGCTACAAATGCCAGCTCCTTCGGCTTCGCATTGCGCGCTTTCCACATGAGAACGAGAGCAGCGACAGCCATGATGATCTGCCCGATCGCCGCAAGCATGTGTGGATTGTTGCGCAGGGCAATATATGTCGATGGCATCATCAGATAATAAAATTTCTCTCCCGGCGCATTCATGATCCTTGCCTGCAATGCAGAAGTATCAAATATCCATTGCGTCCAGAGATCAAATCCGAATGCCCAACCGCTGGCGACAACCAGCGTCACCGTCACCAGCAGGGCAACCGCAATCGAAAGCGTCATACGTCGATAGAGCATCACGGCTGCAATCAGCAGACCGAGATGGGGCTTCAACGTCAACAACCCTGCCAAGACCCCGCTACGCACGGGGTACCGTTCGATCGAAGAAAAAAGCAGCAGCCACAATCCACCGATCACGAACCCGTAATGCCCCATCCATATATTAACCAGCGCGGCAGGTGTTAGCAGAGCAAAAATGGGCGCAAGATTCTGCGGCATGTAAGGCCGCGCAGCCCAATAGAAAAAGACCGCGCCCAATATCGTCCAGAGCATAAGTGCGGCGATATAAGGCAAGGTCCCGAACGGGGCAGCGAGGAACAGGCTACTGGGCGGATAGGAATAATTATAGGCATCAAGTGGCCCGAACCGAAGCGATTGCCATTCCATATAGCGCTGATAGTCATAAAGAATGTTGAGGCTATCGGACAAAACAAGTTGCCCACCCGTCCAAACATTCAAAAAATCGCGCCCCACGATCAGATGCGACTGGGTCAAATAAATACCATCCAGCTGACGAAAGTCGAAAAAGAAGAGGATCGGCGCCAAAAAGACCCCACCGATCCAGAACATCAAATGATAGTCACAAGAAACTTTCTGCATTTTTCCACAACTCACCGACCATGGCACCGTCACCGGATCCGGAAATATCTTTCGCCTACAACCATATCTTTTTCATAGAAACATGGAGTACTTCCACGCAAATTGAGAGTAATGGCCATCGCGGTTTAGCGAGGAAGAATGGCCAACTGGTAAACAGCGCAAAAATCCTTTCCTTAACCAGAAAGCGGCGAATGTCCGTGGACATGCCTCAACCATCAACCGACTTGGTTCCCATTCATTAGCGTTTTCTCAAGCCTTCTTTCGTACCTGTTGCCAATCTCCCTTAACCACAGGGATGAAACAGGTAACAAGGTAACGAGATGAGCGCATTCGGACGGAAAAACGGACCTGGAGCGATACGACCGGCCTTTGGCGTGGCGCGACCGATGCATGTCCTGACTCCTCAATCCGGGGGCGCAGCCAACGCGGAAAAGATGCCGCAAGAGGCAGTCGGTGGCAGCCAGTTTCCGCCGATCCAGCCCTCCGAACTCCCCCCGCTCGATGCGACACTCGAGGCCCAACTTGAACAGTGCTTTTGGAAAAGGCATTTTTGTTCAATGACATGCACGCACCGGCGCGAGTGTTACCACTACATTTTTGGGTTTGGTT
>SBGG01000095.1 GCA_006226685.1 Sphingomonadales bacterium
CCAAAGCGGCTATAATATCGATGCCGCCCGCCACGATGTCCTGCCTCCTCTGTTCGAGAATGTCGCACAAGCGCCAGGAACCGGATCATCCTTGCGCCACCCGCTCGTGTCAAGCGATGGCCACGATCCTGCAACAGGATCGTCACCTATCCTTCACAAACGGGTCAATCTCTGCACTGCCATATCATTGCCGCCCTATCATCGCGGTCATGCCATCGACGCCATGCCATCGACGCCCCCTCAGCCCATCAGGTCGGCGATGGCATTGCCTCCCTGCTCCGGCCCCAACGCGCCATAGCCGCCATCGACCGGAAGTTCCGCTCCCATGATAAAGGAGGCCTGATCGGAACAGAGGAACAACACGCCGCGCGCCACCTCCGCCGCATCGCCGATACGCCCTGCCATGTGGAAGGCGCCGCCGACCCTGTCCGCCTTGGCCCGGTCATCGCCGCTGAGCGCGCTCATGACGTTCGACCATGTCCAGCCCGGAGTGACGGAATTCACGCGAACCCCTCTGGGCGCGAACTCCAGCGCCTGCGACCGGGTAAGCTGGGCAACGGCGGCCTTCGCCGCCGGATAGACGAACCGCCCGGCCTGCGCACAATGCCCGCTGATACTGGAAAAGTTCACGATCGCCCCTTTGCGGGCGATGAGATGCGGGGCCACCTTCTGGACGAACATCGCGCCTCCCACGAGTGCGATGTCGAGGGCACGCAGCCAGTCCGCCCGCGTGGTATCCAGCCCGTTATCGATATAGGATGTGGTGACATTGACCAGATAATCGATACCGCCAAATGTCTCCACCGCCTGCGCGATGCATGCATCGATCGCGGCATCGTCGGTAACGTCGGTGGGCACGAACAGGGCGCGCTCGCCCAGCGCGGCAACCGCTGCCCTGCCCCCGTCCTCATCGATATCGGCGATCACCACAGAGGCTCCCGCCGCGACAAAAGCCTCTGCGGTGGCGCGCCCGATCAGGGTCGCGCCGCCGGCCAGAATGGCGGTCTTTCCCGAAAAATCCCAGCACGCCATGGTCACAGCTTCCACTTCACGGACAGACTCCACTCCCGCGGGCGCGCGAACATCTGCTCATAAAGGCCGAAGGAACTGCCATAGACCCCGGTCACGCTATATTTCTTGTTGGCGATATTGGTGACAGCGGCGACGAGGCTCAGCTGCTTCCCCGGGAAATCATAGGTCAGGTTGGCATTGAACAGGCTGTAGCCCGGCTGATAAAGTTCCGGGGAATTGAGCGCATCCATGTACATGCCGGACCGGTAGGACCAGTCGCCGCGCGCCGTGATCTCGCCATCGTTCGGCAGGGTGATGCTCTTGGACAGCGAGGCGCTGACCGTCCATTTGGCCACACGCTCGAACTTAGAATCGAGGGTGATCTCGGTCGCCGCCGGGTCGATCTTCGTGAACTCCGGATCGAGATAGCCGAGGCTGCCCTCCACAAACCAGCCGCCGCCCGGCGACAGGCGGGCTTCCAGTTCCGCCCCCTTGATCTCCGCCTGCGCCGCATTCTTGGTAACGGGCGCGATGCCGGTGAACACCTGCACCTGCAGATTATCATATTTGGTGTAGAAGACCGCGCCGTTCAGCGTCAGCTTCCGGTCGAACAGGCTGGATTTGAAACCGAGTTCATAGGCGGTCGCCTTTTCCGAGGAAAAACGCGGCGTTTCGGCCATGGGCGGGAAGACGCGCTGCACGAACCCGCCGCTCTTGAACCCCTTGGAATAGGAGGCATAGAACATCACGTCCCGCGTCGCATGCCAGGCGAGGTTCGCCATCGGTGTGAAGGCATCCTCGCTCTGCTTCACCCATGCATAGGGCAATACGCGAATCTGCGGCGTGTTGGGACTGGCGGCGATCAGCGCCCCGCCCGTCTTGTCGACCAGTATCTCCTGATCGGGCAGGAAGGATTTGCGATCGTCGGTATAGCGCAGGCCCAGCGTCAGATCGAGCGAGGGCACAAAGCTCCACGTCCCCTGCGCGAAGGCGGCATAGCTTTTCGTCTGGAACCTCCCGCCGGACCGGAAGGTTACCGGCGTGAAATCCAGATTATTGATATTATTCCCTTTTTCATTGAAATAATAAAGACCGGCGACATATTTGAGCTTGCCCTCCAGCGCATCGCCGAGCAGTTGCAGTTCCTGGCTGAACTGCTTCTGCTTCAGATAATCCTGAAGATGCAGGATGGTGAGAGAGCTGTGATCGCCATCGCGGGCATAATCGCCGTCGATCTTGCGATAGGCGGTGATCGATTTCAGTTGCAGCGGCCCCAGATCCCAGTCGATCGATCCCTGCACGCCCCATGTATCATTTTTCGAATATTGGGGCGCCGTACCGGCATCTGCCTTGTCCCCGACAAGGAAACGGTTGGAAAAACAGGCTGCGGAATCGCTGGCCTGCGGATTATAGGGATTGAAACCGATGCAGGGCTGCCCGCCCAGAAAAGCCGCAAAATAATTGGCCAGCAAGGTGAAATTATCGGTCGGCGCGTCAAAGGGCGGATTGAGCACATAATAGCCCGGTGTCGCCGGGCTGCCGGGCGGCAGGATCGGCAGATTGTCCGGGTTGAAGATCGCCGACTTGTAATTGACGCCGGTCAGGACCAGCGCCGGACCATTGGAACGATCCCGCGTCCCTTCCGCCGACAGGTTGATCTCCAGCGCATCGCTCGGCACCCAGCGCAGGTCGATGCGCCCCGTCAGGGTGCTAACATTGCCGAGATCGCGATTATCGACGAGATGGGTGACATAGCCGTCGCGCTTGAAACTGGCGACCGACAGCTTGGAATAGAGCGTGTCGGTCAGCGGGACATTCGCCGTCACCTTCGCATCGATGCGATTATAACGGCCGACGGTCAGTTGCCCGGTCATCGCATATTTGTCGTCGGGCTTGCGCGTGGTGATGCTGAGCGCGCCGCCGATGGTATTGCGCCCGAACAGCGTGCCCTGCGGCCCGCGCAGAATTTCGACCCGTTCCACATCGACCAGATCGAGCAGCGCGCCGACCGAGCGCGCCACATAGACGCCATCGACATAAACGCCCACGCCCGGTTCGGTCGTGGGCAGAAACTCCTTCTGGCCGATACCACGAATATAGATGGCCGCCGACGATCCCGCACCGCCGAAGCTGGGGTTGTTCTGGAAGGTCATGTTCGGCGTGAAAGTCGCGACACCGTCCACCTTCTCGATACCGCGCGCGGCAATGGCATCGCCGCTGAAGGCGGAAATGGCGATCGGAATGTCCTGCGCCCGCTCTTCCCGCTTGCGCGCGGTGACGACGATATCTCCCCCCATCAGGGCCGCGCGGGATTCTTCGCCCTCGGGCGGTGTCTGCTGGGCCTGAACCGATGTTCCGGCAATTACGGCGGCGAACAGCGCCGCCAACGAGGAACCTGCTCTGTAACAAGAGCGAAAGCTGTGCATGATATTTCCCCTTGGTCCGTCCTCGCCCCCGCCTGTTTTCCGGCGGTGGGACCGACACCAAGTCTTCATCGTCCGCCTGGCGCCCGATATTCATTCAGTGCACCGACTGTGCCCATATTGCGGATTTTTCATCATGCCCCCGGCAAGAGCTCAGCCTGCGGGCCGGGATCACGAAACGGGTGAACCAAAAACAAGCGATGGCTGAACAGCATCGGCATTTCCGGCATAGGCCTCCGCCCCTCCGCCTCTCTACCCCCAAGACATATCCATTGGACGAGGGAAGCGCGGAATGGAAAGTGTGGCAATCATAGGTGCCGGTATTGCCGGCCTGTGCACGGCAAAATTAATGATCGCACTGGGATATGATGTGCGGGTGTTCGACAAGGAAACGGAAGTGGGCGGCGTATGGGCATCATCCCGCCGCTATCCGGGTCTTGCCACTCAAAATCCGCGCGACACCTATGCTTTTTCCGATTTTCCGATGCCCGCCGACTATCCTGAATGGCCGAGCGGCAGCCAGATGCAGACCTATCTGCAATCCTATGCCGACCATTTCGGGGTCACGAAGCATCTCTCGCTCTCGACCGAGATAGTGCGCGCGGAACCCAGGCCGGATGGTAAGGGATGGACGATAGCATCCCGTCCGGCCGACCAGCCCGATGCGGCGGCGACCACCCAGTCCTTCGACTGGCTCATCATCTGCAACGGCATTTTCTCCATCCCCTCCATTCCCGCCTATCCCGGTGCTGACGCGTTTCGCGCGGCAGGCGGGATGCTGGTCCACACCAGCCAGTTCACCCGGCTGGAGGATGCGCGCGACAAGCAGGTCGTCGTGATAGGCTATGGCAAATCCTCCTGCGACGTCGCCAATGCGACCGTCGGGGTGTCGGCCAATACCACCCTGCTTGCCCGGCAGCTTATCTGGAAAATCCCGAAGCGCATCGGCAACGCGGTGAATTTCAAGCATCTGTTCCTGACGCGCATGGGCGAAGGGCTGTTTCCCTATATCCGGCTGAAGGGCTTCGAGCGCTTTCTGCACGGTCCCGGCCGTTTCGTCCGCAACGGCATGCTGAACATGGTGCAGGGTGTTATTTCGCGCCAGCTCAACCTTCAGCGAATCGGTCTGGAACCGAACCGGCCGCTCGAATCGATCGCGCGCAGCACGGTCAGTCTGGTCAGCGACGGCTTTTACGAGAAGATCGAGGCCGGCCGGATGAGCGTGCTTCAGGACGAGATTGCAAGCCTCGAACCGGGGCTGATTCACCTGAAATCAGGGGGCACCCTGCCCGCCGATATCATCGTCTGCGGCACCGGATGGGATCAGCGGGCGGCCTTTCTGCCCGATGAGGTGCTGGCGAAGGTGACGGACAGCGAGGGCAATTTCCGCCTCTACCGCTCGACCCTGCCGATCGGCGTACCGCGCCTCCTGTTCAACGGCTATAACAGCTCCTTCTTCAGCCAGCTGAGCGCCGAGGTCGGCTCCTTCTGGATCGCCGATCATATGGCCGGGCGCATCCCCCTGCCCGATGTGCCGACGCAGAACCGGTGGATCGACGAGCGTCTCGCATGGATGGCGGAGCGCACCAATGGCAAACATTGCAAAGGCACCAATATCGTCCCCTTCTCCCTCCACCATATCGACGAGATATTGGGGGATGTCGGCCTTACCCTGCCCCTTACCACAAGGCTGGCGCAATGGGTCCGCTCTGTCGATGCCCGGCAATTCGCCAGCCTCCCGAAAAAGCTGATCGCGCGGCGCTGAACCAGAGAACAGACAACGCAAAGGCCCCGTCGTCATGACGGGGCCTTTTTGTTTCGATGGCAGGAACCGAAAGAAAGGCGGCCGGGCATCCCATCGGATGACCAGCCGCCCAGTTACGGGTGTATCAGGCGCCCATCACGCCATATTGCTGCTCGACCAGATGGGCGATGCCCAGCTTTTCGAGGATCGGCTTCGGGCACATGAAGGTCACGCGCACCACGCCGGGCAGGCGGCTGATCTCGATCGACCCGGCGATCGTCGCCCGGTTCAATATCTCGTCGAAAGGAAGACCCGTCACCTTCGACGCACGTTCGAGACCATTGGTGGTGGCATCGTTGAGCGTCTTGCCGGAACCGATGAAAGTGATCGGCCCGTTCACCTCTATTTCCTTCTGCCCCCAGCGCCCGGCCAACGCAGTCACGGCGCTGCGTTCGGCCGCGCTGAACGGCTGGGCCAGCGGCGGCAGGTCGTCGGGCCGCTGCAGCAGCATGGGGCCGTCGATCGCCAGCCCCTTGATGACCTCGACCTCCACTTCCACTTCGCCGGACACGTCGGTGGCATGGCCGGCAATCTCGCCATTGCCCTGCTGGGCATGCATGTCGCCCATATAGATGCCGCCGCCGGGGATCTTGACCGGACAGATCAGGATCGCGCCCTCGCGCACCGAGTTGGTGTCCATATGACCATCGGTCTTGTGCTGGTTCAACTCTTCCTCGGTCATCGCATAATCATGCGGTGCGCCGATCAGAAACGCGCCGAAATCGCCCGCATTGTGCGAATCCGGCAGATCCTTCGACGGGCTGGTGCCGATATTGCCGAGAAACGGGCGCATCCGCGACGTCAGTCCGGCGATATCGGCACGGGCGAGCGAAAGGATCGAATGCTGCGCCGATTCACCGGGTAACGCGGACATAATGTCAGCGTCTCCGGCGATCCTGTTGGCGACCTCCTGATCCACGGTCACCGACACCCCGTTCTCGCGGTCGAGCACGATCACATAGCCGTTGGAGAAACGGAAGGCGCTGACCTCCGCCCCGCAATTGTCACAGCGCACAGCCTCGTCGCCAATGCCCTCGATATGGCTGGCCGGGCTGATCGCACCGCAGGCCGAACATTGCTTGGCAACGAAAGGATCGCCCCGATAGCGGCCCTCGACAAATTCCATCACACCCGAAGAAGTGGCGAGCGACGTCACCTGCACCTTCTTCAGCTTGATCGCGATGGCGTCGCCGATTTCGGCGCCCTCCACCATGACCGGCCGGGTGACTTCATGACCGCCCTGAAATTTGGGCGTGATCATCGGCCCCCAGCACCCCGGAGGCGTACCGGTACGAATAGTGCCGCCATCCGTCACGACATCGGCAGGGGCGACACCGGGGCCGACAATCCCCCCCGAGTATTCCGAAACTTCAACGACGGACTTGGCTTGAGACATGGCTGTTGATCCCCAATGACATGATTTCGCAGTCAGGATGACCAAGGCAAGGCGGCCCGGAAAGGCCATTCCGGGCATGATCCGCGCGGAGCCCGATTATGTTGCAGCACGGGGAGATTGGATGCAGCCAAGGGATAAACCCATGACTATCGAAAGCCTGTCGGGCTCAGCGCGCGAAGATACCCCCAGCCGTTCGGGTTCCCCGATTCAACCTCCCTCGCCCCAGCCTTCCCCGGCCAGACCGGATCGTCATCGCGAAGAGAAGGCGGCGCAACGAGGAATTCCGCCCCGGACCGCCACACCGCGCATCAGTCCAAATCGGACTGAGGTTCCACCGGAGAAAGCCCCGGAAAATTTTTCAGCGCTTCCAGCAACGAACGCTCGGCCGCAAGCAGATGATCCATCATCGCGCGGGAGGCAGCCAGGGCATCCCCTTCCTCAAGCGCGCGCAGGATACGGGCCAGCCCAATCATCGCCGTCCGCCTGGTTTCGCTCTGATACAGGGTCAGCTCACGAATCCAGCGTACATGCTCGTCGAAGCGATCGATGATCTCCCGAAGCTGACGATTCGGCACCGCGTTGATCCATATTGCGTGAAAGCTCGTATTGGCTTCCACAAAGGCGGTCGTATCATTGGCCCGGTCCGCATATTCCTGAGCCCGCAAATGCTCACGCAGACTGATGAAATCGGCGCCCGAAAGGCGATCCACGATCAGCATGAGCGCATGACATTCGACCAGCCGCCGGACTTCATATATATTGGCGACATCCTGTTCGGTCACTTCCGGCAAGGTGAAACCCTTGACCGTGGGCACGACGAGCCCGTCATGCACGAGCAGCGCCAGCGCCTCGCGCACCGGCGTGCGCGATACGCCCAGCTCCGCCGCCAGATCCCGTTCCGTCGCCACCTGATTTCGCCCCAGTCCGCCCTGTCGCAACGCCTGTCGCAATTGACGATAGACCTGAAGGCGCAAGGAAGTTGGCTTGCCACCCCCGAATTTCATAACAACTCCATTCTGATCGATGCCCACGACAAACGCAGGTCATCCTTGCCCCTGTCAACGAAGGTCCTCCTGTGCGCTGTGATGCAAAGAGTCTCCATTTGCAAAAGAATTCGACCATATACTTGACGCCTAAAATAATTTGGCATACCAAGAATACCAATGAGAATCAGGGCAGAGGCGCTGTTTCAGCCAGCGTTATCTAGCTTGGCATACCAATTTTCAAAACCATATAGCCGACCCCGCATGTGCACTGTGGAAGGCATAGTTTTTCCATCATGAGCCGGGCGTTCCGGAACGCCCGAATATATCGACACCCTGTTTTACGGGGCGATTTATCCGACGATCAGGTGCTGCCTTTTTTCTGCATTCAGCGGAAGAAAGCTGCGGGAAATGGCTATCCTGTTTTCCGCGCAGTTCCGAACATTGGGGTTCCGCACGGTGTCGAATGCCGGGCGTAAACACACAAAGGCATGACGGCTGAAATCATGCTCAGAGAACGGGGAAAACAAAGGCAAAGGCCCCAATCCACTCATTGAAGGCCGACTGCTGAATTTAAGGGGAAGACCATGAAACATATAGCTAATCGGTTATTTGCAGCCAGCGTCATCGCGTTGGCGGTCGGGACGTCCACCGCCGCTTACGCCCAGAATGACAGCGAGATCGTCGTCACCGCGCAGCGCCGCAGCCAGAGCATCCAGGATGTTGGTATCGCCATGACCGCCTTCAGCGGCGACACCCTGCGCCAGATGGGGGTCGGATCGTCGGTCGACATCGCCCGCCTGACGCCCGGCGTATCGATTTCCGCCAGTGCCGGTGGCCAGAACTCGCAATTTTCGATCCGCGGCGTGACACAGAACGACTTTAGCGACGCGATCGAGGCTCCGGTCGCCGTCTATGTCGACGAAACCTATATCCCCAATCTCAACGGCCAGATCTTCGGCACGTTCGACCTCGATCGCGTCGAAGTTCTGAAGGGTCCTCAGGGCACATTGTTCGGCCGCAACGCAACCGGCGGTCTCGTCCACTTCATCCCCAAAAAGCCGTCCGACACTCCGGAAGGCTATCTCGACCTGACCTATGGCCGCTTCAACCATGTCCGGGTCGAAGGCGCGATGGGCGTACCGCTCAGCGAGAAGGTCCAGGTCCGCATTTCCGGCCTTTACAATCGCTATGACCCGATCCTGAAGAATATTTACCCCACCGGTCTCGGCACCGCACTCGGCGCGACTCCGCCCGGCCCCAAATATGGCCAGGACCTCTGGAACGACGATACGTTCGCCGTCCGCGGTCAGATTCAGTTCAAGCCGACTGAGGATCTCACCATCCGCCTTACCGGGTCGATCGCCCGCACCAAGTTCGGCGAAAACCCCTATAACTCGGTAGCGACCATCGCGGTCTATGACGATCAGCAGCGCCTGGTGAACGTGAAGTTCTCCGATCCGACCGAAACCCGCATCGCGATCGGCCCCAATGGCGAGAATGTCGGGCTGGACGGCCTGCCGACGACGAACACCCGCCCCGTGGCCGGCGGCGATCTTTTCGGTTTTGTCGCCCCCAGTGCGAAAAGCCTCAAAATCTCCAAGGACTGGGCGCTCAGCAAGCTCAACCATCTGACCAGCTACGACACCGCGATGCATATCGATTATGATTTCGGCGGCGCGCAACTGGTGGCGATCACCAATTATCGCCGTTTCGACAAGTTCAACGGCACCGATGTCGATGCGGGTGCGGAAAACCTCATCAACTTCATTTCCGACAGCCTTCAGAAGAGCTTCTCTCAGGAAGTTCGTCTGTCGGGCGGCGACAAGGGCTTCCGCTGGGTGACCGGCGCCTATTATCTGCACATTAATTCGCATGTGAATAATGGCTTCGCCGCGCCCAGCAATTCGATCTTCGCAGGCTATTTCCCCGGTTTCGAAGAATCGGGTATCGATCTCGTCAACGATGTCCGGCTCAAGACCGACTCCTATTCGGCCTTCGCGAACATCGAATATGAGTTCATGCCCAAATGGACCTTCCTGCTTGGCGGTCGCCTGATCTACGAAAAGCAGGATTATAACTTCGCGTCCTATGGCTATGCCAATTATGACGATTATGCGTTCGACATCACCGATACGCCGCTGTTCACCAGCGCGGACAATCCGCCCTATGCGAACCGCCGTCACAAGACGATGTGGGCCGGCAAGGCACAGATCGAATTCCGCCCCAATGATGACACGCTGCTTTACATGGGCGTCAACCGGGGCGTTAAGGGCGGCAACTACAATGCGGTCCTGCCCGACGGCACGGTCCTTGCCGCTTCGCAGATTCCCTACAAGCCGGAAACCCTCACCTCTTATGAAGGCGGTTTCAAGCTGACGCTGCTCGACAGCAAGCTGACGCTCGACGGTTCTGCTTATTATTATGACTATAAGAACTATCAGGCGTTCACCTTCGCCAATGTGTCCGGCATCGTCAGCAATAACGACGCCCGCACCTATGGCGCGGAACTGTCGATCAATGCCCGTCCGGTCGAAGGGCTGAACATCGGCGCGGGCATTTCGGTGCTCGATGCCAAGGTCAAGGATCTGGCCCTCGCCCCCGGTCTGGTCAGGGATGTGAAGCCGACCTTCACCCCGACGACCCAGCTAGCCGGTCAGATCAACTACACCATCCCTGCGGCAGTTGCAGGCGGCAGCGTCACCATCGGCGGCGATCTCAGCTGGCGGTCCAAGGTCTATGGCAATATCCGTAACTTCGATGCGGACGTAATCAAGAGCTACTTCCTTGCGAATGCCCATGTTTACTGGACCAGCGACGATGACCACTACAAACTCGGCTTCGGCGTAGATAATATCTTCGACAAACGGTATCGCACCGTTACGTACAACCTCGCCACGCTGTGCGGTTGTAACGAAGAAAGCTACGGCAACCCGCGTTGGTGGAACATCAACTTCAAATATACTTACTAATCGAACCTAAGTCAGGGTTTCGCGATGGCGGTTATGCATTTCGATCCGGCTTCCCTTGTGGAAGCCGGGCGGGTCAATCACGCGGTTTATACCGATCCGGAGATTTTCGATCTCGAAATGAAGCGGATTTTCGGAGGGACCTGGGTCTATGTCGGCCACGACAGCCAGGTCCCCGGCGCGGGGGATTATTATGCGACCTCCATCGCGGACCAGCCGGTTCTGCTGGTCCGCGGCAAGGATCAGCAGCTCCGCCTCTTCTACAACCGCTGCACCCATAAGGGCGCGCAGCTGGTCAATGAAGGCAGCGGCACGGTAAAGGCCTTTCGCTGCGCCTATCATGGCTGGCTGTTCAAGGATACCGGCGCCCTGCACAGCATCCCCGCGCCGGGCGGTTATGATTGCGGCACCGTCTGCCCCGGTGACGGCAGCCACGCGCTGGAACCCGTCGCCCGCTTCGGCTCCTATCGCGGCTTTCTGTTCGCCAGCCTCTCCCCGAATGTACCGGAGCTTGAACAATGGCTCGGCCCGCTCCGCTCCTCGCTCGACAATTTCGTCGACCGTGCCCCTGCGGGCCGGGTCGAGGTTGCCGGCGGCGTGCTCCGTTACGAGCATGACTGCAACTGGAAATTTTTCGTCGAAAACACGCTCGACGCGCTGCACCCAATGGTCGTGCACCAATCGGCGGGCCGCCCGGCGCAGATATTGTCGGCGCGCCTGGACAATCAGCAGAAAACGAATTTCGTCCTGCAGGCGCTGGCCCCCTTCACCGGCAGTTACAGCTTTTACGATGCCATGGGCGGCCGGGTGATGCCGCACGGTCATGCCGACCTTGGCGGCAAGGCAAGCATCCATTCCGACTATGATGAAGATCCCGACTATCTGGCCGCGATGCACGCCGCTTATGGTCCGGAGCGCACGACGGAAATTCTCTCGCTCAGCCGTAACAACTCGGTGGCCTATCCGTCGCTGATGTTCAAGGCGCCGATCCAGTTGCTGCGGATCATTCGTCCGGTCGCGGTCGATCGCACCATATTGGAAACCTGGCATTTCCGCCTTGTCGGCGCCCCGGAATCAAAGCTGCGCCGGACCATAGCCTATTCCACCCTCGTCAACTCCCCCGCAGGCATGGTCGGCCCGGACGACCATGAGGTCTATCGCGCGATGCAACGGGGCCTGACCGCCCGAAAACCCGAATGGGTCGAGGTCAGCCGCTATATGGCTGACCCCGAAGCGGTCGCCGGTGAAGACGGTGCAGTGCCGGTCAAGGGCACCAGCGACGCCTATTTTCGCGGCCAGTTTTCGGCATGGGCCGACCTGATGGGGCGGCCATGACCGTCACCGCCCCCACCATCGCGAAAATCGCCGATATCGACCGCGACACCCATTTCCGTATCGGCCAGTTTCTTTTTCGGGAAGCGGACCTGCTCGACAGCGGCGAATGGGAGCGCTGGAACGATCTGTTCGCCGAAGACGGGATATACTGGGTCCCCTCCTCCGCCGATCAGCATGACGGCATCGATCAGGTTTCGCTCGCTTATGACGATGCGTTACTGCGCGCGATCCGGGTCGCCCGGCAAGGCGCCGACCTCGCCGCCTCGTTACGCGCACCGGTTTCCAGCTCTCGCATGATCGGCAATCTGATGGCCAGCCATGAGGAAGCGCAGGGCTTCTATATCGCCCGTTCCCGCTTCAGCATGGCGCAATATGCCGATTGGGGAACCCGCACCTTTCACGGCAGCTACACCCACTATCTCCGACCCGTTGGCGACGATTTCCGGATCGTGCTCAAGCGGGTCGATCTCGTCAATATCCAGGGATCGATCGGAGACATTCTCACGATCCTTTGAAAGAGGGCAGAATTACATGGCGATTTCCAACGCATGGCCGATCCCCGCCGGTCGTCTCCTCATCAATGGCCAGTGGGTGGAACCCGAAGGCGGTCAGACCCTCCCTGTATTCGACCCGGCAACCGGTGAAAACTTCACGACGATCGCTCGCGGCACGGCCGCCGATGTCGATCTGGCCGTGAACGCCGCTCGTGCCTGTTTCGAAAGCCGCGCCTGGACCCGGATGCGCCCGATGGAACGCGGTCGCATTCTCGAACGGGTCGCGCTGCTGATCGAGAAGCATGCCGAAGAGCTGGCCTGGCTCGAAAGCCTCGACAACGGCAAGCCTATGGCGATGGCGAAGATGGTCGATGTCGCGGTGGCGATGGACATGTTCCGCTATTTCGCGGGATGGGCCACCAAGATCACCGGCGAAACCTTTGCGCTCAACCCGCTGTTCGATGACGGTTCGGATTATCACGCCTATTCGCTGCGCCAGCCGGTCGGCGTCGTCGGCGCGATCACGCCGTGGAATTTCCCAGTTGGGCAGGCCGCGCAGAAAATCGCGCCTGCCCTGGCCACCGGATGCACGGTCGTGCTGAAGCCGTCCGAGGAAACCTCGCTCAGCACGCTGCGGCTGGGGGAAATCCTGCTGGAAGCCGGTGTGCCCGAAGGGGCCGTCAACATCGTCACGGGTCTGGGCGCCGAAGCTGGGGCAGCACTGGTCGGGCATCCCGATGTCCGCAAGATATCGTTCACCGGCTCCACCCAGACGGGCAAGGCGATCGCCGCGGCCTGCCTGCATGATCTGAAGCGGGTCACGCTGGAACTGGGCGGCAAATCCCCGGCCATCGTGCTGGCCGACGCCGATCTGAACGAAGCCATTCCCGGCGTCGCCAACGCGATCTTCTTCAACTCCGGCCAGATCTGCACCGCCGGATCGCGCCTGCTGATCGAACGGCCGGTGTTCGATGCGGTGGTGGAAGGGGTCGCCGCCATTGCCGACCAGTTGAAGATCGGCCCCGGCCATGACTCAACCACGCAGATCGGACCGCTGGTATCGGCAAAGCAACTCGAAAAAGTCTCCGGCATGGTGGCCGAGGGCATCGCCACCGGCGCGACCGCTATGGCAGGCGGCAGCGCCGTCGATGGGGCCGGTTTCTTCTACCGCCCCACCATTCTCACCAATGTCCGTCGCGACCAGTCGGTCGTGCAGGAAGAAATATTCGGTCCGGTCGTCGTCGCCATGCCGCTCGATGATCCGGATCAGATCAAGGCGGTCGCCAACGACACCCATTATGGTCTGGGGGCGAGCCTGTGGACCAATGACCTGCGCCGCACCCACCTGATCGCGAAGCAGATCGATGCCGGATCGGTCTGGGTCAACTGCCATAATGTGCTGGATGCGGCGATGCCGTTCGGCGGGTTCAAGCAATCGGGCTGGGGCCGGGAATTCAGCAATGAAGCCGTCCGCACCTATACCGAACTGAAATCCGTCTGCGTCCGTCTGCCCAACGCCTGAGGAGTCCTGCGATGAAACGTCTGAAGATGATCCTTCCGGTGGCGCTGCCGCCCGAAGCGCTGACCAATTTTGCCGCCCAGATTCCCGAAAGCCTGCGTCGCCCGGACATTCAGATCGATTTCGCCGGATGCCGCGACGGCGCCGCCTGGCTCGACAGCGATTATGAAACCACGCTGGCCGATGCCTTCGTGCTCGATGCGGGATGCCGGGCCGAGGAAGAAGGCTATGCGGCAGTGTGCAGCTTTTCGATGAGCGACAGCGGCGTCGTGCCGCTGCGCTCTCGCCTCACCATTCCGGTGATTGGGTCGGCGCAGGCCGCCTTCGCGCTGGCGACCCAGCTTGGCCAGAAATTCTCGGTCATCACCATGTGGTCGCCCTGGGCCCAGCATATCCGCGACAAGATCACCAAATATGGCCTTGGCGCGCGCTTCGCATCGGTGCGCCATATCGATGTCGAACCCAATACGAAGGAATTGCTGTCCGGCAAGGAAGACATCGTCTTCGCCAAGCTGGAGGAACAGGCCCGCCGGGCGATCGAGGAAGACGGCGCGGAAGTGATCGTGCTGGGATCCACCACCATGTATCAATCCCACGCCTATCTGGCCTCGGTGTTGCCCTGCCCGGTCGTCAATCCGGGGCTGGCCGCTTACAAGGCGTGCGAAACCGTGCTGGACCTCGGCATCAGCCACAGCAAGCTTACATGGCCGTCCCCGGCGACGACGCGCGATGATCTGTTCGCTTCCATTCCGCCAGCTTTCGGAGCCTGATCCATGTTGACTATATTCGGCCGGATCGTTGCGCTTGCCGCACTTGTGACCGGCACGCTTTCCGCCACCGTCCCTTCCCCTGTCCCTTCGACGGAATCGGACTGGCCCTTTCATGGCCGCGATCAGGCGGAGGATCGCTATTCTCCGCTGGAGGACATCAATAGCGGCAATGTCCAATCGCTCGGCCTTGCCTGGGAATTGCAACTGGGCAGCCTGCGCGGGCTGGAGGCGACCCCCATCATGGTCGACGGGGTGCTGTATTTCACCTCGACCTGGAGCCGGGTCTGGGCGGTGGATGCCCGCACCGGCAAGGAATTATGGACCTATGATCCGCAGGTTCCCGGCGAATGGGCGTTTAACGGATGCTGCGACGTGGTCAATCGCGGCGTCGCCGTCACCCACGGCAAAGTCATCAGCGCCACGCTCGACGGGCGTCTGATCGCTCTGGATGCGAAGACCGGCAAGCTCGACTGGGAAGTCGATACGCTGATCGACCGCAAGCGCCCCTATACCATCACCGGCGCGCCCCGTATCGCGGGCAACAAGGTCATCATCGGCAATGGCGGCGCCGAATTCGGCGTGCGCGGCTATATCACCGCCTATGACATCGATAGCGGCAAGCAGGCCTGGCGCTTCTTCACCGTGCCCGGCAGCCCGGACGGTCCGTTCGAACAGCCGGAACTGGAAATGGCGGCCAGGACATGGTCCCGCACCGGCGCATGGACGACATCGGGCGGCGGCGGCACGGCATGGGATTCCATGGCCTATGACCCTGACCTCAACACCCTCTATGTCGGCACCGGCAACGGATCGCCCTGGTCGCATGCATTGCGCAGCAATGGCGAAGGCGACAATCTCTTCCTGTCCTCGATCCTCGCGATCGACCCGGATACGGGCCGGATGAAGTGGTATTACCAGACCACGCCGATGGACAATTTCGATTTCACCGCGACCCAGCACATCATTCTGACCGACCTCGTCATCGACGGGAAGCCGCGCAAGGTGCTGATGCAGGCGCCGAAAAACGGCTTCTTCTATGTGCTCGACCGGGTGACGGGACAGCTCATTTCCGCCGATAATTATATCCCGGTCAACTGGGCTTCCCATGTCGACCTGAAGACCGGGCGGCCGGTGCGCAACGACACCTCCTTCTATGACAAGACGAAGGGCGCTTTTGTCGTGCCGTGGATGGGCGGCGGCCATAACTGGCAACCGATGAGCTATAACCCGAAAACCGGCCTCGTCTATATTCCGGCCCAGCGCGTCTGGTGGCGCTATTCCGCGACCAATGCGATGCAGTTCGATGAAATGGTCAAGGATTTCGAAAAGACGGCAGGCGCGGACAAGGTCTTCCCGATCTCCGGGCAGCTCACCGCCTGGGACCCGGTGAAGAAGAAGCCGGTCTGGACCGTGGACCAGAGCACGCTGATGAACGGCGGCACCTTGTCGACCGGCGGCAATCTGGTGTTTCAGGGGACCCCTGCGGGCACTTTTTCGGCCTATGATGCGCTGACCGGCAAGGTTCTGAAGCAAATTCAGACGGGCACCGGCATCATCGCCGCACCGATCACCTACAAGCTGGACGGCGTGCAATATGTCGCCGTGCTGGCCGGTTTCGGCGGCGCCACCATCATGATGCTGGACAAGGACGCCGCCGCGCGCACCCGCGCCAATTTCGGGCGATTGCTCGTGTTCAAGCTGGGCGGCGGAGACGTGGAGCTTCCGCCGGAACTGGATGAACCCTTCGGCAATGATCCGGGCGCGACCAAGATCGCCCCGATCCCCGAGGGCGAAGTCGCCCGGGGCATCGATCTCTATCGCACCAATTGCGCCCGGTGCCATGGCATGCTCACCTCGACATCGATGCTGCCCGACCTGCGGCGCATGCCCAAGGAGTTCCTCGACAATTATGACTTGATTGTCCGTGAAGGCGCGCTGGCCGGAACCGGTATGGCGAGCTTTGCCGACAAATTGTCGAAAGCCGACACCGATGCGATCAAAACCGCACTGATCTGGCTGCGCGACAAGGATCCCGCCCAGTTCGCCGATCCGTCGCTCTACCCGATGCGGACCAAGCGGTGAGCGATACGCTCTCCCTGCTGCTCGGCCACCATAGCGATCGTTCCTTTCGAGACGATCCGGTGGACGGTGCGGTGCTCGACGAGATCGTTGCGGCGGCGCATCAGGCCCCGACCTCACACAATGCCCAGCATGTTTCGCTGGTCATCGTGCAGGATGCCGAAACCCGGCGGCACATAGCGGCAATAGCGGGCGGGCAACCGCATATCGCCCGGGCTCCCGTGTTCATCGCCGTCATCATCGATTTCGCGAAAACCGGGGCGGCACTCACCCTTCACGGCAAGGAGCAGCAGGTCCACCACCATCTGGAGGGTCTGGTGGCGGGCAGCGTCGATGTCGGCATCCAGATCGCCACGCTGATGATCGCGGCGCGGGCGAGCGGCCTTGGCGCGGTGCCGATCGGCGGCATTCGCAACGATCTGGCGGCGCTCAATACCCTGCTGGCGCTGCCGCAGGGCTGTACAGCGGTAACCGGGCTGTGCATCGGCCATGTGGACCAGCCTGCGGCCGTGAAACCCCGGCTGGACCTCTCCACCTATCGGCATGATGAGCGCTATTCCGACAAGGATATTGCGCCGGCCATCGTGGACTATGACAACCGGCTGGCGGCCCATTGGGCGGCAATCGGCCGGATGGAAGGCGAAAGCTGGTCCGCCAGCATCGCCGAATTTTACGATCATGATTATTATCCGGGCGTAGCGGCTGCCTTCGCAGCGCAAGGGCTGTTCACCGAAAAGGAGTGAACCGGGCAAAACCCCTCCTGCCCGGAGGGACGCCTGCATCATGGCGGTCCTGACGACGATCAGGCCGCCTCCGCCGCCTTCCCTCCCGTCGATGCGCGCGCCCGTTCAGGCAGGAGGCCGAAGGGCTGCTTCACCCCAGCGGGAAGGCCAAACACAAAGCCTGCGCTCTGTCCGGGCCTGTGACGGAGCTGACCGCCCCTCCCTGACCGGCCCTGATCGACGGAGTCCCGATCCCACCCCGATCCCACCTTCGTTAACGTCGGAATATCCCCGCAGCCGGAGAGACTTCTCTCCCTCCGGCCCCGGAAACGAGGCGACGGCATCAGGCGGCGAACAGGTCCGTCCGGTCCTTTTCCAGATGCTCGGCCGCGCGCAACGTCACCGCGTGGAGCGTGAAGGTCGGGTTGACGCCGCCCTCGGTCGGGAACAGACCCGGCCCGGCAATGTAGAGATTGTCGAAGCCATGGACGCGTCCATGGCTATCCGCCACGGAAGTGCCCGCATCCGTCCCCATGATCGTACCGCCGACCAGATGCGCGGACCCCATGGGCGTGTGCCAGGTTTCGATTGCCCCGCCAGCCTTGAAAATGGCGGTGCCCTCATCGCGCATGGCTTCCCACAGCTTCTTCGCATCGGCGGAAAAAGCATGCACGATGCGGGGCGGACGCACACCCCAGCCATTGACGCCATCGGTCAGTTCAATGCGATTATCGGCATTGGGCTCTTCCTCGCACATGCCGATCATATTCGCGCCATGCCGCACCGCCTTCGCCATGAAGGCATCCAGCGCCGCGCCGTTCAGGTCCATGCGCGAGGCACCGAGACCCGCCAGATCATTGGGCTTGATCGACGGCGCGATCAGCCATTGGCGGCTGCCGAAGGCGCCTTTGGTCGATGTCTTGTCATAATTGTCATGGCACATAAGATGCGCGCCGGTGACGCCCCGATGCGGTTCTGTCTCCTCGGGGAAAAGGCCGAGTATCTGGATAAGGCCATGGGCCATCACATAACGGCCGACCAGATCATTCCCGTTGCCGATGCCATGGGGGTGATCGGCATCCGTCGAATTGAGCATCAGCGCCGGATTGCCAACCACCGACCCCGCGAGGATGACGAGCCGCGCCTGCTGCTCCCCTTCTCTCCCGTCTGCGGTACGGTAGCGGATGCCCGCGACCTTCGTCTTTCCCGCCGGAACGATCCGCGTCACCGCCGTGTCGGTGAGGATCGTCGCCCCCGCCGCCTCCGCACGCGGCAGATAGACCGCCATCGGATTTGCCAGTGCCAATATCGGGCAACCGGCGTCGCACCAGCCGTCATATTGGCAGGCCGGGCGACCATCATAGATGACGGAATTAATCGCCATCGGCGCGGGAGCCGTCCGTTTGCCCGCGGCGGCAAAAGCGCGGGCAAGCAATTCGCCCTGTTTCAGCGGTTCGAGCGGCGGCATGGGATAGGGCTCCCCGGCTGGACGCCAGATTTCCGCCCCGGCATCTCCCGAAACCCCGACTTCCTTCTGAACCCGGTCATAATAGGGACGCAGATCCTCATAGCCGATCGGCCAGTCCAGCCCCCGGTCATGGTCGCTCCGCATCGTGAAATCGGCGGCATGCATGCGGGGCCAGGTGCCATAATGATGCAGCGCCGATCCACCCAGCCCCCAGCCCGCATTGAACCCGAAACCAAGCGGATCGGCCCCGGTCGTGGCGACATAGGGGCCGCCCCAGCGCAGGCGCCGCGCCCATATCTGGGAACTGACCATGTCATAAAGGCCCCATCGCGGCCCGGCTTCGAACAGGGTGACGGATCGGCCCGCCTCGGCCAGCTTCGCCGCCAGCATGGCCCCGACCGCACCCGCGCCGACAATGGCGACATCGATCATCTTCGTTCCGCTCACCAGTCCGTCTCCGGTTCGACATGGGGGAGATAGTCGACACCCAGCCGGGCAAAGGCCGCGCGGGTGCCATAGGCGATATCGATCGCGTCGAGGCGGATCGCGAACAGGAAAAGCGGCGGCGGCGGCCCCTGCCATCCTTCAACGCTGCCTTCGCCCAACGCCTTCAGCATATCGGCCCAGCGCGCATCGCCCGATGGCGGCGGTGCTTCGCCAAAGGCACGGGCGAGCGATCCAAGAGCGGATCGATAGAAACCGACATAGGGCGGCTCTATTTCCAGATAGCGCAGCGCCAGCAGGCTTTCGCCATGCGGCACGGTGAGATGATGATCGACATAGGGCACGAGGCCGCCCGCGCGCGCGGGCGGCGCGATCGCTTCGCCAAGTCCTCCCAGCCAGGCCGCTTCGGTCGCCGTCAGCATCCTCGGCCTGGCCCCCGCGGCGACGGCCGCCGCCGGTGTGACCCAGGACAAGCCCCCGGCCATCTGCGCAAGGATGAAGCCAGCGGCCCCTTTCATCACATTCCGGCGGCTGGAGGACAGGGACGGACTATCCCCTCCCAGCCCGGGCAAGTCTTTATTCTTCCCGGTCATGACTGGCTTTCTGATGCGTGGCGACGACACGGGCCGCCTGTTCATAAATACCCGACAGCAGGTTGAGCGTCCGGGTCGCCTGCTGCAACCGCTCGTCAATGCCCTTGATCACCTGCGTGAATTCGATCAGCAATTCCTCGCGCAACCGGGCATAACGCTCCGTCACCTCACGCCCCCAGTCGGTTACCGAGTAGACCGCATTGCTCTTGCCGCCTTCCTGCCGGATCAGCCCCAGCTTGGCCAGCTTGCGCAATGCATATTGAAGGTTCGGAATATCGTCCCGGTTGGTCAGCCGCGCCAGTTCCTTCAGGGGTTTCGGACGATCATGCAGGCGAATGACGTGAAGCAGCGCATTCTCGCTGCCGGTCGCACCGAGTCCGCTTGCCGCGGCAAGACATTCGCTTTCCCAGCGGGAGAAGGCCTCCCCCACCCGCATCATCGAGAATTCCAGCTCGGTGACGTTCACTTCATGCCGGTTGCGCGCCAGATGCCACCGGCGATCGAGCGGATCCCTCCCCCCTGATTCCAAAGCCTTATCCACGTCAGACATCATGCATTCCAAACCCGTAATTTCAGCGAAGGCTAACTTCGATTCAACGGCTAGACAAGGATTTAATCCTAACGTAGTTTTTTATTTAGAAGTCCACATAGCGGAGATTTGCCATGACTGCCTGCCGAGGAATGCTGCGCCGCCCCCACTTCAAACTGGGCACTTTTGCCACCAACTGTTCGGGCGGCATGTCCGTCACCAAGGTGCCCGAACGCTGGTCCGCCAACTGGGCGGATAATCTTCGCCTTGCCCGGATGCTGGATGATGCCGGGATCGACTTCATGCTGCCGATCGCACGCTGGATCGGCTATGGCGGCGAGACGGATTTTCATGGCCGCGTACTGGAAACCATGACCTGGGCGGCGGGGCTGCTCGCCTCCACCCGCAACATCACCGTGTTCGCCACCATCCACACCACCGCCAACCACCCGGTCGTGATCGCCAAGCAGATCGCAACCATTGATGAGATCAGCGGCGGTCGCGCCGGCCTCAACATCGTCGCGGGGTGGAACGAACCGGAATATCGGGCGCTCGGCCTCACCCTGCCGGACGATCATGAAAGCCGCTACGGCTATGCTCAGGAATGGTTCGACATCATTCAGGCGCTATGGACCCGCGATGCCCCGTTCGACTGGGATGGCGCCAATTTCAAACTGCACGGGGTCTATGGCCTGCCGCATCCGGTCGACAGCCGCCCGCCGATCATCAATGCCGCCGGTTCGGTACAGGGACGCGATTTCGCCGTCCGCAATGCCGACTTCCTGTTCACCCCGGCCATCGACCTTGCCCGCTCGGTCGAGGAAGTAAAGGCGCTCAAGGACAAGGCCGCCGATGTCGGCCGCTCGGTGGACGTGCTCACCTTCAGCCATGTGGTCTGCCGCCCGACAGAGCAGGAAGCGAAGGATTATGTCGCCCGTTTCATGGGCGACCAGATCGACACCGGCGCGGTCGACAACCTTATGAACCTGCAATTCGCCCACGCCCATTCTTTCCCGCATGATCTGCTCGCGCTGATCCGCGACCGGATGGCAATGGGCCATGGTGGCTTCCCGCTGATCGGGACGCCGGAACAGGTCGCCGACGGGCTGACGGCGCTGCATGAGGCCGGTTTCGGTGGGACCACCCTCTCCTTCGTCAATTATGCGGAGGAATTCCCCTATTTCCGGGATGAGGTTCTGCCGATCCTCGAAGCGCGCGGCCTGCGGCTTCCGGTAGAAAAGGACTGAAGCTCCGCAGCCCTCCGCCAAAGCGCCGTGCCGCCCCCTCTCCGGTCATTCATGCCGCCGCGCATGGTCTGGGAGACAGGGTCGGCTCCAAGGTCCGGATATATGGGTATTAAAATCAGAAAGCCCCCGGCAGGGAAGCCGGGGGCTTTATCATATTCTCACGCCACATATTCGACCAGCCATGCCTGTTTCATGGCTACACCTGGCGCGAATCAGGCGCTCAATCCTGCTCTTCGCTCCAGTTTGCAAATACCGGGCGGGTCATCTGAAAGAGGTCAGTGGATCGCGTGTACCAGCCTGCACCATGCATGCGCGCGACGAGGTGCATCGCCGGAGCATCCACATGCAAATTGGCCGGATCGACAAAGGCATCGTCAATGTGGAAACGCACGACCTCGCCGAGCACGATCGTCGATTGCCCCGCCTCCACCTTTTCGAACAGACGGCATTCCATCGCGACCGGTGCGGAGGCGATCCGCGGCGGCGCGACATCGATCGAAGGGACCGTCTCACACCGGGTATACGCCAGTTCGTCGAACCCCGGGGGCGCATCGATGCTGGTGAAGTTCATCGCCTCCACGTCCTTTTCGGATACCAGATGCACGACGAACTCCCCGGTATCGATAATGTTGCGGGTCGTGTCCTTATAACTGCCATCCGGCAGCCGCATCAGGCCGATAGCGACCAGCGGTGGCTCCGCACCCATCATGTTGAAAAAACTATAAGGCGCGGTGTTGAGCACCCCCTCTTTCGACAAAGTAGTAATCCATGCAATCGGGCGCGGCGTGATCGCCGACCCCATAAGCTTGTACCGTTCCGGGGTGGAGAGTCTGGAAAAATCGAAATCCATCGAACTCAGGCCTCCCCCTCACGCACGACCGGCTTTTTTGGCGCGACGTTAACGCTCAGCTTGAAGATATCGGGGCGGGCATAGTGACCGGCGACATCGAAATCGAACTTGCCGCGAATCACCTCAGCCGGATCGATATCGGCATAGAGGATGGTTTCGCCGCTATAATCCGGTCCGGCCAGCACCTCGCCAAGCGGCGCCACGATCATCGATCCGCCGCGCATCAGCACCTTGTCCGGATCATCGCCCAGCACACAGTCATAATCCTCCGGATAGGCGCCGCGCGTAATATGCTGACAGGCCGACAGCACGAAACAGCGTCCTTCGAGCGCAATATGCTGCATGGTCGCCGCCCAGCCGTCCCGATCGTCCGCCGTCGGCGCGCAATAGATGCTGATGCCCTGATCGTACATCGCCATGCGCAGCATCGGCATGTAATTTTCCCAGCAGATGACCGCGCCGACCTTGCCGAACGGCGTGTCGATCACCGGCAGGGTCGAACCGTCGCCAAAGCCCCAGATCAGCCGTTCCGCCGCAGTCGGCATCAACTTGCGATGCTTGGCGATCAGTCCCTTCTCGCCATCGAAGAACAGCGCGGTACAATATACGGTGCCGCCATCCCGCTCAATCACGCCGATCACGACAAAGGCCCCGGTCTGCGCGGTCGCCTCGGCAATGATTTCCACTTCCGGCCCGTCAAGGTCGATCGCCCCGGCATGATAGCGCCGATAATCCTCGCGCCCCTTGACCGTGCGGACCCCGACCGGGGTATCAAATCCGTCACCTTTCGGATAGCCTCCCAGGAACGCTTCGGGGAAAACGATCAGCTTCGCCCCTCCGGCCGAAGCCTTGCGGATCAGGTCCGCCGCCTTGCCCGCCGAAGCCACCGCATCGTGAGGGAAGGAGGCCGCCTGAACAACGGCAGCCTTGAAGGGATCGGACATGGAACGCTCCTTTCATCATATGTTTCGCCTTCCGATACGGAAAGCCAACCAAATTACTTGCATTTGACACTATCATGGAAATATTTTAAGTCTATAATAATCTTATTGAGGAGGAAGCCATGGCGACATCCAACTATGACCAGTATCGCGAGGACATGATCGGCCGCGCCAATGTGGCGGATACCCCCGAACTGGTGGCCTATTACAAGCGCCTCGAATCGCTTGGCACCGGCGCGCTCTGGACGGTCGCGAACAAGATCGAACCCTGGGAACCAGCATCCACCTCCGTGCCGATGCTCTGGCGCTATAAGGATCTGCGCGAGGATGTGCTCAAATCGCTCGAACTGGTAACTCCGGAACAGGCGGGCCGTCGCGTCATTTATCTGGAAAATAAGGGCCGCGCCGATGTGGTGGCCGCCGTCGGCTGGCTCTATTCGGGGCTTCAGGTGATGGGACCGGGTGAATGCGCCTCCAGCCACCGGCACAGCGCCTCCGCCCTGCGCTTCATCATGGAAGGATCGGGCGCCTTCACCAATGTGGACGGGCATAAGATGACGCTCGGCGCCAATGATTTCGTGCTGACGCCGAACGGCACCTGGCACGAACATGGCGTTGCGGAAGAGGGCACGGTCTGCATCTGGCAGGACGGTCTCGACATTCCCCTGATGAACGCGCTCGAAGCCAATTTCTACGAAGTCCACCCGGACCTGCAACAGGCCATATCCTTCCCCGTGAACGATTCGATCGGCGCCTGGTCCGGCAAGGGTCTGCGTCCGGCCGGGGTGGCATGGCCCAAGGCCTATTCCCCGCTCCTCAAATATGAATGGGCGCCGACCTACGAGGCATTGAACAACTATGCGAAGGTGACCGACGGGTCCCCTTATGACGGCATCATGATGGATTATGTAAACCCGCACACTGGCGGTCCAGTGATGCAGACCATCGGCGCATCGATGCAGATGCTGCGCCCCGGCGAACATACCAAGGCCCACCGCCAGACCGGAAGCTTCGTCTATCAATGCTGCAAGGGCAAAGGCTATTCGGTCATCAACGGCCAGCGCTTCGACTGGCAGGAACGGGATATCTTCGTCGTTCCCGCCTGGATGTATCATGAACATGTCAACGCTTCCGACACGGAGGATGCCTGCCTGTTCAATTTCAACGACCTGCCCGTCATGCGCGCGCTGGGCCTCTATCGCGAAGAGGCTCTGGGCGAAAATGACGGTCATCAGCCCGTTCTGTCCTGATCTTCACTATCCCAAAGGGGAAATCATGCGTCTAGTAACTTATCGAGCCACGGTTGAGACGGAAGCGCGCCTTGGCGCTCTTTCGGGTGATGTTGTTGTCGACCTTGCCCGTTTCGGGGC
>SBGG01000011.1 GCA_006226685.1 Sphingomonadales bacterium
GTAGGTGAGCACCGGAAGCGCGCGAAAGCGCCATTTGCAGGCCGCCAGGGCTGGGGCCGAAGGCGACCGGAGGGCAATGTCGATCCGCCCTAGGCCGGGACTGTTCCGGCAAAGTGAGAGAGAGGGGCGAGGCTGGCTTTCCTTGCCGGGCCTCGCCTGAAGTGGCGCAAGGCGCGCCTATTCGACCATGATCCTTGGTTGCGGCAGCACGACGCCGACCGATTGCGCATAGGCCTCCCATTCCTTTTCCAGCGCCGCCTTGCGAGCGGGGTCGCGTGCGGAAAGGTCACTGGTTTCGCCCGGATCGTTCGCGATATTGAACAGCCGCCACAGGCCGTCGCCCGAATCCGTGATCTTCCAGTCGCCCCTGCGCAATGCGCGGGAACCGAATAATTCGGTGCCGATGCTTTCATCGGGCGCATGGACATGGTCGGCCTTGCCCTCCAGCCAGCGCGCCCAGCTCGTCCCCATGATCGGCTGCACCTTGCGGCCCTGAAATTCTCCTCCGGGCGCTGGAATGCCCGCAAAGTCGAGGATGGTCGGCGCTACATCCATCACGTTCAGATAAGGGTGCGCAATGGTACCGGGATGTCGCACGACCGGGCCGCTCAGAAAGGCGGTGGTGCGGGTCCCGCCCTCGGTGGCAAAGGCCTTGTAAAGCCATGAGGGCGTGGTTGCCGCCTGTGCCCAGCCGGGCCCATAGCTGATATAGCTCGATGCGGTGCCGAGATTGTCGAGGCTGTTGTCGGCCGCCTCCGCCCGTGCCCTGAAGCGCGGGTTGCGTGCATGGACAAGATCGATCCCCTCCGCGCCATTGTCCGCCAGGAACAGGATGATGGTATTGTCATAATCGCCGCTGGCCTTCAGCGCGTCGATTACGCGGCCGACATTCTGATCCATGCGGTCGACCATTGCGGCGTAAATCTCCATCACGCGGGAGGCATGGGCTTTTTCCTCTGCGGAAAGGTCCGCCCATGGGCGCGCATTTTCGGGTGCGTGCTGCGTCGCGTCCTTCGGTACGAGACCGAGAGCCTTTTGTTTCTTCAGCCGTTCCGCGCGCAGCACATCATAGCCGCTATCATAGCGCCCGCGATATTTGGCGATGGTCTCCGGCGGCGCCTGAAGCGGCCAGTGGGGTGCGGTAAAGGCGAGATAGGCGAAGAAGGGGCTGCCGTCCCGGCTGGTCTTCAGTTGCTCGATCAGCCTGGTCGCGAAGGTGTCGGATGAATAATGGCCTTTGGGGAGGGCGGTCAGCGTCCGTCCATCCTCGCGATAGGTCGCACCGCCTTTCGGATCGGCGGAAATATCGGTGCCGAAATGATTGCCCGCGCCCTGTAACAGGGCGAAACTGTGCCGGAAGCCGCGCGCATGGGGATCCTGCTCCGGTGTCAGGCCGAGGTGCCATTTGCCGGAGAACAGCGTGCGATATCCGCCCGCCGCCAATATTTCCGGCAGGGCGGCGATGTCCGGCCGCAAATAGCCTTCATGCCCCGGCTTGCCGACCTGATTGGGGGCCTGCATCTCCGCCATCGTACCGAGGCCTGCCCGGTGGTTGTCGGTGCCGGACAGTAGCATGGATCGTGTCGGCGAACAGGTCGGCGCGGTGTGGAAACCGGTCAGGCGGATGCCCGCGGTTGCGAGCCGGTCGAGATTGGGCGTTGCTATCTCTCCGCCGAACGCGCCCAGATCGGAATAGCCCAGATCGTCGGCGACGATCACGAGGATATTGGGGGGCGCTTCCCGCGCGGCCGCCGGGGCGACCAGCATGGTGCCGAGGGCAAGGCTGGCGAACAAGGTACGGATTTTCATGATGCTGATCCCTGAGGGGGAGGCCGCACCACGGATGCGATGCGGCCCGTTATTCCTGATCGGAGCGCGCTCAGGCCGCTGCGGCGACGGGAAGCGGTTCCTGCTTGATGGCCCGGCTTTCGCGGCCATCGATCGATACCGGCACTGTGCCCGCGATGGTGGCGCGGCGCAACTGGCGGTGCTGGAACCCAAAATCGGCGATCGCGCGGTGCTGGGTCGCGCGATTGTCCCAGATGGCGACATCGCCCGGTTGCCAGCGCCAGCGCACGGTATTTTCCGGCTTGATGACATGCTCCTGAAAAATCGCGAACAGGCGCTGGCTGTCGGCACTGCTCAGATTGCTGAAATTCTTGAAGAAATGGCCGAGCAGCAGGGAGCGTTCCCCGGTTTCCGGATGGACGCGGACGAGCGGGTGCTCGGTTTCGTAGACGGTCGAGGCGAAGACTTCCCGATGACGCCGGATCGCCTCCAGATCATTCGCGTTGGCGTGGGTCGTTGCATAGTCATAGAGATTGCTGTGCACCGCCCAGAGCGTGTCGGCGAGCTGACGCAGGCTGTCCGGCAATTGTTCATAGGCGGCCACGGTGTTGGCCCAGAGCGTATCGCCTCCCGCCTGCGGGATGACTATAGCGCGCAGAATCGACGCTTCGGGATAGGCGGGAACGAAGGTCACATCGGTGTGCCAGCTCGATGCGGCGCGACCTTCTTTCGAATCCAGTTCCAGCAGATAGCGGGAGCCGGGCACCACCGGCACGGTCGGGTGAGCCACCGGTTTGCCGAGGCGTTCGGCAAAGGCTTCCTGCGCGGCATCGTCGAGCTGATGCTGATCGCGGAAGAATATCACCTTGTGGCGCAGCAGGGCCGCGCGGATAGCCGCGACGGTCGCCTCATCGAGATCGCCGCCGAGCGCGACACCCCGGATCTCCGCGCCGATGCGGCCGGCAACGGGTACGACATCCAGCGGCCCTTCGGCATCGGCGGCATTGAGGAAGGTCTGGTTCACTATGGTCATGATAAGTCTCCTTGGTTCACTTGAGGGATGGTCAGGCGGGGATCGCGTCGCGCCGGTCGAGGGCACGGCGGATTTCGGCATGGGCGCCTTCATCGAGAGGAAAGCGCCGGATGATGAAGGTGGCGAGGAGGTGGGCGAGTGCGGGGCCGAGCGCGAAAACATATTTAAGGGCTTCCAGAGCGGCCGGAGCATTGCCGGGGCCGGGTGCGAAGCCGAGCCAGCCGATCAGCGGCAGCGCGATGCCGATGCCGATCGCCGGGCCGAGCTTGGCCGTCAGGGCGAAGACCGAGAAGAACAGGCCGGTGCGATCATGGCCGGTGCGAAGCCGGTGCGCGTCGGCGACATCGGCGACCATCGCGCGCAGCATCAGATTGCTCGATCCCTGGCAAAGCCCCTGGGCAATGGTGAGTGCGATCAGCAGCGGCAGGGCGCCGGGTACGACCAGAAGGAGGCCGGCGTTGATGATCGCCTGCGCCAGTTCACCGGCGATGGCGGCTTCGCGCTTGCCGATGCGTGTGCCGATCCGTTGCCAGACCGGTGCGGCGGCGATGCCGAAGATGAACTGGAGCAGGTAAAGGCCGCTCGCCCATGCGGGCAGCCCCATATACCAGATGACGAAGAAGACGATCAGGCTGGCGCGGACAGACTGGCCCGCCGTCACCACCGCATCCGATGCGAGCACGCGCAGCAGCAGGCGATCGGAGAGGATGAGACTCGTCGTGCGACGCAGGCCTTGCGATGCGGCGGGAGGGGCGGTCAGCGGTGGTTCGCGAAAGGAAAAGAGGGTGAGCGGCAGGGCGACGAGCAGGGTGAGCAGAATGAAGCCGCCCGTCAGGTTGAGCTTGAGCACCGCATTGCCCGGTTCGACCTGATCGAAAATGGTCGGCAGCACGAGCACCGCGAGCAATCCGATGGAGCGCAATAGCGCCTGATAGCTCACCACGCGGGTGCGGCCGTGATAGCGGGCCGACAGCTCGCCTGCCCATGCGGAAGACGGTATCTCCAGCATCGACCAGCCGAGGTAGAAGAGGAACAATGTGATCGCGAGATAGGCAGGCGTAACCAGCGCGGCAGGCGGGAAGAATAACAGGGCCGCGGCCAGCCCGAACAGGAGGGCGCCCGCCGCGATCCATGGCCGGCGGCGACCGAAACGGGTGCGGGTGCGATCACTCAGCGCGCCGACAATCGGATCCGACACCACATCCCAGAAGCGGCCAAGAAAGAAGATGAGGCCGATCGTCGCCAGCGATAATCCGAATTCGGTTGCGTAAAGCTGTGGCACGAACAGGGCGAGCGGCAGGCCCGCGCCCGCCACCGGCACCGCGATCGACGCAAAGGCGGCGAGGCGGGCGGGGGACAGCTGCGCTTCCCTGTCGTCGTCGGGAGCGGCTGGCGAACCCCGGTCGGGGCGGCTGTGATCCGTATAGGGAAGCGTGGCCAAGGCATGTCTCCTTGTTGAGGAACGGGGGGCGATGGGCGGGCCGGATGCGCCGGGATCAGAAGGCGCTGCGCACTGTGACGCCGATGGTGCGGGGATCGCCCAGCGTGGCGGTCACAAGGCCGGTGTTGGCGACCGAGAGCGTGTCGACATAATTTTTGTCGAACAGGTTTTTGGCCCAGATCGACAGGTCGAGCGCCCCGTCCTCCAGCCGTACACCGATGCGGGCATTGGCGACGCCATAGGCGGGGACCAGCGAGTAGCGACTATCCGAAACGGCGGTGTAATAGGAGGAGCGCCAGCTATAGTCCGCGCGGCCGTAAAGCTCGGCATCGCCCAGCGGTGTTGCTCCCAATGGTGCGGAGAAGTCGGCTCCCGCGCTCCATGACCAGCTTGGCACGCCGGACAGGGGCTTACCGCTCAGGTCGCTGATCGGTGATCCTCCGCTGGTGGGGTTGAGCGATTCCACCGGTGTCGGGCCGTTTTTGAACGACACATAATAGGCATCGGTATAGGCGAGCGAGGCGTTGAGGGTGAGCCGCCGGGAAAGCGCCAATATTCCGTCCAGTTCGACACCGCGCGCCCGGGCCTGCGGGATATTGGTGATGTAATTGCGGGTGCTGTTGGTGCCCACGATCTGTTCGACGATGGCGGTCTGATAGTCGGAAATATCGGTCCAGAAGGCCGCCGCGTTCAATGTCGCCTTGCCGTCCCACCACTGGCTCTTGATCCCGGCTTCATAATTGTCGACCTTTTCCGGACCGACATCGGCACTGACGCCCGCCGGGATATTGGTGAGGTTCAGCCCGCCCGACTTGTTGCCGCGGGCATAGGTGGCATAGGCCAGCACGTCCGGCGTGACCTTCCACGACATGGTGGCCTGCCCCGACAGGCTGTTGTCGGTGAAGCCCGTGGAATAGCCGGTGACGGGGGTCAGGCTGGTGCGCAGCGCGATCGCGGCGGCGCGCTGGGCCTGGGTGAGCGTGGAAAGGTCATCGCCTTCTGCCCACCATTGACTGAAACTGCCCTGTTTCTTTTCATGGGTGTAGCGCAGGCCGAACGTGAAGGACAGGCTGTCGGGGATCAGGTCGTAACCGGCCTGCCCGAATAACGCATAGCTTTTCGTTTCCGGATTGGAGGTGGAACGGGCGACAAAGCCGTTGATCGCCGCTTCCCGCACCGCCGGGTCGGCATTGGGGAACAGCCAGAGCGGAGCGTCCTGCCCATAGCCGACGGCACCCGATCCGTTGATGATCTGCCAGAAATAATAGGCGCCGATGGTATAGCTGAGGCGGCTCTCTCCATTGGAACCGATGCGGAATTCCTGGCTGAACTGCCGCTGGCGATTTTCCTGATGGTTGAGCGTGTTGACCGACAGGGACGTGTTGTCGCTATCGTTGCGCGGATACCAGTTCCATTTGCGCCAGGCGGTGACAGAGGTGAGGGTGACGGGGCCAAGATCCCAGTCCGCCTTGGCCGACAGGCCCCACTGGTTCATGAAGGCCTGAAACCGGCCGTCTACATCGACTTTCCGGGCGAAGGGATCGACAGGCAGCGGTGTGTAGCCGGATCGCGCGGCGCGGACGAGAAAGTTGTTGGCGATGGTTGTGCCGTCGTCATAGCTGGTAAAGATCGCATAGGGCGACCGGACGCAGCAATGCAGCGTCTGTTTGCCATAATCGGCGATCAGACGGACGGTGAAGCTATCCGACGGTTTGAGCAGCAATTGTCCGCGCGCCGTGAAATTATCATAATCATGGGCTTTCCTGCCGCTATGGACGTTGCGCAGGAAGCCGTTGCGATGGGTGTCGGCCAGGCTGATCCGGAATGCGGCCCAGTCGGATAACGGGCCGGTGATCGATCCGCGTAGCTGATGGAAACCATAATTGCCTGCCGTGGCTTCGGCCTGTCCGCCGAAGGTGAACTCCGGCTGGCGCGTGGTGATGTTGATCGCGCCCGCCGTGGTGTTCTTGCCGAACAGCGTGCCTTGCGGCCCGCGCAGCACCTCGATCCGTTCGAGGTCCACGAGATCGAACTGGCTGGAGCCCACCCGGCCGTAATAGACATCGTCGATATAGACGCCGACGCCGTTTTCGAGGCCATCATTGGTCAGCGAGACATTGGAACCGAGACCGCGAATATTGATGTTGGTATTGCGCGGGTTGAAGCTGAAAAGCTGAAGGCTGGGCGCGACCTGCTGAACGGCGGAAAGCGTATAGTCGCCGCGCCGTTCGAACTGGTCGCCACCAAGGACCGTCAGCGCGACCGGCACGTCCTGCGCATTTTCGGCACGGCGGCGGGCGGTTACGAAAATCGCGCTTCCGTCATCCGCTGCGGCATCGGCAAAGCCCGTATCGGCAGGGCCGGGCACGGCATCCGCGGTCTGCGCCTGTGCGGAGGGAGAAAGGGACAGGATAGCGGTCGTGCCCAGCAACAGGCCTATCGGCTTGCCGACGGAGGAAGGGCGGCGGGCGGAGGTAATGAAAAACGACATGATGGTTCCCTGCACTTGATTTTTTGCAACCCGCCTCTCCGGGCGTGCCTGTTCATCGCCGTTCGCGGGAAGGCGGAACGGCGGGACGCGAGAAGATGAGAGGAGGCGGTCAATTACCGCCCGCCACAGGTTGGAAATCGAGGGACATGAACATCCGTTCGCCATCGCGCCTTCGACATGAGCGGAGGCGGTGGACGATGAAGGATGGGTGGCGGGTGGAGCGCCGATATCCGGTGGATAACGGGCTGTCGCCGTCAGGAATATGTCTCGAAAACCGCCTGAGGGCGGGGCGTTATGGGCTAATGGCGAATATGGATTTTATGCATCGTTTCTCGCTCCATTGGGTGGAGGGAACACGATCCTGGCGTGGTCGCCTTGGTATCGCGCGCTTTAGCCATTTATAACGCGGAGCAAGCTGCATCCCGGTCAAAAACCGCGGGTCGGGCCGGATGGTGTCATCTGGTGCGGCGACCAACCGCACCGTCAAAGGCAATATCTACATAAACAGTAGAGATTTAAGTTGCAAGCATAGTTTTGCTTTACTTGCCCCAAGCCGCGCTCGGCGCAGATGGGGCTGCCCTGCCCGGTCGCTCGGGCCTGCATGGGATGGATCTGGCCCGTGCCGGGATGGGGGAGGGATCATCATCAGGCCGTGCGAGCAGGCCGACAGGCAGGCCAGATCAGCAGGAGGCTCATGAGAATCAGGAGAGCGCCGGTCACCAGTAGCGGTGTGAAGCCATGTCCAACCAGTCTGGAACCGAAGGCGGGGCCGGCCGCCGCGCCGACACCGGTGACGGTCGACATCAGGCCTGCCAGCGCTCCGCTCGTATCGACCATGGCGACGGCGGCAAATTGCGGTGCCGTCACATAATTCCATGCAAAGCTTATCATTGCGACCGCTAGGGCGAAGGCCGCCATTTCATGGGCAAAGACCAATATGATGATGCCCGTGACGGTCATCAGCGATCCGGCCGCAAGGCTGGTCGTCAGCGAAAGGCGCCCAGCCAGCAGCGACGCGCTCGCCGCACCGGCCATGGCGACGATCTGGCTTGCGGCGACGATCATGGCGATGCGGGCGGGCGTCAGGAGTAGTTCGCTGCCGATCCGGTCCATATAGGCCCAGACCGCGGTGATGCCGATGAAATAGAAACCGACCCCGATCAGCGCGAGAAAACCGGGCCGGTTTCGGCGAAAGGAAGCCGAAGGAGCGGGGGAAGGTGTGTTTGCCGGGGGCGTCGGGTGACCCTTGTCCGGATCATCAGGCGACAGGGGGAGCAAGGTGGCGAGCATTCCCAGCAGCGCACTCCCGCCCAATAATCCATATGGCGCGCCCCAGCCGATGAGGTCGGCGAGAAAGGGAAGGGTGAACAGGCCGATTGCGCCGAGTAGCAACTGGATCAGGGTAAAGACCGCAAAATTGCGTTCGGGGTGCGACGTATTGGCGAGGTTGACATAACAAATGGCGAGTCCGGCTCCGGCCGCCAGTCCCGCCAGCGCGCGAAGGGCCATCAGCCATGCCAGATCGGGCGCCATGAGCGCCGCGACATTGGCCAGCATGAGCATCAGCATCGCCCGGAACGCAGTTCGCCCAACCCCCCATTTGCGCATCAGCATGACGGCCGCCAATGTCCCCAGCGCCAGTCCGGCCAGTTCGATTGACGCCAGAATACCGAGCATCTCGTCGGTCAGTCCCCATCCGCGCGCGACGATCCCCAGCATGACGGGGAGGATGGCGAATGATTCCGTCGCGGCAACGCCCGGTATGATCAGCGCGGCCAGGAGCATCCGGTTTCTGAAATCATGGTTTTTCAGGATCATGCGCTACGCCTTGTTCTGGTCCGGGTTCGGGAATCGATATGGATTTGAAAAATCTTGACGATGCTTTATCAAAATGACAATTATTTTTCTGATTTAGAAAATTTATTTGATGGACAGCGAGGCGAAGCGCGGTGGGGGCAGCAAGGGCGACAAGTCGAAGAAAAGCAGCGGACCAACAGAAAGGGCCTGCCGCTGTCTCTCCGGAGACGCGTGAGGACCCCGGCGCCATTCTTCGTCGGATACGGATAGAGCGCGGGTGGACGCTTGCCGACATGTCCGGGCGTTGCGGGCTGCCGGTTTCGACCCTTTCGAAGGTGGAAAATGCGAAGATGTCGCCCAGCTATGACAAGCTGGTTCGAATCAGCGCTGCTCTGGAGGTGGATATTGCCGCCCTGCTGTCATCGGCCGAGCGGGCGGCAGATGACGGGCCGGGCCTCGTGTTTCCGGTGGGGGGGCGCCGCAGTATCACGCCCGCCGGGGAAGGGCGGTGCGTGGAAACCGATCAATATGCACATCTCTATCCCGCGTCCGATATGCTGAACAAGAAACTGGTGCCGATCATCGCGGAACTGAAGGCGCGGACCATCGAAGAATTTGGCGAGCTTCTCTCTCATGAAGGGGAGGAGTTTGCCTATGTCCTCGAAGGCAGCGTCCTGCTCTACAGCAATGTTTATGCGCCGGTGCTGCTGCATAAGGGAGATTCCATCTATTTCGATAGTCGGATGGGCCATGCCTATCTGGCGGCCGAACCGGGCCGTTGTGTCGTGATGTCGATCTGTTCCGCCGCTCAGGCGTCGCCTGCTTCCGCTCAGGACCGGGCCAATATGTCGATATAATCTGCAGGGCTGATGGGAACGGGAGCGGTGCCCGTGCCCGGCCGTAATTTCAAAGGCATGGAGTAAAGAATAATGACTAGCATCGAAGCGGACGCAGGGAAGACGGAGCCGGCCGTGGCGCCCCATTTGTCGCTTGCGGTTGACGCGGCCGGGCTTCTGTTCGTGTCCGGCCAGCTTGCCTTTGTCGAAGGAAAGCTTTTGCAGGGCGGTATCGCCGAGCAGACAAGGCAGGCTCTTGCCAATATCGAGGCCGTTCTCGCGCAACGCGGGCTTGCCCGGCGCGATATCGTGAAAACGACGGTCTGGATCACGAAACGTGATGATTTTCAGGGATTCAATGCTGCCTATGCCGAGTTTTTCGGGGATGTCCGGCCCGCGCGGTCTACCGTAGTCGCCGAACTGGCGATCCCGGATGCGCTGGTGGAAATAGAAGCCATTGCCGCGACGCAGGGGAGTGCGGGCTGAACGGATGGAGTGATATGGGGCCGCCGATATTCGGCGGCGTTCCTTTGCAGGAGGGTGACAAAATGATCTCGACAGCGCTTCCCGGCCAATCGCCAATAGCGACAGGGGCCTCGCTGGAGGCGCTTGTCGGCATTCCGGCAGAGGATATGCACCTGATGACGGATGAGCGGACAGGAGGGCTTGTCGTCAATATGGCCTCGCGTTTTGCGACCGGTGTTATCGACATTGTCGATATCAACCCTTCTCTGAGCGTGGCGATCAGCGATTTCGTATCGCCGGGAAGTCCGCTGACGACGATCATGGACCGGGAAGTCATCAAGCTGAATTTCCAGCTTTCCGGCGGTGGACAGTTCGATCTGGGCGAGGATCGGGCATTCCGGGCCACCGAAATGACCGCCTGCATCTGCTATCAGCCGGTCGGTATGGTGAAGCAGGAGCGTTACCAGCCGCAGGAACGGCAACTCGCGGCTACACTGATGTGCGAAATTCCCTTCCTGCGCTCGCTTGTCGAGGATTCCGTCGACAGCCTGCCCGGCCCGTTGCGGGATGTGATAAACGGCGTACCCACCGGCCATTTCAATATGACCGTAGCCGGATCCCCGGAGATGCTGGCCGCAGCCGAGGCTCTGGCGCGCAGAAACGGTACATCCTGTTTCCGGCAAATGGAAATGCAGGCCCGATCCTTCGAGCTTCTCTATCAGTTCTTCCGCCGCGTTCAGGAACTGGAGGAAGGGCGCAACGGCAGGCAGAAGCTTAGTCGTGCCGATTGCGAGCGTCTTGAATCCGCCCGCAATTTCATCGAGCTTCATTATGGCCTGCCGCTGACGATCACACGCATCGCGCGCCATGCCGGGATGAGCGAAACGAAATTGTCAGGGACGTTCAAGGAACGCTTCGGCTGCACCGTAATGGGATATCTGATGCAGACGCGCATGGAACGGGCACGTCATCTGCTTCGGGACAGCGATCTGGCGATCACGCAGGTCGCGCTGGAGGTCGGTTATGAACATAGCGGCAATTTCTCGACGGCGTTTCGCCGCCTGTACGGGATTACCCCGCGCGCGTTCAAACATCATTGAAAGAGAAAGAAAAAACTCCGACTCCGGCAGTTCGTGAAACGGATAAGGTCAGGCCCCGCTCATGATCGCGGACTGGCAATTGCGTCCTTCGGCAGCCGGGAAGAAATGATCTCGCCCCGGCTGAGGATCAGGGCGAAGGCGCTGTCCGGGTCGCCCAGCACTTCGATGTTTTGCAGCGGGTCGCCATCGATCAGCAGCAGATCGGCCAGTGCACCGGGGGCGATGAGGCCGATTTCGCCTTCGCGGTTGAGCAGCCGTGCATTTACGGAGGTGGCCGAACGCAGGATGTCGATCGGCGACTGAACGGCACGGCGCAGCAGGAATTCGCGATTCTGCCGGCCATGCAGGTCGCCGAGCAGGTCAGTGCCGAAGCCGATCGGCACTCCGGCTTCCCCGCAATGGCTGATGGCCTGCAAGGCGTGGTCCATGAGCGAGGACAGTTTTTCCCGTGCTTCGGGCGGCAGGGTGGAACCGATCGCATCGTCCAGCAGCGCGTCCATGATGGCCAGTGTCGGCACAACGAAGCTGTCTGTCCCGGCAATGCGCGCGGCGGCCTGCGCGTCGATCATCGTCCCATGTTCGATGCTGCGAACACCCAGTTCCGCGCAGCGCATCGCGGCTTCGGCGGTGTGCGCATGGGCGGCGACGTAACACCGTCGGCTGCGCGCTTCCTCTACTGCGGCGCGAATTTCCGGGTCGGAATATTGGGGCATCCACAGGGGGTCGGTCGGGGAGAGAACGCCGCCTGACAGCATCAGTTTGATATGATGGGCGCCTTGCCTCAACGTTTCGCGAACTTCCCTGCGGAGCGTGTCGGCCCCATCGATGACCCGCGTCAGCGATCCATGATAGGCGCAGGCGCAACCGGATGCATATATGGGCGCGCGGCCGGTCTGACGAAGGTCGCCATGGCCGCCGGTCTGGCTGAATGCCTTGCCGCAGAAGAACAGCCTTGGACCGCGAATGAGGCCCTGTTCCACAGCCTGATGCAGCCCGAGATCGGCTCCTCCCATGTCGCGGACACTCGTGAAGCCGCGCAGCAGCGCGCCTTCCATGATGACCCGCGCATGTTGGGCCATCAGGGTTTCGGGCATCATATCGGCGGTCGGAACCGAGAGGGTCGGGGAGCAGGCATGGAAATGCGCGTCGATCAGGCCGGGCATGGCAGTGCGGCCGCCGGCGTCGATCGATAGTCCGCTTTCCCGATCGTCGATCCGGCCGATCTTTTCTATTCGGCCATCGGCAATGGCGATGGCGAGGCTTCGACCGTCTTCGAGCAGGGTATGTCCGTCGAAAATACGGCAATTATGGATCAGCAAGCGGTTCATTCGCATGAGGATAGGCGCTTTTGCGGGATTCGTCTTGTGCAGGCCGCCCGATCTTCTCTGCGGCCCGCCCGATTATGCAGAAGTCATTGGTTGTTCCGCAAAAGTTATCCCGGTCGGCCGGTGGCAAGATGACCATGCGAACCGACAGGCGGAAGGAACAGGGATGACGGCGGATTCACAAGAGACATTGCGGGGGCAGGCGTGCGCCGTGCGGTGGAACCTGCGGCCGTTTATCGATGGCGCTTATTGTGACAGCGCCTCTGACGGAGTGGTGGCAACGGTCGATCCGGCCACCGGGGAAAAGCTCGCCGACATGGCCGCGGGATCGACCGGGGATGTCGAGCGGGCGGTGGCTTCCGCGCGCCGTGCGTTTGAGGATGGGCGCTGGTCGTCGATCGGGGCGGCAACGCGGCGCGCCGTGCTGTCGGCGCTGGCCGACGGCATTGTGGAACGGGCGGAGGAACTCGCCCTGCTCGATTGCCTCGAAATCGGCAAGCCGATCAGTCAGGCCCGGTTCGAGGCAACGGCGCTGGCCCCGGCCTTCGCGCGCTTCTGCGCGGAGACGGTCGACAAGCTGTTCGGCGTGGTCGGCAATACCGAGCCGGGGGTTCTCGCCTTCAGCCGGCCCGAGGCGCGCGGCGTGGTTGCGGCGATTTCGCCGTGGAATTTCCCCCTCGTCAATGCGGTTATCAAGGTGCTTCCGGCGCTCGCCGCCGGGAACAGCGTCATTCTGAAACCGTCCGAGATGAGCAGTGCCTCCGCGCTGAAACTGGCGGAAATCGCGCTGGCCGTCGGCATTCCCCCGGGGGTGTTCAATGTCGTGACCGGGCTCGGTTCGACCGTGGGGGCGGCTCTGGCCGTTCACCCGGATATAGATTTCCTCAGCTTCACGGGGTCGACCCAGACCGGGCTGCGGCTGATGACCCTGCGGGGAAGCTCGACTGTTCGCCCGCTATTGCTGGAATGTGGTGGCAAGTCGCCTTCGGTCGTGTTCGATGACATAGAGGATGTCGCGGCGGTTGCGGCGCGGGTTTGCGCCGATGCACTGTGGAATCAGGGGCAGTTGTGCGTGGCGCGGACCCGCCTGATTGTTCATGAGCGCATCGCTCCCGCGTTGCTGGAGGCGGTTCGCGCGCAGATCGGGGCCTTTGTTCCGGGGGACCCTCTCGATCCCGATACGGGTTTTGGCGTGCTTGCCGGGCGCACGCATTGGCAACGGGTCGCGGAGATGGTTGCCCGCGGCGTGTCGGCCGGGGCGGACCTGGTCGCCGGGGGTTTGCCGTCCGATCAGGGCGGGTGCGCGATGGCGCCGATGGTGCTGGAACCGAGGGATGCGGACAATCCGCTCTGGCTGGAGGAAGTGTTCGGCCCGGTCGTCGCGATGCGCCGCTTCTCGACATGCGATGAGGCGTTCCGCCTTGCCAATGAAAGCGGCTATGGGCTGGCCGCGACCATCTGGACGCGCAATCTCGATATCGCGCATCAGGCGGCGCGAACCGTCCGCGCGGGAGAGGTGATCGTCCGGTCCGTTCCCGATGATCGTGAAGGGGCGGGTTTTTCCCTGCCTCAGGAGGCCATGGGCGGATCGGGTTTCGGCGTGGAGACGGGGATTGAGGGGATACGCTCCTACATGAACTGGAAGAAGGTCGAATTTCACACCGCCACAGGATTCTGATGATCGACTGCAAAGATAATCGGCGGAATGTCAAAAGTATCCGGCCTGTTTTTATGGCCTGATACTGGTCACAGCGGTTTGCGGAACAGAAGATCGAAACGCCGCAGGCCCAAAGGGAGATGCATATGAACACTCGGCAAAGGGATGGGTGGCGGTCGCGGCTGCTGGCTGGTACGATCTGTGCGACGATGCTTGCGGGCGGGAGTGGGGCCGCCATTGCGCAGGAACGGGCCGGCGATACCGGGTTTGACAACGACATCGTCGTAACCGCATCCAAGCGGCGCGAGCGGGTGCAGGATGTCGCGATCAGCATGACCGCCATTTCCGGCGAGGCGCTGGCCAAGCAGGGCGCCCAGGGCATGGGGGATTATCTTCAGGCGCAGCCCAGCGTAGTGATTCAGGATCGCGGACCGGCTCGCAATCAGGTCGTTATTCGCGGTCTGGCGACGACGGTCGAATTCGAAAATCCAACCGTTGCCTTCTATCTGGACGAGGTACCCGTCATCAACGGTCTCGGCGCGGGGGCCAATGGCTTTCCCGATCTCAAGGCGTTCGATCTCAATCGTGTCGAGGTGCTGCGCGGGCCGCAGGGAACGCTTTACGGTGCCGGGTCGATGGGCGGCACGGTGAAGCTGGTTCCCAATGCGCCGGTGCTGGGCAAGATGAGTATCGATGGGGAGTTGTCGGCCTCCAGTACCAATGGGGCCGCGGGCAGCTATAATGCGGCGGCGGCGGTCAATGTGCCGGTCACCGATACGATCGCGCTGCGGGCTGTCGGCTATCACTACCGGCAGGGCGGTTTCATCGACAATGTCTATTCCGGGTCGCCCGATCCTTCCCTGCCGGTCGCGGGGCTGGGCGGATTGTCGTGGAGCGATGTGGGCGTTTCCTCCTTCGGTGTCGCCGCCCGCAACAAGGAGAATGCGAACAGCACGGATACGACCGGCGCCCGCGCCTATCTGCTTTTCGATCCGGATGGGCCGTTCAGCCTGAAGCTGGGTGCGCTTTACCAGATCCAGAAAGGTCATGGTCTGCCCGAAGAAGTTCCGTCCGTCGGGAAATATAAGCAGGACCGCTTCATGGAGGAGGTGCTGCGGGACAAGTTCCAGCTTTATGACGCGCTGATCAAATATGAACTGGGCGCGATCAACCTCACCTCGTCCACCTCATATATGATCCGCGATCAGCGGCAGGCGCGAGATGTTTCCACTTTCTTCCTGACCTCGCCGATCGCCCTTGTCGATGACAACAACAACAAGACCTTCGTTCAGGAAGTGCGTCTGTCTTCCCCGGATGACGGGGCGTTCCGCTGGCTGGTCGGCGCTTATTATCAGCGCACCACGTCCGATGCGCTGCAAAATGCCGAATGGCGCGGAACGGACCAGTCGCTGGTCGAGTTCACATCGCTGCTGACGGCGCTGGGCGCGGTTCCGGCGCCGGTGTATCCCGGTGGCGATCTCTATGTGCGCGATGACCATCATGTTGCGCGGCAGGTGGCCGGTTTCGGCGAAATCTCCTATGCGCTGACGTCGAAGATCCGGGCGAGCGCGGGGATGCGGTGGTCGCATTACAAGCAGACGGTCGATGCGTTTGCGGACGGCGCCTTTAACGGCGGTGCGACCCTCGATCATCTGTCGAGCAGCGAAAGCACCGTCACGCCGAAATTCGAGGTCGAATATAAGGCGGATCGCGATCATCTTCATTATGTCCGCGTCGCCAAGGGATTCCGGCCCGGCGCACCGAACCAGTCATTGCCCACCACCTGCGCATCGGATCTGGCGGATATCGGCCTGACCTCGGCGCCGGGCTCGCTCAAGTCGGACAAGCTGTGGAGTTATGAACTGGGCAGCAAGAACACGTTCAATGGCGGGCGGACCCGGTTGAACGCGGCGATCTACTATATCGACTGGCGCGATATCCAGACCAATTTCCTGCTGTCCAATTGCGGTTTTGCCTTCGCTTCCAATGCGGGCAAGGCGCGCAGCCAGGGCGTGGAACTGGAATTTGCCCATCAGCTTTCACGGGCTTTGAATGTGTCGGTGCAGGCATCCTATACCGATGCGACGTTGCGGGGGGATTCCCCCGAAGGCACCGGCATCGGGGGCAAGAAGGGGGACCGGCTGCCCGGTATTCCGAAATGGACGGCATCGGGCAGCGCCGAATACCGGTTCGCATTGGGGGAGCATGAAAGTTTCCTGCGCGGCGATGTCCGGTACATCAGCGGCTATCTCAATCGTTTCCCCGGGGATATTCGCGGTCTGGTGGAAACGGCTGGCGATTATATGACGGTCGATCTTCGCGCCGGTACAGAGATCGACTCTGCCCTCAGGCTGGAATTGTTCGCCAGCAACCTCTTCAATGTGCACCAGAAGATGGTGGTGGATACCGAATTGCCCGATTCCCGGCGTGTCGTCGGGCGGCCGCGCACCATCGGCATGACGCTGCGCTTCGGCTATTGATCGGGGATCGGGTGATCGGGAATTGGGGTCGGGCATGATGGGCGAAGATGCGGGGCGGCGGAGCTGGGATTATGTGATCGTCGGCGGCGGATCGGCGGGCTGCGTACTGGCCAACCGTCTGTCGGCGGATCCCGCGGTCCGGGTCCTGTTGGTGGAGGCGGGGGGCTGGGACTGGTCCCCCCATATTCATGTGCCTGCCCTGCTGCTGACCGGCGTCGACAAGTTCAACTGGCAATATCCGGGAAAGGCTGATCCCACACGGGGTGGCGCGCAGGATATATGGCCCGCCGGCAAGGTGATCGGCGGCGGCAGTTCGATCAACGGGATGATGTATGTGCGGGGAAATCCTCGCGACTTCGATCATTGGGCCGAACTGGGGTGCGAGGGATGGGATTATGAAAATCTTCTGTCCTGCTTCCGCTCGATCGAGCATTTCCACGGACCCCTTTCTCCCGAACGGGGGGAGAGCGGGGAGCAGCATGTCTCGATGTTCAATGTCCCGCATCCTTTGACCGATGCATTCATCGAGGCCGCCGGACAATGCGGTTTCCCGTTCAACCCCGATTATAATGGCGCGCGGCAGGAGGGGGCCGCCCATGTGCAGGTGTCTCAGAAGCGCGGGCGCCGCAGCAGTGCCGCCCGTGCCTTCCTCGCGCCGGTACGGCACCGGCGCAACCTCAGCATCCTGACCGGTGCGACCGCGCGGCGCATCGTGATCGCCAATGGCAGGGCAACCGGCGTGGAGCTTCGTCATAAGAGACGCCTGCGGACGGTTTCGGCTCGTCGTGAAGTCATTCTCGCCGCCGGTGCGCTGGCGTCTCCGGGGCTGCTGATGCGGTCGGGGATCGGCCCGGCTGCCCATCTGGCGGATCATGGTATCGCGCCGGTGGTAGATCGCCCTGAAGTCGGCGCCAATCTTCAGGAACATCCGTGCGTCATGATGACCTGCCGGACGGATATTCCGACCCTCAATTCCGACTATACACTGGGCGGCAAGATCCGGCACGGGCTCAACTGGCTGCTGACCGGTAATGGCTATGCCAGCGCCGCCGTGGGTGCGGCGCAGGTTTTTGCCAATATCCGCCATGAGCGGGACTGGGCCGATGCCCAGATCATCTTTTCCCCGTTCGGCTATGCGCCCGATGAGGAAAAGGGTGAATATCAGATCGCGCCCTATCCGGCGGTTACGATCATTCCGTGCCTGATGAACCCGGAAAGCCGGGGTACGGTCCGCCTGTCCTCGGCCGAGGCCGATGCGCCGCCGGTGATCGATCATGAACTGGTGCCGGATGCGGATCTGGCGCGTCTGATCCCGCTCGCGCGGCAGGCGCAGGCGATATACCGCGCCCCGGCCTTTGCCGCGCATGTCGTCACCGATACGGCGCCCGATCCCGATGCCGGTGAAGAGGCCTGGCGGGAGTTCGTCTGGGGCAATGCTTTCATGGGCTATCACCCCTGCGGAACCTGCAGGATGGGTGCAGATGACGGGGCGGTCGTCGATGCCCGCCTGCGGGTGCGGGGGGTCGCCGGTCTGCGGGTCGCCGATGCGTCGGTCATGCCGCGGATTACAACGGGTAACACCAATGCGCCGGTCCTGATGATCGCCGAAAAGGCGTCACGGATGATCCTCGACGACGCACGCTGATTAGAGAAAGAAGGAGCAAAGCATGCATATCCGGACTCTGGCCGGCCTGGCCTCCTTGCTGCTGTCGGGAACGGCAGTGGCGGCCCCCGTATCTGCTGCACCGGAGGCCGGCCCGCAACGGCAGGCCGAAACCGCGGTCATCGATCCCGCAACCGGGCTGCGCAAACCGCCTTATGCGATTAATTCCGAACCGGCGCGTTATGCCTATACCGGAAGTTCGCTGATCCATGATGTCCGGCTGATCGACGGATTGGGGACCCCCGCCAAGGCCCATATGGACGTGCTGGTCGAAGACGGCCGTATCGCCCGGATTGCCCCTGCGGGGAAGATCGTTCCGGGCGAGGGCGTCCGGGTGATTGAAGGCAAGGGCCTCACCCTGTTGCCGGGGCTGATGGATCTGCATGTCCATTTCGTGGGCATGGACCGCTTTGCCGCCGGGGCTGTGCCGGTGCCATCGATGCTGACCGATGTCTATCGCTACAAGACCTATCTCTATGGCTATCTTTATTCGGGCGTGACGACGGTGCTCGATGCCGGGTCGGTGCCGACGGTGGGGCTGGGGCTGAAACGCCTGATCAACGACGGCTATATTCTGGGGCCGCGCTATTTCTGGTCGGGGCCGATCATGGAAGGGGGCGTCGAGCCATCCGATCCTTTCTCCGATCATTTCGAAATGATCCCGACCAGTGCCGATATCGGCCCCGCGCTGGACTATCTCCAGTTCATCGGTGCTGATTTCGTCAAGCTTTACCGCCGCACGCCGATCTGGATGATGGAGCGCATATCGACCGAGGCGCACAAGCGCGGGATGCGTGTGTTCACCGATGCGTGGGAACGTAATAATTTCTCGATTTACGAGAGGATCGGTCGGGTCGACGGGTCTGCGCACCTCAATTTTCATTTCCGGCTGAACCCGGACGATGTGCGGGAAATGGCGGACAAGAAGAATTTCGCCATCACGACCTTCTACGCGATCAATGCTTTTTCCGGAAAGCTGTTCGAGGATCGCCCGAATTATTATGACAGCCCGCTGATCCGCGATGTGATGCCGCCCGAATATGTCGCGGCCCTGAAGGCGGGCGGCACTGATCCGCTAGGGGCGATGCGTGCCGGTGTGCATAAAATTGCCGTCGCGAATGTGCAGGACCTGATGGGATATGGCGAAGAGACGCCATCCAAGACGATATTGCGGGATATGTCGCGCATCGGTGGCGAGAATATGCGCAAGCTGATGGAGGCCGGCGTCCTGATTGCGGCGGGAACCGATGGCGGTGAGGGCGAAAGCCTGCTTGCCGAACTGGAACTGATCGTTTCCGAAGGCGGTGCGACGCCGTTGCAGGCCATTCAGATGGCAACCGGCAACGCCGCGAAAGTCCTTGAGAAGGATAAGGAGTTCGGGTCGATCCAGCCCGGCCTGATCGCCGACCTCGTGCTGGTACAGGGAGAGCCGGACAAGAGGATCGGCGACATCCGGAATATCCATTCCGTCTTCAAGGATGGGAAGATTATCGACCGGGCGTCGCTGACGCACCAATGGGGCTATTGATATCGCCCCTGTCCGGCTGTTTTCAAAGGATGAAATAGATGACCGATCTGGAAGCCGATATTCTGATCGTCGGCGGAGGCATGGCGGGCGTGTCGCTGGCCTATGAGCTTTCCTCCCACCGCAAGATTGTGCTGATCGAACGGGAGGATATGCCCGGATGCCATGCGACGGGTCGTTCGGCGGCGATGTTCCTGCCGCGATATGGGCCTGAGCCGGTGCGGGCGATCTCTCGCGCCAGCCAGCCTTTTTTCGACCGGCCGCCGCCGGGAATAACCGATGTTCCGTTGTTGATCCCACGCCCGGCGATGACCATCGCCCGCGAAGATCAGGTGGCGGCATTGCGGGAATGCCATGATCCGCAGGCGGAGGCGTGGATCGGCGAAGAGGAAGCGCTGGCGCTGGTGCCCCTGTTGCGGCCGGGGCAGGCGGTGGCGGCTCTGCTCGACAGCGCGGCGGCTGATATCGAGGTTGCGACATTGCTTCAGGGATATTGGAAATGCGCGCGCGCCAATGGCGTATCGGGCCTGTTTGGGGTGTCGATCGAGGCGATCCGGCGTGATCCGGCTGGCTGGCTGGTGGAAACGCCGACGCAGCGGGTCCGGGCACCCTTACTGATTAACGCAGCCGGAGCCTGGGCCGATGAGGTCGCCACCCATTGCGGAATCCCGCCGATAGGGTTGGAACCGAAGCGGCGGACGGCGGTTCTGATCCAGCCGCCCGAGGGGCAGGATATCAGGGACTGGCCGCTCGTGATGACGGCGGATGAAAGCTTGTATTTCAAGCCCGATGCCGGGCTGCTGCTCGTGTCTCCCGCAGATGAAACGCCCAGCCCGGCCTGCGATGCTCAGCCGGAGGAACTGGATATCGCCATTGCCATCGACAGGTTGCAGCAGGTTGCGGATATTGATGTGCGCCGCATCGACCATCGCTGGGCGGGCCTGCGGACCTTTGTGCGGGATCGCTGCCCGGTCGTGGGGGGCGATCCTGAAGATACGGGATTTTTCTGGTTCGCCGGACAGGGGGGCTATGGCATCCAGATGGCGCCTGCTCTGGCCCGGATCGGCGCCGCGCTGGTGATGGGTGAGGAACTGCCGCAGGAAGCCAGGCAGGAAGGGGTTGATGTTTCGGCCCTCCGTCCGGACCGGTTGCGGGTCGCGGTGTGACGAGTGCTCCGGCAGGCAGGGGGGTATGATGCCGATCGATCCTGAACTAAAGGCTCTGGTAGAAGCCATGAAAGCGGTGGGCATGCCCAAGATCGGAACTATCCCGGTCGATATGGCACGGGCGTTGTTCCGCGTTCCGCCTTTGCCCGTGCAGGATGGGGTGTCGGTGGAAGAAGGGGCGGTTCCGCGAGGAGATGGCGGCGCGGTGCCGATACGCATTTACCGGCCCGAAAAGACGATGCGAGGGATCATCCTTTATTATCATGGCGGGGGCTGGGTGATCGGGACGCTCGACGACATCGACCCGACGGCGCGTCATATCGCTGCGGAAACCGGTTGCGCCGTCGTTTCGGTTGATTATCGCCTTGCGCCGGAGCATCGCTTTCCAGCAGCCGTGGATGATGCCTGGGCGGCGCTGGAATGGGCGGCCCCGCCGGAGCAGCGGAGGGCGCTTGCCGGTGTGGAGAATGTCCCCTTGTTCGTGATGGGGGATAGCGCCGGCGGTAATCTGGCGGCGGCGCTATCCATTCTTGCCCGGGATGCGGGGGGACCGGATATCGCGATGCAGCTTCTCCTATATCCGGTAACGGAGGGAGAAAGCGATATGCCGGATATGGACGCCTTTGTACCGCCCCTGCTGGAGAAGGAAGAGATAATCTGGTTCTTCGACCAGTATATCGCGCCCGAGTTGCGTCAGGATCCTCGTTTTTCTCCCGGCCGGGTCCGGGACTGTGCGGGCCTTGCTCCCGCTTTCATCGTTACGGCCGGATATGATTTGCTGGCGGCTCAGGCTGCCCGTTTCGGCGATCGCTTGAGCGCGGCCGGTGTACCGGTGACGTTGCGCCATCATCCCGAGGCAGTTCATGGTTTCATGACGACCGTGCCCCTGACGTCCATCGGGCAGCGGGCCATGTCGGAAGCGGTCGCGGCGATCAACGGCGCAGTGAAGGGGTAATCGCGGCCTGCTTTTCATGCGGTAGGTGTTTGCTGTTTCCGGCAAGGAGGCTTCTATATCCCCGTATCGGCGGCATTACGGCCCATAAAGGATATGAGGGGGCCGGTCGGGCGCTCACTGCCGATCCGTACCCGCGATCAGGCTGACATCAATGCCTTCTTCGGTCTGCTTTCTCCTCGTGCGAGGAGGGTACGCGCATATGATCCTGGGTGTTTGGTCCCGGCATTTGCAGATGTATTCGTAGGGCGTGAGGCCTCGCGGGGTTTCCGCCGACGGCCATAATTGTAGGCGTTGATGAAGTCGTGGAGATGCGCGGTAAGCTGAGCGTGGCTGTCACCGTATTTTCCCAAAAGTCATGGCAACTTCTGTGTTGATGACGGGCGGGTGCTGAGCGGGATTGCCGGAACAGTCTGCGTTGATGCGATATGCCCGGAAAATATGGGCCTCACAAGACCTTGTGCAACCGTTGGATGCGGTGGGGTGAGATGGGGGGGCACCCGGATGATGGAAGGTCGTTCAGCCTAAAAGGCCAGACCCAAACCGTTATGATCGACGCAACCTATCTCAAAGCCCACCGCACGGCTTCCAGCCTTGGGGGGTAGGCAACCCTGGCCGGTCATTGTTCCACCCATTTGCTGAAAATTGGAACATTTCATGAACTTATGCTGGACATTGTTCGGGTTGGAACATATTATGAACGAAGATTATTTTCATGGATAATCAATTGGTTCCATGGTGAGAGGATATAGTCTTATCCGAAGTGGAGGAAAGAGGAACATATGGCTGGGAACAGGGAGTTTTCCTTTTTCATCGCACCAACCCGCACAATTGCATGGGGTGGGGAGGCCGTTTTGAGAGAGGAAAATGCCAAAGCCTCTCCGTTTCGGATCAATGTCGGCAGGCGGGAGCGAGGTTTTCACCATATTGGTGGAAAGGCTGATCCTTGGGTGAAGATCCACATATGATTTGGGAAGAGCGCAGCATGAATGAGCATATGCCTGTTTCTCTTGTGACGGATGTACCGGGTTTTCAGGGGGGAGGGGCTTTCCCGGCCCACCATGCCGGGCCGATCGACTGGAGCGATTTCTCACGGCAGGCGGAGCAGCCTTCCCTGCTCATTTTTGCCAATCCGGAGGGCCGTCCGTCCGAACGGGAGGACGTCGCCGCCATGGTTGCCTCGCTCGGTCTCAGATTGTTGGATCATGTGCCGATTTCGGCGGCATCCGAACGCTTGTCGCATGTGGTCGATGTTGATGTGATATTGGTGCGTTGCGAGGGAACGGAGGCGGGTATCGACCTGTTGCTGGCTCGACTCGACACGATGGTGAGCGGGCAGGGAATCGGGCTGGTCGTGATTGTCGATTTTGAAGGGCTGGATCCTGTCCATGCTATTGTTGGGGCCGCTGATGCGGTGATCCTGTGCGATCCCGCCCCTCAGGATGTGGCATTGGCGCTTATGCTGACCTCCGGAAGATTCCGGGATCGGGACAGGCTGCATGACATTGGCCGGGAACAGGCCGATCCGCGTATCGACAAGATGAGTGATGAACTGATCCGGCTCAGCCGTACCATAGAGGCGCTGGTGCAGAATCGTATACCGAGCCAGTTCGCATCTTCCCATGCCAATGGTAATGGATTTGCCTTTCATTCGCCGGAACGGAGCTTTTCGGCCTTTCCCGGCGCGGAAGAAGGGCGTGAAAATCTGGGCATCGATCCGGCGCAGGTGCGGGCTGTTCTGCGTAGCAGGCGGTTGCGCGATCATATCTTCTCGTCGGATCTGTTTGCCGATCCGGCATGGGATATATTGCTTGATCTGATGGCCGCGCGGCTCGAAGGAACTAAGGTTTCGGTTTCAAGCTTGTGTATCGCGGCGGCGGTACCACCGACGACTGCCTTGCGCTGGATCCGGCAATTGACTGAGCGTGGTTTGCTGGAGAGGCATTCCGACCCGAATGACGGACGGCGCATTTTCATAACCTTGTCCGAAAAGGGTGCGGAAGGGGTTACGCGCTGGTTTGAGGAAAACAGAGGGCATATGCTCCACGCTCTGGGACAGAGTAACGAAGGGAATAGCCGGAGCAAATCGCAGGGATAAGTGACAAACGACTTGACCCTGACGGCCTTGTCGGAGATAGCGGCTCGTCCATGGCTTCCGAGCATGGCTGGGAGGGCGATTAGCTCAGTTGGTAGAGCGTCTCGTTTACACCGAGAATGTCGGCGGTTCGAGCCCGTCATCGCCCACCATTCCCTTGTCCGCTGATGGCCGTATCCAGCTAGACTGGACTTGTACCGGATTTGCGCCGGTTCCCTGAGCGATTAGAGCTCGCAACAGGAGACCGACGAGATGATCAAGCATACAGAAGAGTTCAAGCAT
>SBGG01000090.1 GCA_006226685.1 Sphingomonadales bacterium
TCCGGGCATGGCCGATGCCGAGGCTGTGGTTGCGGGCATGACCCCGCGTGAGGGGATACGTTATGCCGGTCTGTGGCTGAACCAGCGCGGGCTGGAGCGGGCGATTGCGACCAACCGGCTCTATCTGGAAGGTAAGCTGACCCTTTATGCATCCGATGCCTTTCTGAAACGCAATCAGAACCGGACCCCCGAACAGCAGCTTGCGGCCCAGCCGGAGCTGATCCGCATGTATCAGGCGCATGGTATCCCGATGCGTACTGGCTTCGTCACCGCCGCCTTCGGCTGCAATTTCGAGGGGGACGTGGCGCCGGAGAAGGTGGTGGATCTGGTTGCGCAGATGCGCGGAATCGCCCGTGACATGGGTGAGGATCTGTCGCTGATCGGGCTGGGTGACACCATGGCCTGGGCGACGCCGGAGCGTATCCGCCGCGTGGTCGGCATGGTGCAGGACGCCAATCCCGATGTCGAGCTGTCACTGCATCTGCACGACACGCGCGGGCTCGGCCTTGCCAATGCCTATGCCGGCCTGCAAATGGGCGTGCAGCATTATGATGCTGCGGTAGGAGGCCTTGGCGGCTGCCCGTTCGCGGCCCATGCCGGGGCGGCGGGCAATATCTGCACTGAGGATTTCGTGTTCATGTGCGAGGAAATGGGCATCGAAACCGGCGTCGATCTCGAAAAGCTGAACGAATGTTCGCGCCTTGCCGAGGAAATTATCGGTCACCCGCTGCCCGGCAAGGTCAAGACCGGCGGCAGCCTTGCCAGCCTGCGCGCGCGTCTGTCCTGATTCTCCCCGCTTGCCGACTATCGGTTGAAAAGAAAAACGGCCGGGCTTCCAACAGGGGGAAGCCCGGCCGTTTCCATTCGGACAAATGTTACAGTTTGAACACGCGTTCGGCGTTGGTCTGCATCAGCTTCTTCTTGGTGTCGGCGGGAATGTCGAGCAGGTCGTGCGTACGCACTTCGTCCGCCACATATTCATAGGGATAATCCATCGCGTACATCACGCGGTCTTCGCCCATCATCTCGATCGCCAGCTTGATCGACGGTTCGGACGCAAGGCCGCTCGTCGTACCGATCATGTTGGTGCGCATATAGTGGTAGAGGTCGTGTTTGAGCGGCTTCAGGCACTCATACCGTTTCGACCGCACGCCGGCCTGATGCATGAAGTTGAGACGATACAGCCAATAGGGCAGCGCCTCGCAGCCATGGCCGCCGATGATCTGCAGCGAGGGGTAGCGGTCGAAAATGCCTGAAGTCATCAGGCGCAGCAGGTGCAGCCCGGTCTCGACGCCAAAGCCGAAAATGGCACCATCCAGCCCCGCCTCGACCATCGGGCCGATCATGCTGTCGGGCGGCGTGGTCGGGTGGATGTAGAGCGGCTGGTCGGTGTCGGCGAGTGCGCGGAAGATCGGATCGAATTTCGGATTGTCGAGATATTCGCCATGGGTATGGCTGTTTATCATCACTCCGCGAAAGCCCAGTTCCGCGCCACGCCGGATTTCCTGTGCGCTCCATTCCGGGTCCTGCGGCGCGACGGCGGTCAGGCCGTAATAGCGGGTCGGATAGCGGGCGATCGCCTCGGCGAGAATGTCGTTGGATTCGGCGCAGACGCGGCGGGCGTCTTCGACATCGACATAGGCCTGCACCCCCGGGCTGGTCAGCGACAGGATCGCGATGTCGATGCCGGTCGCGTCCATGTCCGCAATGCGGCCTTCGCCAAGATCGAGCAGCCGGGCCTGCGTCTTCATCGCCCGCTCATCCGCGTTGAGGCCGTAAAACCCCCAGAGCGAGGTGATGCCCCGATCGGCCTTGCCGTCCTTGACGAGCTTGATGAGCAGGTCGACCTGCGCCTGCGTGGCGAAGGCCTCTTCCGTGGCGATGCGCAGATAGCCGCGATCGCCGCCGGTCTTCAGTTCATGGGTCATTCCGATTTCCTTGGTTGCAAAGGGGGAGGGGAATCGGGCTTACTGGCCCGATTTCCGGTCTTCATTGGCGCGCTTGATGACGTAGAGGCGCAGCGCTTCGATCTCTTCGTCGGAAAGAATGTCTTTCCATGCGGCCATGCCGTTCATCTCGAGCGCGCCGTCCCGCACCACCATCGTCCAGGTGTCGGGATCGGCCAGCGTGGCGCTGCGTCGCAGGTCGGGGAGGACGGTGCCGCCATAGGCGGTTTCGCCATGACATTGCGCGCAATAGCGGGCGAAACGGTCATGGCCGGTCTTCCACTGGGCCTCGGTGCCGCTGATCGCGGGCGGATCGATCGGCGCCGGGCTCCAGGCTTGTTTTTCAGGAAGCATCGCCTTGCCGCCGAGGCGGAAGACCAGCAGGCGCGAGATATTGGGCAGGGCCCCCGACATGGTGGAGATATTGCCGGGCGGGGCGATGCCGAAAATGCTGCCCCAGCCGACCATCACCGCGACATATTGCTCGCCGTCAATTGCATAGCTGATCGGGGCGGCAAGGATGCCGGTCTGGGCATCCATCGACCAGAGCTTGCGGCCGGTCGTCGCCTCGAAGGCGTTGAACTGGCCCCCGGCCGTACCCTGAAATACGACGCCTCCGGCGGTTGCAAGCAGGCCGCCATTGGACGGGCCGGGATAATTGACGCGCCAGCGTTCCTTTTGCGCTACCGGGTCCCATGCGATCAGCATCCCCTTGACCGAAGCGACCGCGCGGGCGCGAATCGCAGGATCGGCGGGCATGGCCGATGCCGCGAAATCGGTGCCGCTGTTGAAGCCGCGCGGCGACGGTTTCCAGTCCTTGAACGGCACATAGACCCCGGCGGTGACCTGTGCCGGGATGAAAACCAGACCGCTTTTCGCGTCATAGGCCATGGGTTGCCAATTATGCGCGCCGCCGCTGCTCGGCGTGACGATTGCGGGCTTGCCGGTCTCGTCATAGCGCGCTTCCTTGCGGAACCGGGGGCGCCCGGTCTTGAGGTCGATACCGTCGGCCCAGTTGACCGGCACATAGTTGCTGGCAGAGATCAGCTTGCCGGTTTCCCGGTCGATCACATAGAAAAAGCCGTTTTTCGGCGCCTGCATCAGCACCTTGCGCGGTTTGCCGTCGATCATGAGGTCGGCAAGGATGATGTGCTGCGTCGCGGTGTAATCCCAGGTTTCGCCTGGCGTTTCCTGATAATGCCAGACATAATCGCCGGTTTCGGGGCGGATCGCGACGACCGAGGACAGGTAGAGATTGTCCCCGCCGCCCGGAGAGCGATAGGCCTGATTCCATGGGGAGCCGTTACCGACGCCCAGATAGAGCAGGTCGAGATCCGGGTCATAGGCCATGGAATCCCAGACGGTGCCGCCGCCGCCATATTTCCAGAAATCGCCCTTCCACGTCTTGAGTGCGCGTTCGAGATAGGCGGGTTGCGGCCCGTTGGCGGGATTGTCGGGCACCGTGTAGAAGCGCCAGAGCTGTTTGCCGCTGTCGGCGTCATAGGCGGTGACATAGCCGCGCACCGCGCCCATGTCGGCGCCGCCATTGCCGATGATGACCCGTCCCTTGATGACGATCGGCGCGCCGGTGATGGTATAGGGCTTGTCCGGATCGACCGTGGTCGCGCTCCAGAGCGGCTTGCCGGTCTTGCGATCGAGCGCGATCAGACGCCCGTCGAGCGTGCCGACGAACAGCTTGTCGCCCCAGGCACCGAGACCGCGATTGACGACGTCGCAACAGGCCTTGACCGCCGCCTTGCCGGGGACCTCGGGATCATATTCCCAGAGCGGCGCGCCGCTGCGCCCGTCATAGGCCTTCACCTTCGACCATGCGGTCGAGACATAGATCATGCCGTCGATGACCAGCGGCGTCGCTTCCTGTCCGCGATTGGTGTCGAGATCGGCATACCAGGCAAGGCCGAGGCCATTCGCATTGGCCGGGGTGATCTGTTCCAGCGGGCTGTATCGTTGCCCGTCATAGGTGCGGCCATGGACAAGCCAGTCCTGACCGTCCCCGGCGGACCGGGCGATTCGCGCGGAATCAACGTCGCCGTTCGGCCCGGCCTGCTGACAGGCGGCGAGCGCCAGAGCGCTGCACAGGGCGATCAGATGTGCCCATTTTGAACTATTGCGGCCATGCGGGAGGGAGGGGGAGGCTGGCGTCCTTCCCTTGATCGGGAATAGTGCCATCCCCTTCACCCTTCATGGATAGTTTTGGAGACGAGGCATGCGGCGAGGCCTTCGGGTCCGTCCTCATGTCCGTGCCCGGACCATTTGACGCCGCCGAAGGGGGCGTCTGCGCCGCCGATGGTGGTGGTGTTGAGGGCGAGCATGCCGGTTTCGAGTTCGGCAGGGATGGCGCG
>SBGG01000062.1 GCA_006226685.1 Sphingomonadales bacterium
AGGCGCAGGAATATGTCGATATTTCCAGGCTTTTCGACGCAGCGCCGGGCCATTTTGGTCAAATCCCTGCGGGACGTCCAAATGGCTTCCCTCTCCAACCCAATGGCCCTTGGAAAGGCAACAAGCCTTCCCGGCGGGTCATTCGGCCCGATAGCATCGCCATTTGAACGCCTCAACGGTGCCAGTAATGGGTCCTGACCCTAGGGCTGGGGCCGAAGGCGACCGGAGGGCAATGTCGATCCGCCCTAGAGTCAGGGCCGGGAGCGCCGGTTTTGATCCAGTCGAAACAAGCCGCAATCCGGGTTTCACCTTCCCGAACTGGGCGAAAATCGCTCCGGTGCGGCAAAGCGCCTCTTCAACAGGATAAACGGCAAACCCCATCGCAACCAATTGCGAGAATTTACATTTCTTGCTGATAGCCAACTCCGGTATCGGATGCCGGTATCAGGGCAGAAAGGGTCATATGAAGCTCCATCGGATTATCTGCGCGATTCTCGCCGCCAGCCTGTTCCCTCCCATCGCGCAGGCGGATGATCCCAATGATCCGACCATGCGCAATCCCGCCGTTCGTGCGCGGGACCGGGAGATCACCCGCAAGCTGAACCGGCAGGAATTCGCCAAGGTCCGCCAGCGCGATGCGCATATCTATGCCGCCTATGACAAGGAACGCGCCGCCCGTTCACGCGATCACGATGATGCGATGATCGCCTATGATCGCGATCACCAGCAATATGAGCGGGACATGGCCGCCTGGCGCCGGTCCGTCGCGGCGTGCCGGGCCGGGGCTTATTCCGCCTGCGATAATTGACGAACATTCCAAGCCGTCACGCTGACGGTCATGAAAAAGGGGGCCCGTCAGCCCCCTCTCCCGTTTCAACCGATCAGTCCTCTGCGATCGGCAGCCAGACCGCGCTGGCCGCATCGCCACCCCGGTGGATGGTTTCGGTCGCCTTCACATAATCACCGGGTTTCGCCTCCATGATCGAAGGCACCCAGCTTTGCGGGTTCCGGTCATAAAGCGGGAACAGGCTCGACTGCACCTGCACCATGATCTTATGCCCCGGCAGGAACACATGATCGACCTCCGGCAAGGACCATTGGAACGCATAGGTCTTGCCCGGTTCCAGCGGCGCAGGCGTCGCGAAACCATGGACATAACGCCCGCGGAATATCTCGATCCCGATACCGAGCTGATACCCAGCCATGACGGGATTGGCCGAATATTCCTGCGGATAGACATCGATCAGTTTCACCACATAATCGCTGTCCCGCCCTGAGGTCGCGGCGCGCAGATCGACTTTCGGCGCGCCCTTGATATGCACCGGCTTGTCAAGCACGCCGGTGGTATAGCTCAGCACATCCGGGCGACCGTCGACGAAACGCTGGTCATGGACCAGCCAGGTGCGCCATGCGTCGCCCTGCATATGTACCGGACGCGGCAGCATCGGCACGGGCTTTGCCGGATCGGAAACATAGCTGTCGCTGCCCGCCCCCGGCTTGCTCCATGACAGGCCGAAACCAGCGTCGAGATAGAGCGGCGTATAATCACCCGCCGGCCATTTCTGCGACACTTCCCAGCGATTTTCACCGGTCGCATAGGTCAGGACCGGCGGCGTGTTGCATTTGGGCGGGCTGGTCTTGAGGTGACAGTCGAGAAACGGCTTCATATAGCGTGTCCGGAATTGCAGCCCGGTATCGCCTTCCCATTTTAGCGGCCCCAGTTCGCGCGCTTCATAATTGACCTGGGAATGGCGCCATGGACCGATCACAAGGCTGACCATGTCATTGGCCTTGTCCTGCTTTTCGAGCGCCCGGTAAACTGCCGGGGCACCATAACTGTCTTCCTGATCCCACTGGCCGACGACCAGCATGGTGGGAACGGTCAGTTTCCGTTCGCCCAGCAGCTTGTCGACCGCCTGCCCCTGCCACCAGGCGTCATAGGAGGGATGCTCCAGCATCTTGCGCACCACCGGCAGGTCCAGCAGGCCATAGGCCTTCGCATAATCCATCGCCGATCCGGCTTCGAGATAGGCGGCATATTCGTCACCCGTCCCCTTGGGCACGGCGCCACCGCCCTTCTTCACCGTCTGGCCGAGATCATAATCGAAACCGAACATACGGAACGCGCCATTATGGAACCAGTCGTCCCCCATCCAGCCATCAACCATCGGGCTTTGCGGTACCGCAGCCTTCAGCGCCGGGTGCGGATCGATCAATGCCATCAGCGATGTGAAGCCAAGATAGGAAGATCCGGTAATGCCGACTTTACCGTTGCTCTCCTTCACATTCTTCACCAGCCAGTCGATGGTGTCATAAGCATCGGTGGCATGATCGACCTTGGTCGGATTGAGGGGCCCCCGCAGCGGCCGGTTCATCACATAATCGCCCTCCGACCCGTCAAGGCCGCGAACGTCCTGATAGACCCGGATATAGCCATCATTGACAAATTCCCGGTCCATAACCGGCAGGATTTCTTCGATCCTCTGGCTGCGGTTGCGGCTGGTCGCCTTGTTCGCATCATAAGGCGTGCGGCTCAGCAGGACAGGTGCATCCTTCACGCCCTTGCGATAGACGATGACGGTGAACAGCTTGGTGCCGTCGCGCATCGGGATCATTACCGTCTTGCGGACATAATCGGCCTGAGGGCGAACCCAGTCATATTCCTTGACTTGTTCGTTCGCCATCGTGTCGGTCCGCGCAACGCTATTTTGCGCGGACAGGTGGGAGGAGGACAGGGCGAGGGCCAGCACCGCAAAGGCCAAGCCAGAGGAGAGCGGAAAATGTCGTGTCATGATCATATGGCTGCCTCCTGCCTCCGATCCGGTCAAGCAGGAATTATCTAAAATAACCCGACTGTTGCTTGCCGCTGCCTTCTGACGGCCCGTCAACGCCCGTCATCAGCCTGCCTTGAAAACAACCGGCGGGAAGGAAATCTCCGCCGCCGAAGTTTTTCAGTTCAGGCCACCGCCCAACGAGCGGTACAGCGTTACCAGATTGGTCACACGGTTGAGCCTCGCCGTAACGAGATCACGCCGCGCCCCGTAGGCGGTTCGCTCCGAAACCAGCAGGTTGAGGAAAGAATCGACCCCCGCCCGATAACGCGCATCCGACAGGCGCGCCGCCACATTGGCCGATTCCGCCCGGGTCGCCAGCGCGGAAAGCCGCTCATCGATTGTGCCCCGTGTAGCCAGTGCATCGGCCACCTCGCGAAAAGCAGCCTGCACCGTCTTCTCATAGCTGGCGACGGCGCCCTGCTGCTGCGCTTTGGCCGCCGCGAGATTACCGGTGCGCCGCCCGAAATCGAAGATCGGCAAGGTAGCGGCCGGCGCTGTGGACCAGGCCTTGCTGCCATCTCCGAACAGGCCGGAGAGGCTCGGACTGACGGTACCGAGACTGGCGGTCAACGAAATGGTCGGGAACAGCGCCGCACGGGCCGCGCCGATATTCGCATTCTGGGCAATCAACTGATGCTCTGCCTGCTGCACATCAGGCCTGCTCAGCAATATGGACGAACTGAGATCGGCTGGCAGGTTGGACAGGGTATAATCCCCCTCCCCCAAACCGGACGGCAACAGATCCTCGGCGACCGTCGTCCCGGCGAGCAGGTCGAGGGCGTTCTTGTCCTGTGCGATTTGCGCGGTCAGCGCGGCGACATCATTGCGGGCCGACTGATAGCTGGTATCCGCCTGTCGCATTTCCAGTTCCGACGCCGTGCCGACACGGAATTGCGCCTCGGTCAAGGCACGGGTGCGGCCATAGCTTTCCAGCGTCTCTTCGGCGATGGTCAGCATGTCCCGATCCGAAGCGAGGGTGAGATAGGCCGATGCGATCTCTGCAATCAGGCTGATCCGGGTCGCCTTGCGGGCCTCTTCGGTCGCGAAATATTGCTGCAACGCCGCTTCATTGAGGTTCCTCAACCGGCCCCACAGGTCGAGCTCAAACGCCGAGACACCGACATTGGCCTGATAGATTTCCAGCGTACCGCCGCCCGAACCGGTCGCAGTTCCCGCGCTGCTCCCTGCCGCCAATCCCTGGCTATTACCGAAAGTGGCGCTTCCGGTCGCATTGAGTGTCGGCAACACATTGGACCGTTGCACACGATATTGCGCCCGCGCCTGCACCACATTGGCCGCCGCCAGCCGCAGGTCACGGTTATTTTCCAGACCAAGCGCGATCACCTCTCGCAACTTCGGGTCGAGGAAAAAATCGCGCCAGCCAATTGCGGACACATCCTGACCATCGGTCGATGCGGCGGGATAGACCCCGCCATCGGGCATGGTGGCCGGAACCGCCCCGGTCGGGCGAACATAGCGAGGCGCCATGTTGCACCCGCCAAGAACCGTTGCCGCAAGCAGAATCAGGAGCGTCGGCGTCTTGCTTGTCACGGTCATGCTCCTTGCTCCCGCATATTGTCCTCTTCACCCGTTTTGTCGGTCGCGCGATGGCTGCCGAAAAGCTGCCTGACGATCACGAAGAACAGCGGAATGAAGAAAATACCCAGAATCGTCGCCGACAACATGCCGCCGACAACCGCGCGGCCGATCGCATTCTGACCGCCCGCTCCCGCTCCGGTCGTCAGCGCCAGCGGCAAGACACCGAAAATAAAGGCCAGACTGGTCATCAAAATCGGTCGCAACCGCAGCCGGGCCGCGGCCACCGCCGCATCGAACGCGTTCATGCCCTCACGCATCCGCTCTTCCGCGAATTCCACGATCAGAATCGCATTCTTGGCGGACACACCGATGGTCGTGATCAGGCCGACCTGAAGGTAGATATCATTGTTGAGGCCCGTCAGCCACCCGGCGAACAACGCCCCAACCACGCCGAGCGGCACGACCAGCAGCACCGAAATCGGCACCGACCAGCTTTCGTAAAGCGCAGCAAGGCAAAGGAAAACGATCAGCAGCGACAGGGCATAGAGTGCCGGTGCCTGACCACCCGACAGCCGCTCTTCATAGGAAAGGCCGGTCCATTCGAGTACCGTTCCCGGGGGCAGTTTGGCGTGGATTTCTTCCATCGCCTTCATTGCAGTACCGGTGCTGAGCCCGGCGCTGGCTCCCCCCTGAAGCTGCATCGCCGGCAACCCGTTATAGCGGGTCAATTGCACGGGCGCCTGCACCCAATCGAGCGTCGCGAAGGCGCTGAACGGCACCATTTCGCCATTGGCCCCACGTACATAAAAGGCGTTCAGGTCTTCCGGTTTCATCCGGTAAGGCGCATCCGCCTGAATATAGACCCGTTTTACCCTGCCACGATCGATGAAATCATTGACATAGCGCCCGCCCCAGGCACCCGAAATCGTGCTGTTGATCGATGCAAGACTGACCCCGAGAGCCTGCGCCTTGTCCTGATCGACATTGACCCTGAGCTGGGGTGCATCTTCCAGCACCATCGGGCGGACCTGCGCCAGACGCCCATCCTGCATTGCCATTCCAAGCATCATGTTACGCGCCTGAAGCAGCTTTTCGTGGCCCATGCCGCTCTCATCGACAAGTTGCAGATCGAAACCGGTTGCGGTGCCCAGTTCCTGCACAGCCGGCGGCACGATCGCAAAGATCATGCCGTCATGATAACGTGAAAAAGCGCCCATTGCGCGCATGGCAATCGACTGCGCCTTGTTTGCGCTGCCCGGACGCTTGTCCCAGTCCTTCAGCAGGATGAACGCCATGCCCGCATTCTGCCCCTGCCCAGCGAAGCTGAAACCATTAACGGTGAAGACACCCCGCACATTATCCTTTTCCTCGGTCAGGAAATGATCGCGGATCAGGTCCAACCCCTTCTGGGTACGCGCCGTGGAAGCACCGGACGGTCCCTGCACCATCGCAAGCATCGCGCCCTGATCCTCATCGGGCAGAAAGCCCGTGGGCAGCCGGTAGAAAAGTCCACCCATGATGAGCGCAATCAACAGATAGACGAGCATCGACCGCTTCCAGCTTCGCCCGATCCGGATGACGTTGCCCTCATAGCTCGACGCAGTGCGTTCGAACCTGTCGTTGAACCAGTGAAAGAAGCGGGCGAGCAGGCCATTGCCTTCATGTTTGGTCGGATCATGCGGTTTCAGGATCGTCGCACACAATGCCGGAGTCAGGATCAGGGCCACCATCACCGAAAGAACCATCGCCGAAACGATCGTGAGCGAGAACTGGCGATAAATCACGCCGGTGGAACCACCGAAAAAGGCCATGGGCAGGAACACCGCCGACAGGACAAGGCCGATACCGACCAGCGCGCCGCTGATCTCGTCCATCGATTTGCGCGCCGCCTCTTTCGGGCTGAGATGTTCGGTCGTTATCAGGCGTTCGACATTTTCGACCACGACAATCGCATCGTCGACCAGCAGGCCGATCGCCAACACCATGCCGAACAGGGTCAGCGTATTGATCGAATAGCCGGTGAGAGCCATCACCCCGAAGGTTCCGAGCAACACCACCGGCACCGCAATAGTGGGGATCAGTGTCGCCCGGAAATTCTGAAGGAACAGGAACATCACGAGGAAGACGAGAACTACCGCCTCAAACAGCGTATGGACCACCTGCTCGATCGACAGCCGCACGAACGGCGTACTGTCATAAGGATAGACGACCTTGACATCCGATGGGAGGGTCTGGGCGATTTCTGCGACACGCGCCTTTACCGCCTCGACCGTATCGAGCGCGTTCGCCCCGGGGGCCAGCTTAATCCCCATGCCGGAGGCGGGCTTGCCATTCCAGCTGGTTTCCATGAGGTAATTTTCGGCCCCCAGTTCAACACGCGCGACATCCTTGAGGCGCACGACAGCACCGGCGCTATCGGCCTTCAACCGGATTTCACCAAATTGCTCGGGCGTCTGGAGCCGGGACTGAACGGACACGGTAGCGTTCAGCATCTGGCTCGTGGGCGCGGGCTGTCCTCCGATCTGGCCGGCCGACACCTGCGCATTCTGCGCCTGCAGGGCGGCTGCAACATCGTCCAGCGTCAGTTGCACGCCATTGAGTTTCAGCGGATCGACCCAGATGCGCATTGCATATTGGGACCCGAATATCTGCGTGTCACCTACGCCGTTAACCCGGCTCAGCTGATCCTGAATGCGCGAAACCAGAATATCCGACAGGTCGGCGGCGCCATGGCTGCCGTCCTCGGAATAAAGGCCCATCACCAGCAGGAAATTGGCAGTCGATTTGGCGACCTGAATACCTTGTTGCTGCACTTCCTGCGGCAGGAGCGGCGTTGCGGCCTGCAACTTGTTCTGCACCTGCACCTGGGCAATGTCCGGGTCGGTGCCCTGCTCGAAGGTCAGCGTGATCGTGACCATGCCCGCCGAACTGGACGAAGACGAGAAATAGCGAAGGTTGTCGATCCCCTTCATCTGCTGCTCGATGATCTGCGTCGTCGTATTTTCCAGCGTCTGGGCATCGGCCCCCGGATAGGTGGCTGTGATCGTGACCGCCGGCGGGGCGATGGACGGGAACTGCGAGATCGGAAGACTGCGGATCGCGAGCAGGCCGCCGATCATCAGGATGATGGCAATGACCCATGCAAAGATGGGCCGATCAATAAAATAGCGTGACATGGCCGGTTATGCGCCCTTGTTTGCCGCTGCGGCCTTGCCGGCCTTGTCCGCCGACCAGGGCGCCGCCTTTACCGGCGTTCCCGGTTGCAGGTTCATCGTCCCTTCCACCGCCACGCGGTCGCCGGGTTTCAATCCTGAGATGACCAGCCAGTTATCGCCAATGGTACGAGAAAGCTTGATCATCCGGGGCTCCAGCTTATCCCCTTGCCCGATCACCATCACCACGGCCTGCCCCTTCTCATCGCGGCTGACCGCCCGTTGCGGAACAAGAATGGCTTTATCCTGCGTGCCTTCGACAAAGGTCGCGCGCACATACATGCCGGGCAGCAGCAGCCCGTTCGGATTGGCGAACTGAGCGCGGATGGTCTGGCTGCCGGTACTTGGGTCCACGGTCACATCGGTAAATTTGACGACACCTTCGACAGGATAGACAGTGCCATCCTCCAGCGTGAGCCGGACCCGGGCCGAGTTGCCATCACGGGACAGCTGACCGGCGAGCAGCTTCTGCCGCAATCGCAACTGATCCGCGCTCGACTGGGTAATATCGACATAGATCGGGTCGAGACGCTGGATGGTGGTCAAGGCCCCGGCCTGCGATGCGCTGACCAGAGCGCCGGTGGTGAATGCAGAACGGCCGATACGGCCCGAAATGGGCGCCGTTACCGTCGTGCGCCGCAGATCGATCGATGCGGCGTTCAGGGCGGCCTGCTGCGCCGCGACATCGGCATGCGCCTGTCCGGCAGCGGTTAGGGCATTATCATAATCCTGCCGCGACACCGCGTTGATCTTGACCAGTTCGGCGTAGCGGCGCACCAGAGCGTCACTCGACGCAATAGCGGAGCGGGCTCGCTCCAGCGCCGCGCGCGCGCTGGCGACCTGAGCTTCATAAGGGGCAGGATCGATATGATAGAGCGGCTGCCCGGCCTTTACCTGATCTCCCTCCTGAAACAGGCGGGCGCGAATCAAGCCGTTGACCTGAGGCCGTACATCGGACGTTTCATAAGGCGAGGTGCGACCGGCCAGTTCCGTGCTGAGAGTGACGGACTCTTCCTTGACGGCGACATAACCGACTTGCGGCGCGGTCGGCTGCCCCTGTCCATCGGGCTGTTTCCCACAGCTCATCAGAAAAAGGGCAAGGGCAAGGGCAGCGGACGATCTTAGCATAGAGCCTTTTCCTTATGTGAGTGAACAGTCACTCACGTTTGACGGGAGCCCTCTAGCTCGATTATGATTGCGATGCAAGCGCAAGAGGGAATCACAATGAATGATAATGATAAGGAGAGAAAAGTCCGTGCGACACGAGCAATGCTCCGACGACAACATATTGCAGAAACTGCTCGTAAGCTATTTGTAACAAAGGGTTTTCATGGAACAGGCGTAGCGCAGATCGCTGCGGATTCCGATATCAAGGTCGGGCAGATCTATCGGGATTTTTCCTCGAAAGAAGATATTGTCGCGGAAATCGTCCAGCGCCATATCGGGGCAAAGCTGGATGAGAACGGCCTGTGCAAGGCGTCTCAGGAGCGAAACCCTGCGGCAGCGCGGGAATGGCTGCAACGTTTTCTCTATAATGATGCCCCGGACAGCAATTGCAGTCAGGACAATTGCGCGATGTTCGCCGAAATCAATGCCGAAGCGTCGCGCAATGAACGCATCGCCGCCATTGTCCGCGCGACCGATGCCCATGTCCGCGCAGCCATCGCCACGGCGCTCGAAGTAATGGCACCCGGCCCTGCTCTGGCGGAGCGCCGCGCCCTGCTCGCCCATATCATCATGTCGATCGGCCATGGGATCTGGTACCGGCGAATTGTTGCACCTGATGTGTCGCCCATATGGCTGGGCGATTATTCGCTGAAGATGATCGACCGGGAAATCGAGGACCTCGCTTCATCCGCCCGGCATTTGCAACAGCAGGAAACCAGCCAAAAGCTATAAGTGGACGGCAGAGGCGCTTTCCCTTCCAACGTTCCCGACCACATCCGTTCCAATCCTGTTGCGCTTAGGGTGGCCACCCATGGCTGCCGCCCTGTTTGTCCAGTTTCCCGCGGGCAGACGGCAGGCCTCAGCGTCCCGACGACGCCCTTCTCCCGCCTGCCTCCAATGGGCCCTGCCCCCAGAAACCGGTATCGGACGATGCGTTGCCTATCGCCTGCCCCCATGCAGGCGATCATCGGATAGTTGCCGCCCGATATTGCCATTGCCCGTTATGTGGAAATATTACCCGAACCGAAATCCGATGGTGTCAGACGCTCCCCTACTGCGATGCTCGCCGCAAGGCCTGCGTACGCCGTCGTGTTGCACGATTGGCGGAAGCTGCCATCCTTGCGCCATGTGATGCGATCCGGTTTTCGGCCCGAACCGCCGTCACCCGATCGATCAGCGACCGCCATGCGGCCAGACTTCGGTCGACGCCATAGTGACAATGCACCGTATCGATCGCCTTCTGTCGTAACGGCGCATAGCGCTCCGGCGCATGCAGCACCCCGACCAGCCGGTCGGCAAGCGCAGGGCCATCGAAAAAGTCGGTCAGCAAACCATTCTCTCCATCGCGGATCACTTCCCTGACCGGGCCGGTATCCGACCCCACAACAACCGCGCCCACCGCCATAGCCTCGACACAGGACCAGCTCAGCACGAAAGGATAGGTGAGATAGGCGTGAACCGCGCCGATCGCGAGGACATCGAGATACGCCTCATAGGGCAGCTTCCCCATGAAATGCACATGGGAGGCATCATAGTGCACTTCGGCATCCATCGCCTCACGCCAACTGGCAAACCCGGCGGGGGAGCGACCATAGCTGACGCCATCACCGCCGACGATGACAATCTCGGCATCGGGCCGCCGCTTCTGAATCAGCGGTATGGCCCGCATGAAGCTGCGAAAGCCGCGATAAGGCTCCAGATTGCGCGCCACATAGGTGATGACCGGATCCCCCCGCCGCACCGTGCGGCCATTGGGCAAGGTCACAACGGCATCAGGGCGCGGACCAACCTTCCCGATATCGATGCCGTCAAAAATCACCTCTATCTTCGATTGCAGTGCCGACGCATGACTGGCTTTCTGCCACCGGGTCGGGCTGACCGCCGCGTCGGCCGCTTCCAGACTGAGCAACAAATGCGCATTGCGCGCACGGGCACGGCATATCGTACTCAGGCTGGTTCGCTCCTCAGGATCGAAGCCGACATCCAGCCCACGCCCGCGATAGCCGAACTCGGCAAAACAGATGAGCGGCACGCGGGGCAGCACATCCTTGATGAACAGCGCCTCGCCCCAACCGGGATGGGCGATCACCAGATCGGGTACGATCCCACGCTCCCTCAGCTCACCCAGCGCGCGCGCCACCGCCTGCCCATGCAGCACCGCATTCTCGAACGGACGCAAATAAAGGTGGCTATCCTCCCTGCCCTTTTCAGGCGTCGGATAAATAACCTCGGTCACGCCCGGCAAACGGGCGCGGCAGGCCTGAGTAAGGAAAAACACCCTGTGCCCATCCGCGGCCAGCGCCGGAGCCAGAAACTTGAATTGCGCCGGCATATTCTGATGAATGAAAAGGATGTTGAGAGGCCGGATCATGGTCTGGTTCCAATCCAGCGTCCCTGCGTCGCCCGATAATGCTCATCGGGATCATAAGATGTAACCTCAAGGTCGAAATCCGCCGCCGTTGCGGTACCCAAAGCCGCCAGCAGACCGAATTTGGCTACATATTCATCATGCACCGCCGCCACATGGGCGGCCCGTGCATCCCGCAATTCAAGCTCCGCATCGAGTATATCCAGCGTCGTGCGCGACCCATGCAATGCCTCGCGCCGAACCCCGGAAAGCGCAACCTCATTGGCCTTGATCGCATCGTTGAGCGCGGCGCGCGCCTGCTGCGCCGCGACGAACCTGTCCCATGCGACCGCTGCATCGGCATGGACGGACCGGCTTTCCTCATCCACCTCTATCATCCGCACATTGTGCGTATGACGGGCACGCCGGATCGCCGCATATTCGGCCCCGCCCTGAAAGATCGGAACGGTCATTACCGCCTGAAAGGTCGCAAAATCCTGACGCAGTTTACGGCCCAATATCTGAACGATTTCATCCCGATGGTTGATTGAGGCGACGAAATCCACCTGCGGCGCCAGCCCGCCCATCGCCGCATCGACCTGATGCTTCGCAACCTTCGCCTCCAGCTTTTTCTGCCTGATCCGGGGGCTGAACTCCATGGCAAGGTCGATCGCCTCCTGCCGCGAGGCCGGAATCTGAGGCAATGGCGGCAAGGGCGCCAGATCCTTCGCCGCATCCTTCCCGACCAGAGAGCGGAAACGGGTCTCGCTTTCGGCAAGACGCTGCGCCGCGCGGCTGTATGTCGCCTGTGCCGAAGCAAGCCGGGCCTGCGCCTGCGCGACATCGGTCTTCGTCCGCTCCCCCAGTTCCAGCCGCCGCTCCTCCGCCAGTTTGACGGTGGTGAGATTGTCGATCATTTCGTGCGTCAGCGTCATCACCTCCCGATCGCGCAGCACGGCGGAATATTGCTCGGCGATCGAATAGAAAGTGTCGATCTCGCTCTGACGCAGGGATTCCCGCCCCGCCCGCACATTTTCTTTCGCCGCGCGGATATTGTTGGAAACGCGAAAGCCCCGGAACACCGGCTGGGTCAGTCGCGCGCCGACGATATAGCCGGTACCGACCACATCCATTTCCGCGCGGGTGATCGTACCTTCCCCCTGAAGCGTAGGGCGCCCGGCGGAGCGCGCCGCCGCCACGTCCTCATCGAGTATTTTCAGCCCTTCCCGGTCCGCCCGCAAGGTCGGACTGTCTGCATAAGCAGCGACAAAGGCCTGCTGCAACGTCATCTGATCTTCCGCCCTGCCCGCCTGCGGGAGACAGAGCATGATGGCGGAAAGCGCCGCACCGGCGCGGAGGCAGAATATCACGGCCATGATCGGGGGATCCCTTTCGAAAGCTTCAAAATGCAGTGACAGGCGATGGAGACGAAGCGGCAGGCGGCGGCAGGGAAATGCGCAGCGGTGGCGCCAGCGATGCGAGCAGCATCCCCAGTTCGAGCTGGCTGCTGATCCCCAGCTTCGCATAGATACGCTTCATATAGGTCTTGGCGGTCTGATCGGTGATACCGAGCTGAACCGCGGCCTCCGCCGGGGAACCGGCATAGACGATAGCGCTGACAAAACGCCCCTCGGACGGGATGAGACCGTAAAGGCTTACCAGCTTCGCGGCGAGCGCCAGCATATCGTTCTGCGGTACGATCACCATCACCGCCCTGTTGCTTTCCAGCCCCTGACGCCCGGACACCGGCCGCAACACAATGACATCCTCCGATCCGTCATCGCGCGGCATCAGCAGGTAGCGGTCATTTTCCTCATCGTCGCAGGGAGCGAGCGCGATGGCCTCACTGATCGCTTCGCGCAACAAGGCCGTATTGGAAGGGGTCCGGGAAGCGAGCATATTGCCGCCATTGCGAATGAGCAGGTGACGCTCGGCCAGGATCAGTTCGGCGCGATAATTGGTCCAGAACACCTGCGCGGCCGCATTGACGAGCATCAGCGCGGGCGCCAGTTCGTCAATCATGCCCTCCAATATCTGGAGCCGCCTTTCCCGCCGGGAATAGTCATTATAGCTGATCGCACAATGCGCCAGCACACGCAGCGACAGCGAGAGACGGCGACGGTTGATTTCCGCCGATCCCATCTCGCCGCGCCAGCCGATCAGCACCCACAGGGCGCCCTCACTCGTCACTTCGGCGCGCCCCGCCGCCAGCGTCGAAAGATGTTTGAGCCACGGCAGATTGGCGACCTCCGCCACTTCCCGTGGATCGACCGTGGCGACGTGAACGCCCTCATGCTCATGGCTCGCGACATTGGCCTCCAGCCACAGGCGCAGGCCATCGACATTCATGAAGGCAAGGTCGGACTGGCTGCACCCCGACGAGAAGATGGTGCCCCGGACATTGGGGTTGGCGATCTTCAATATGCCGACGCAGCAATCTCCACCCGAAAGCTCCACCGCCGCTTTCCAGACGCCCGCTATCGGGCTGCCGTCAACGCTGATCTGGGGATTGCCGTTGGCGGGCAAAGCCCTCGGGGGATGCCGGGTGACGCGTCGCCGTTCGGTGACGATCTGCCGATCCCCTCCATCACCGGAAACGGGGACAGTCACAGCCAGTTCTGACATGGTTCACTCCAAGGATCATCTTATTGCTCCCGGAACGACCGACGGAAACTGTCGGCAAAGGGTTGAATAAGATAGGAAAAGAGCGACCGCTTACCCAATATTATATATGTATCCGTCGGCATGCCCGACAGCAGTTTGACGTTCATATTCTTCAGTTTTTCGGCATCGTCGATTTCGACTTCGACCGTATAATAAGGCTGTGCCCCCGGTTCGGTCGGGATAATCGCATCCTCCGACACCGAAACGACATGGCCGATCAGCATCGGCACCTTGCGGCCGCTATAGGGCAGCAATCGCACCTCGGTCGGCAGGCCCACCACGACATTCTCAATGTCGATCGGCCGTACCCGCGCGAGAATGACGAATTGCTGCCGATCCGGCACGATATCCATCACCGCCTCGCCGGGACGCACCACGCCGCCCACAGTGGTATAGCGCAACTGAACCACCTGCCCATCCGCAGGCGCGACGATGGTCCGACGCTGATTGACGTCGGCAGCCGATTTCAACTGCTCACGCACCCCGTTAAGCTGCATCTGAATATCACGCAGCCGGGTCTGGTTTTCGTCCCGCCTTTCGCTGCTGAGCGCGCTGATCCGGGCATAAGCTTCCGACATGGAGCGGCTGGCCCGCGCCTTCTGCCCGGTGAGCGCGCCGATCTGCCCCTGCGCGCTCGCCACCGCACGTTGCAGCTCGAGCAGGCGGGACCGGCGCTCCAGCCCTTCGCTCACCAGTTGCCGCACGGTTGCCAGTTCCCCCTGAAGCAATTCGAGCTGGGATCGCTGAGAGGATATTTGCGCCTCCAGGCTATCGACCTCGGCCTGAGCCTGAGAGGCTGTGGTGCGCAATATATTGACCTGGCCGGAAAGGGACGCACTGCGCGCCGTCATCAACGCGCGCTGATTGTCCAATATATCCTGCGCCCGATTTCCAGCCGCGCTCAGTTCCTCGCTAAACGCAACCGCGCCCCGGCCGTTCAGCTCCGCCTCAAGCCGCTGCTTTTCTGCCAACAGCGAGAAATATTCCGACCGGGCAGCATCGGCGGCAGCGCCGGATTGCACCGTATCGAGGCGCATCAGCGGCTGCCCCTTCTTCACATGCCCGTTTTCGCGGACGAGTATCTCGCTGACGATACCGCCTTCCAGATGCTGCACGGTGCGGCGGCGACCTTCGACCTGTACGACTCCCGGAGCGACCGCCGCCTTGCTGAGCGGTGCGACCAGCCCCCAGAGGACGAAGATCAGGCCGAAACCAAGCACCACCAACCCGGCGATACGAATAAGCGGTGCTATTCCGGGGGTGGGACCGAACGGTTCCTCGGCGGCGATCGCCGGGTCGGCCAGCAACCGGGCCTTCATGCCGCCACCTCCGTCGTATCGTCTTGCGCCCCGTCAAGGGAGTCCGGTTCCTCATCATCCTCGTCACTCTTCGGCACGGCGATGGTCTTCACGCCTCTTTCCACCCGTTGCCGGGACGGCAATTCACGGGAAATCTGACCCTCGCCATCCTTCACGCCGTTGCGCAACCGGATCATCACTTCCGCAACCGGCCCAAAAGCCTTCACCATGCCGTTTTGCAGGAACAACAGCTTGTCCACATGGCTGATAAGGGACTGGCGGTGGGTAACGACAATCGTGGTGACATTCATCGCCCGCAACCGCTCCAGCGCAGCTTTGAGCGCGGTGTCGCCATTACTGTCGAGATTGGAATTGGGTTCGTCCAGCACCACCAGTCGGGGCCTTCCGAACAAGGCGCGGGCCAGACCCACCTGCTGACGCTGTCCGCCGGAAAGAAACACCCCGCCCTCGCCAATCTCTGTATCATAACCATTGGGCAGGTTGAGGATCATCTGATGGCACCCCGCCATGCGGGCAGCCCGGATGATCTCATTATCTTCGCAGGCCGTGAAGCGCGCTATATTCTGCGCAACCGTTCCGCTGAACAATTCCACATCCTGCGGCAAATAGCCGATATGCGGCCCCAGATCCTGCCTCTGCCACTTCGACACGTCCATGCCGTCGAGCCGAACCGACCCCTGCCCCGGCCGCATGATCCCGAGCAGGATGCGCGACAGCGTCGTCTTGCCCGATGCCGCCGGACCGATAATCGCCAGATGCTCACCGGGTTCGAGCGTAAAAGTGACGCTGCGCAGGATCGGTGCCGGATGCCCCGGCATTGCGATCGTCACCCGGTCAACCATGATCTGCCCCTTCGGACGCGGCAGGCTGGTCTCGGCCGAGCGCAACGGCGGCAGAGCGAAAAACGCCTGAAGATGACCGTAAATCTCTCGAATGAGCATCAGCGAGCGCCAGTGCAGGAACATCGATTCCATCGGCGCGAGCAGGCGGCTCATGATGATTGCCCCGGCCAGCATCGCCCCGCCGGTCATCTGCTGTTCCAGCACCAGAAGGGCCGCGCTGGCGTATAGCACTACCTGCAGCACCGACCGCGTCAGCCGCGTTACGCTGACCAATATCGCACCCCGGCAATGCACGCGATCCTGCAGACGCAGCTCCCGATACATGGCGCGCGACCAGCGCTTCGTTATCTGCGGCGCCATGCCCATGCTGTCGATCACCTCGGCATTGCGCATGATCGCATCGCCATTGCGCAGCACCTCAACGCCAACCGCAGCGGCCGCGCGCATATCCTTGCTGTTGAATTTCTCGTTGATGAAGGCAAGGCCGAACAGCAACGCCATGCCCACCAGCGAAATCGCGCCCAGCCAGGGATGGATCAGAAACGCGATCAGCAGGTAAAAAGGCATCCACGGCACATCGAGCATCGCGGGCACGCCCGGACCGGAGATGAAGCCGCGAAGCTGCGACACTTCGCGCAGCATTTCCGTGCGGAGCTGATTATCGACGAGCCGCCGTTCGATCGACCGGGCCAGCACGTCCGGACCGAGCCGCTGCATCAGCCATTCGCCGATGCGGCCGAGCACCAGACTGCGCACCCCGTCAAGACACGCCACGGTGATGAGCGCCAATATCGCCGCCAGTGCGAGAAAGAACAGCGTATCCAGACTGCGGCTCGACAGGACGCGGTCGAACACCTGCATGGTGAACAGGGGCAATGTAATGCCCAATATATTGATCGCCCCCGACAACAGGAGCATGATTGCGCCATAGCGCCTGATTTGCCTGACAGACTGGCTAAGCAGGTCGTCGCTACCGCCCGACCCGCCTCTCTCTCCACGAAGCGCGCGCACTGGTTCACCCCCCCCACCCCGCGAACGGGGTGAATCAATTAATCGGATATTTTGCTGTAATTATCGCTGTGACACTCACGCCGTCGGTCAGAATGCCCCCAACCCACGACTCGACCCGGTGCATCTTAAGTAAATCAATATTTGGTTAAGATTGTCAACTTTAGATGTACCTCAATTGGAACTTTAGTTATAATTCCAGTCCTGTTTCGATACAGCGAGAAAAAACAACTTTCCTCAGCTGAAAACGGCTATTCGCGTTCCGAAACACTGTTCGAATTTTTAAAAATTATCCTTTATATTCAAATATATAACAAAAAAACACAACAGACTCTTGGTGAAGTTCCTGATCTCGGAACTCCATTACCCCAACCGCATCATGACACACCCCGCCACCTCCACTTTCGCAAACGCAGCAAGTCCATATTCGGGGACATGATATTGAAAAGCCATCTGCAAGCCTTCTGATCGACTCCACCCAAATATTAGGAAAGTAGTCATGACATTTTTTTGACGGCTATATTTAAAACAACATTGATACCCCATCCGCATGTCAGGGTCCTGACCCTAGGGTCAGGACCCTGAGGCGATGAAAAGCGCTCAAACCTCTTCATCCGGCTACGCTTCACACTCTGGCGGCGCTAGGGCCCTCATATCCGCCCTGATCGCATCAGAACCAGGCCTTCAGTGCATTGGCGCATAGTATTTCCAGCGCCCAGAATGGACCGCCGGACCCGGGAAATGGGCTATTCGAAAACGATCATGTCATATCCGGCCTGCCCCTGGCTCACCGCATTCAGATCATCAATGCTGTCAATCCCGAAAGGCGCAAAGCCGCCATTTCCCATCGACGCGATAACGACACCGGTATCACCGATCATCAGGTGCAGATCCTGACCGTCATCCACCAGGCGAAGCTGTTCCATATCGAAATGGGTCGGGTCGGGGATAGCGATAACGATCCGATCGAAATCGACGAAATCGAAATCGGTAACAAGGTCTACGCCCCCTTCTCCTACCGTAATGACGAACCGGTCCGCGCCCGCTCCCCCTGTCAACATGTCGTTTCCGCTATCCCCTTCCAGCCGATCGTCACCATCCTCGCCCATGAGCAGGTCATCCCCGGCATCGCCGAACAGAAAATCATTGCCCGCGCCGCCATATAGGCCGTCATCACCGTTTCCTCCTTCCAGCCCGTCATCCCCGGCGCCCCCATCCAGCACATCGTCGTCATCACCGCCCATCAGCCAGTCATTACCCGCATCGCCATAAAGATCGTCAGCATCGTCATCGCCGAAAATATCATCATCCCCATCACCGCCACGGATGCTATCCGCCGAAAAACCGCCATGGATGGTGTCATTTCCGGCCTGCCCGAACATCCGGTCATATCCTTCCTCTCCGAAGAGGATATCGGCACCGCTCCCTCCCATGATCATGTCATCGCCCATGCCGCCATGGATCAGGTCGTCGCCCATCCCCCCGTCGATCGCATCATTACCCATGCCACCATCGATGCTGTCGTCGCCATCACCGCCCAGCACCGTATCGTCCCCGGCCCCCCCGGTCAGAACATCGGCCCCGACGCCTCCATCGATCTGGTCATCACCATCACCACCGGCGATATCATCCTCATCCGCCGCACCGAAAAGGCTGTCCGCCCCTTCGCCCCCGGCGATAGTGTCGGCACCATCCGCACCTTCGATCAGATCGTTGCCATCATCGCCCTGAAGCAGATCGTTCCCGGCTCCCCCCTGAATATAGTCATGACCGCCGCCGCCCAGGATCGTATCGGCACCGCTGTCGCCGCGCAGATCGTCGCTGTCTTCACCGCCCTCGATCCAGTCCGCCCCCAAACCGCCATCGATCCGGTCAATGCCCGTGCCCCCGATCAGATGGTCGTCCCCATCCTCGCCGAAGAGAAGGTCATCGCCATCGCCCGCCACCAGCCAGTCATTCCCGGCTCCGCCGTGCAGCACATCATTACCGCTTTCCCCATCGAGACTGTCATCGCCTTCGTCACCAAGGAGGCTGTCATCCCCCTGCCCGCCGGACAGAACATCGTCTCCCGCGCCGCCATGGATCAGGTCGTCGCCATCCTCACCCAGAAGCAGGTCATTCCCCGCGCCGCCCCAGATTTCATCATTACCGGCACCGCCATGGATCTGATCGTCACCCGCGCCCCCGCGCAGAAAATCAATCCCCGCGCCGCCATAGAGCACATCATTGCCGTCATCGCCCGACAAGCTGTCATCGCCGCCGCCGCCCCAGATCAGGTCGTTCCCGGCGCCTCCGCGAAGATCATCGGCCTCATCGCCGGGGCTGTCGATGCCGTGCAGCAAGCTGATATTCTCACCTGCGAAATCATCGCCGATCAATATATCGTCGCCTTCACCACCTTCCAGACGATCACCCTCTCCGCCTTCACCGGCGGAAAAGCCGATCAGAAGATCATTGCCTTCATCCCCCAGCAACCGGTTCTGCTCGAACGTGCCCAGCACTATATCATCGCCGCCGCCGCCCCGCGCATTGTCAGGCATCCCGGCCTGATGGAGATCGATCCGTTCGGAATCCCCCGTACCGATCAGTTGCGCCGCCTCGATCGTCAGCCCCGGCGGATTGGGTGCCGCTGCGCCCTGCTCTCCCAGTCCGGGTAATAAACGAGGGCGCCCCGCGCCGGCATGGCCGCCGTCACTATCTTCGTTGCCGTTACCATCAGAACCGGGACCATCTTCCTCCCCGGCATTTCCCGAACCACTGCCGCCACCCTCACCATTCCCCGACGATCCGTCATCGCCGTCCCCAACGCCCGTCCCTCCCCCGGATGAACCGCCGCTATCGTTGTTTCCATCACCATCCGGCCCGCCATTATTTTCCGGATCGGGAGACTCATCATCTTCACCTGAGCCTTCGCCCCCGTCAGCCCCCCCACCGCCGGGGCCTGAAGTATTCCCTCCGCTCCCCTCTCCTGAAGAACCTTCTCCGCCATTGCCGCCACTGTCATCCGGTCCACCCTCAGGCAGGTCGCCATCGGAACCGGAGCCCCCTCCCTGGTTCCCTTCCTGCTCCTCGCTACCATGATCGTTTCCGCCGGCATTGCCGTTATTGCTGCCGCCCGATCCATTCCCTTCCGCACCGGATGCGCCTTCCTCCCCCGGCTCCAGCCGCGGGCGCTCATCATCCTCTGCCGGAGCCCCCCCTGTGTCACCCTTTTCGTCATCGCGACCACCAGAGGGATCATCATTGCTACCGGGCTGCCCGCCATCGGGATCCTCCGGACCGCCTCCCGTCCCCGGATCGGAAGGTCCCGTCGGCACTTCAGGAGCGTGCGGATCCGTTGGGTTGTCGCCATTCCCGCTCTCCGGAGGAAACGGCACTTCAGGTGGCTCGCTATTGCCGGCGGATGAATCCGCTCCGCCCTGCGAAGAACCAAAAAGGTTGAGACTGAACGCCGGGCGCTTGGGATCGACCGGCGTGATAGCGCCGGGCCCACCCCGCAACGATCCGCTTTCCGATGGCCGAAGGCTGAACACAGGCTCAACACGCTCCCCAGAAGAGGACCGACTCACCATAAGCCGTCCCCTCCGGCCGGTGATGTCTTATCTCCGCGGAATCTTATGCCCCCTTATAGGGACATTATACTTCTCATCCTGTCCTTGTTTCCAAAATGGGACAGACAGACAGCCCCTTTTCTTCACGTCCACTAAACGGCTGAATTTCAAAGCATATCCTTATCGTCATGGCGTACTGAAGAGCGAACAGGCAGCGCTCTGCTGTCCGGCCAGCGAACATCGGAATCATAAAAAAAGGGGCGCCCAAAGGCGCCCCTTCCCTTTACCCGAACCGGGCTTTCCCGATTTTGATCCCGTCAAAATGCGGTTCGGCCTTATGTGATTTTCAAACTGCGAAATTTCCCATTTCGTTCGAAATCACGCCACTCCGGGCAATTGTCGGTCGGATCAAAATCAGACGAACTGGATCACGTCATAGCCGGCATTACCCTGGCTGAACGCGTTGACATCCGCGACGCTGTCAAACTGCAGCACCGCGAAAGACCCACCGGTCAGCCCTTCGATGAAGACCGTTTCAGTTCCGAAGGTCAACGTCGTATCGGCGCCGTCATCGGTTACCGTGATCGCATTCTGGTTGAAGGTGAACGGATCGGCGACATCGATCTGGATCGTGTCGCGGTTCGCGAGGCTGAGATCCTCAATATAGTCATATCCGTTATCCGCGATCGAAAAGGCGAAGATGTCGCGGCCCATGCCGCCATTCAGAACATCATCGCCGTCACCGCCGTCGAGGAAGTCGTCTCCACGACCGCCGGACAGATCGTCATCACCGGCATCACCCCAGAGGCTGTCATTGTCGATGCCGCCATCGAGAGTATCGTTACCCTCTCCGCCGCCGACCTTGTCCATTCCGGCGCCACCGTTGACGTAATCGTCCCCGTTATCGCCTTCAAGAACATCGTCGCCCGCCATGCCGTAGACGGAGTCATCGCCGTCGTCGCCATAGAGATAGTCGTTGCCATTCTCGCCGTTCATGAAGTCGTTGCCGGCTCCACCCTCGGCATAATCGCTGCCGTTGCCGCCATAAATGGCGTCATCGCCATCTTCGCCGAACATGTCGTCGTCGCCGTCGTCGCCATAGATGGTGTCGTTACCGGCACCGCCATACAGCCCCCAGACGCCGCCGACCTCGCCGTCATCGCCTTCATTGCCGTGGATAAGGTCGTTGCCGTCTCCACCGAACACATCGTCGGCGCCTTCATTGCCGTTCAGCACGTCGTCGCCGCCATTGCCTTCGACATGGTCATTGCCGGTGCCGCCATTGACGAAATCGTCACCGGCGCCGCCGACCAGATAGTCCGCCTCGGCATCGCCGTAGATTTCATCATTATCGGCGCCGCCATAGATGCTATCCATGCCGTCCGCGCCGTTCAGCACGTCCTTGCCCTCGCCACCATCGACATAGTCGTTGCCGGCACCCGCCTGAACGAAGTCGGCACCAGCGCCGCCATAGAGATAGTCGTCGCCGCTATCGCCGCGCAGGTCGTCATTGCCCGCATCGCCGTAAAGCGTGTCATCGCCGAGCTGACCGTCCATACGGTCATCCCCGTCGCCGCCGAACATCAGGTCATTGCCACCCGCATCGGTATCGACGCCGTCTTCCTGACCGTCATTACCCATGTCGCCGCCCGGCGCATCATTGCCGTCATCACCGAACATGGTATCGTTGCCGGCGCCGCCATAGACTTCATCATTGCCCTGACCGCCGCGCTGAACATCATCGCCAGCATCGCCGTAGAGCGTGTCTTCGCCCTCCGAACCGCGCTGATTGTCGTTGCCATCGCCGCCAATCAGAAGGTCATCGCCTTCATTGCCATATTGCCAGTCGTTTCCGGCCCCGCCATCGAGATAGTCGTCGCCCGACCCACCGCTCTGGGTGTCGTTGCCGGCTTCGCCATACAGCTCGTCATCGCCTTCATTGCCGGCCTGGGCATCATTGCCCGAACCGCCGTAAAGCGTGTCATTGCCGGTACCGCCGGTCATGGTGTCGTTACCGCCATTACCGTAAATCAGGTCGTTACCGGCTTCACCATCGAGCTGGTCATTGCCGTCATAGATATTTTCGACCGGAACGATGCCCTGGGCATTGGGGTCGATTTCGTCACCGACGATGACGTCATTGCCCGAACCGCCCTTGATGAAATCCTGCCCGCTCGCGATGCGGGTATCTTCGGTACCTGGCAGGGTGCTCGAACCCGTACCGCCGACCAGTGTATCGGCGCCTTCATTGCCTTCGATGATGTTCTGGTTGAAATTGCCCATCACGAAGTCATTGCCTGCACCGGCACGCGCATTGGCGGGCAGATGTGCGGCCGAGGACGGCTCGCGCAGGTTGATAACGTCATTGAGATCGGTACCGATAATCCACGGCGTTGCGGGCGGTTCCGGCGTGGTCGTGGTCGGCGGCGGCGGGGTGCTCGGCCCCGAGCTGCCTTCAGGTAAACGTGAACGTGCCATCGTGATTCTCCCAACTGGTAGCCCCACACCATCCCCCACAGGATGACGCGGACTGACATGGCGTGTTTCCATGTCTGACGGGACAATCGCCATGTTGGCCGGTTGAATATATCCCCGCCCGGGGACCCCCTGATATTTGCCGGAACGGTGCAAAAACCTGTCCCATAAAGATACGGGAGAGTGATTGCAGGAGATCGGGAGAACAGCGTCAACTCACTGAATTTTTTATGAGAACGCCTGTTCCTCCATTCGTTGTTCGCCACTCTCCTGAAAAGGGCGTCCACCTCCGCTTTTCTTCATCACCCCGTTCGTCAGCATGCGGTCAGCATGAATCGGCAGAATATGCCTCCCTATCCGGATCGGGCGTTGATCCCCGCGCGCCCATCCGACATTCTAGGCGGACGTCGGGCAGAAAAGTCCGGTACGGCGCTCCTTATATCGGAGTCTGGGAAAAGAGGATGGCGCGGATATTGATAATTGAGGACAATGTCCGGCTCGCGAACCTGATCGCCGAAGGGCTGAAGGACAAGGGGTATAATTGCGACATCGCGAACACCCTCGCCGATGCCGATGCGGCCATTGCCGTCGCCCGGTTCGACGCTGTGATTCTCGATCTCGGCCTGCCCGACGGCGATGGCGAGCAGTGGCTGCGCATGCGAAAACCCGTCAGCGAACCTCCCGCCCTCATCCTGACCGCGCGCAGCGGCCTGGAAGACCGTATCAACGGTCTGGATGCGGGTGCCGACGATTAT
>SBGG01000031.1 GCA_006226685.1 Sphingomonadales bacterium
TACAATTGCCGGGTGCCGGGCGATTCTCGACGGCGAATGCGACGGCTGGCGCGAGGATTCGCTGTTCATGATCGGCGGGCTGGACGAGGCGCGGGCGAAGGAACAGGCCGCGCAGAAGGAAAGCGTATGAGCCGCGCGCTGCACCTGCGCATTGCGACGCCGGAACGCACGGTTGTCGATGCCGGTGACATAAGGGCGGTTCGCGCGATGGATGACAGCGGCCATTTCGGTATCCGGCCCGGCCATGCCGACCTGCTGACCGTGCTGCCCGCGTCGGTGGTGCGCTGGCGCGGGCCGGACGAGGTGGAGCATTATTGCGCGATCCGGGGCGGGGTGTTCACCCTGACCGGCGGAGAGGTGGCGATTGCCTGCCGCGAGGCGGTGCTCGGCGACCGGCTCGATACGCTGGAACGGCAGGTGGAAAGCGCGCGCGGTGCGGAAACCGAGGCGGACAGGCGGGCCCGCGTTGCGCAGATGCGCCTGCATGCTCAGCTCATCCGCAGGATGATGCATGATTTCGCGCCCGATGTGACAAAGGGATGGGAAGGCCTTTCCCATGCTGATGGTGAGGAGGGGTGATGGCGGAGCCCGACGACACGCCCGATCATCTCGCCCGCGCCGCGCGGGAGGCCGCCGACCGGGCGCGCCGTGGGGTGGAAGATCCTGAGCCGTCGCTCGGTGTCCGTTTCGGCCAGATCGGCGTGCTTGGCTGGATGATCGTGGTCCCCGCATTGCTGGCGCTGTTCCTCGGCCGCTGGCTGGATCACCGGATGGGGAGCGGCATTTTCTTTTCCGCGCCGCTGCTGATGATCGGCGCCGTTGTCGGTTTCTGGTCCGCGTGGAAATGGATGCATCACCGCCTATGACCGCTGCGCTGTCCCTTCCTCCGTTGCTGCTGCTGTTCCTCGGCCTTGCCGCGGGCTTTGCGCTCGGGCTGTTTCATTTCCGCTCGCTGCGACGGATCTGCGCCTGCTATGTGGAGGGGCAGGCGGTCCGCGCGCTGCTGCTGCAACTGGCGCGACTGGTGCTGGCAGGACTTGTCCTCTTCGGTCTGGCGCGGCTGGGGGCGGGGCCGTTGCTGGCGGGGGGAGCGGGCTTTTTCCTCGGGCGGGTCGTGATCATGCGCGGCGAAAGGAAGGTGGAGCGATGAAGTCGCCGCTGGTCATCGAACCGCTTTTCCATATCGGCCCGGTGCCGATTACCCAGCCGGTCGTCGCGACATGGGTGATCATGGCCGCACTCACGCTCTTTTCGATCCTGCTTACGCGCCGTCTCGCATTGCGGCCCGGTACGGTACAGGCGGCGACGGAAATGGTGACAGGCGCGGTCGACAGCCAGATCACCGACGTGATGCAGGCCGACCCGGCGCCCTATCGCGCGCTGATCGGCACGATTTTCCTGTTCATTCTCATTTCCAACTGGTCCTCGCTGTTGCCGGGTGTCGAACCGGCGACCGCGCATATCGAAACCGATGCGGCGCTGGCGCTGATCGTGTTCGTCGCCATCATCTGGTACGGCATCCGCAGCCAGGGCCTGGGCGGCTATCTGCGCAGTTTCGCCGAACCGAGCTGGATCATGATTCCGCTCAATATTGTCGAGCAGATCACCCGCACCTTCTCCCTCATCGTCCGCCTGTTCGGCAATGTGATGAGCGGCGTGTTCGTGATCGGTATCATCCTTTCGCTTGCCGGGTTGCTGGTGCCGATTCCGCTGATGGCGCTTGATATGCTGACCGGCGCGGTGCAGGCCTATATCTTCGCGATCCTCGCCACGGTGTTCATCGGCGCCGCGGTGAACGGCGAAGGCGGCGGTGAAAATCCGGCAGGCGCCGCACCCCAACCCCCAACCGACCCCGATCAGGAAAGCAAAGCATGACCATAGAGGAAATCAGCATCTTGGCGGCGGCCATCGCCGTGTCTTTCGGCGCGATTGGCCCGGCGCTGGGCGAAGGGCGCGCGGTCGCCGCGGCGATGGATGCGATCGCGCGTCAGCCGGACGCCGCCGGCACCATATCGCGGACCCTGTTCGTGGGTCTGGCGATGATCGAGACGATGGCGATTTACTGCCTCGTCATCGCCCTGCTGGTGCTGTTCGCCAATCCGTTCGTGCGGTAATGACGATCGACTGGTGGACCCTCGGCCTGCAGACCGTCAATCTGCTGGTCCTGCTCTGGCTGCTCGGGCGTTTTCTCTTCCGCCCGCTCGCGGCCATTGTCGCCGAGCGTCGGGCTGCCGCCGCCAAATTGCTTGATGAGGCGCAGGCCGAGCGGACCGCCGCGCAGCAGGCGAAGGCCCAGATCGAAACCGAGCGCAAGGCGATTGCCGATGAACGTGCCGCCCGGCTGGATGCGGTCGCGCAGGAGGCGGAAAGCCGCCGTGCGGCGATACTGAAGGATGCGCAGGCACAGGTCGACCGGATGCGTGAGGAGGCGAAGGCCTCGGCGCAGCAGGCGCATAAGGATGAGGAACGCCGCATCGGCCACCGTGCCCAGATGCTCGCGGGGGACATTGCCGCGCGCTTGCTCGAACGACTGCCCGAAATGCCCGCGACCGACAGCTTTCTGCCCGGTTTCGAGCAGGCGCTGGCCGGGCTTCCCGCTTCGACCCGCGCGGCGCTGGGCGAGGAAGGGGAGCAGCCGGTTCTGCTGAGCGCGCAACCGCTTGACGATGCGGGTAAGGCTGCCTGCCTCGCCGCGATAGAGCGTGCCACCGGACATCGGCTCGCGCCCGATTTTCGGACCGACCCTGTGCTGATCGCCGGGTTGCGGCTGGAGACGCCGCATGCGGTCGTCGCCAATAGCTTCCGTACCGATATCGATCGCATATTGGCCGGGTTTGAGCGACAGGACAGGGAGGGCGCGGCATGAGCGCAAGCGGAAGCGAGAGCGGCCCCGCATCTGCGCCCGTTCCGGCCTCGACCGGTCCGGACGCGGCCGCCTCCCCCGATGCGCGCTGGCTGGCGCGCAGTCGCGCCGCGCTCGATCGGGTGTCGCTGGCGCCCTGTGCGGAAACACTGGGCCGCGTCACCCATATCGCCGATGGCATGGCGCGCATTTCCGGCCTGCCCGATGTCCGCCTCAATGAGCTGGTGCATTTTCAGGGCGGGGAAACCGGACTCGTACTCGCGCTCGATGCCGAGACGATCAGCGCAGTGCTGCTAGACGAGGCTTCGGGGGTCGAGGCCGGGATGCGGGTGTCGGGCACCGGAGAGGTGGTGCGTGTGCCGGTGGGACCGGGGCTGATGGGGCGCGTCATCGATCCGCTTGGCCGTCCGCTGGATGGCGGCGATCCGGTGGCGGCGGAGGATTACTGGCCGATCGAGCGGCCCGCGCCGGAAATTATCGACCGTGATCTGGTGTCGGAGCCGGTCGAAACCGGTGTGCTGGTGGTCGATTCGCTGTTCGCGGTCGGGCGCGGTCAGCGGGAGCTGATCATCGGTGACCGCGCGACCGGCAAGACTGCGCTCGGCGTCGAGGCGATCCTCAATCAGAAGAACAGCGACATGATCTGCATCTATGTCGCCGTGGGTCAGCGGGCGACGGCGATAGAGCGGGTGATCGAGGCGGTGAAGACCCATGGCAATCCGGATCGCTGCATCTTCGTCATTGCGTCGGCCGCTACGCCGCCGGGGTTGCAATGGATCGCGCCCTTTGCCGGTTTTTCCATGGCCGAATATTTTCGCGATACCGGACAAGATGCGCTGATCGTCGTCGATGATCTGACCAAACATGCGGCCACCCACCGGGAATTATCGTTGCTGGCGCGCGAGCCGCCGGGGCGTGAAGCCTATCCGGGCGATATTTTCTACCTGCATGCCCGCCTGCTCGAACGCGCGGCGAAATTGTCGCCGGAACTGGGCGGCGGGTCGCTCACCGCCCTGCCGATCGCGGAAACCGATGCGGGCAATCTGTCCGCCTATATCCCGACCAATCTGATCTCGATCACCGATGGCCAGATCGTGCTCGACAGCCATTTGTTCGCCGCCAATCAGAGGCCCGCCGTGCATGTGGGGTTGAGCGTCAGCCGCGTCGGCGGCAAGGCGCAGCGGCCCGCGCTGCGGCAGGTATCGGGCCGTATCCGCCTCGATTATGCGCAGTTTCTGGAACTGGAAATGTTCACCCGTTTCGGCGGGATGACCGATGCGCGCGTCAAATCCCGCATTACCCGGGGCGAACGGATACGCGCGATCCTGGCCCAGCCGCG
>SBGG01000093.1 GCA_006226685.1 Sphingomonadales bacterium
GCCTGGAAATATCGACATATTCCTGCGCCTTTCCTCCTTGCGATGAGCCATTTTGCTTCAAACCTCAACAGTGCCAGTAATGGGTCCTGACCCTAGGCAATTCTATTCATGGACGTCGGACGGTTATGCCATTATGGGGCTTAGGGCCCCGCAGGTGACGGCTCCATGCAGATCGGGCGGGCCAGGACAGGGAAGGATAGCATATATGCCGCAGTTGGTGGTTACGACGCGTGAAGGTGAAGAAAAGACGATTGATGCACAGGCCGGCTTCAATGTGATGGAAGCTATCCGCGATGCCGGGATCGATGAACTGCTGGCCCTGTGCGGCGGTTGCTGTTCCTGCGCCACCTGCCATGTCTATGTCGATCCAGCCTTCGCCGACCGTCTGGCCCCGATGGGCGAGGATGAGAATGACCTGCTCGACAGCTCCGATCATCGTCAGGATACGTCGCGTCTGTCGTGCCAGATCGTGATCAACGAGGATGTCGACGGCCTGCGCGTTACGATCGCGCCGGAAGACTGAGAGTGGAAGACTAAGACAGGCCGACGGAGGGGAAATATAGTGAGCGATCGGTTCGATATCGTGATCGTCGGCGGCGGGCATGGCGGTGCCCAGGCGGCGATCGCGTTGCGTCAGGAAAAGTTCGAGGGCAGCATCGCCATTATCGGCGACGAACAGGAACTGCCCTATGAGCGGCCTCCGCTCTCAAAGGAATATTTTTCGGGCGAAAAGACGTTCGACCGTATCCTGATCCGTCCGGCGGCTTTCTGGGAAGAGCGGAGCGTGACGATGCTGCTGGGGCACCGTGTCGCCTCGGTCGATCCGGTCGCGCATGTGCTGACCCTGACCGACGGGCGCACTGTCGGCTATGGCCGGATGATCTGGGCGGCGGGCGGCGATCCGCGCATGTTGTCGTGCGAAGGCCATGATCTGGCCGGCATTCATGCGGTGCGGACCCGCGCCCATGTCGACCAGATGATGGAAGAGCTGGACGATGTGCGCAATGTGGTCGTGATCGGCGGCGGCTATATCGGGCTGGAAGCTGCGGCCGTATTGCGCAAGTTCGGCAAGGATGTGACCTTGCTGGAGGCACTGGATCGCGTGCTCGCCCGCGTTGCCGGGGAAGAGTTGTCGCGCTTTTACGAGGCGGAGCATCGCGCCCATGGCGTCGATGTCCGGCTGGGTGCGCGGATGAGCCATTTTGAGGGCGAGGACGGTCATGTGACCGGCGTCCGCATGGCGGACGGTTCGGTACTGCCCGCGCAGATGGTCATTGTCGGCATCGGCATCATCCCTTCGGTCGGCCCGCTGCTGGAAGCCGGGGCGAAGGGCGCCAATGGTGTCGAGGTGGACAGCCTGTGCCGCACCAGCCTGCCCGATATCTATGCGATCGGCGATTGCGCGCTGCACGCCAACCGTTATGCCGACGGTGCCGAGATCCGACTGGAATCGGTGCAAAACGCCAATGATCAGGCCAAGGTCGCGACGAAATCGATCATGGGCACGGAAGAGGCCTATGACGCCGTACCGTGGTTCTGGTCGAACCAATATGATCTGCGGTTGCAGACGGTTGGCCTTTCGACCGGTTTCGACCGGACGGTGTTGCGCGGCGATCCGGCGACCCGATCCTTCTCGCTGATCTATTTGCGCGGGGGTAAGGTTATTGCGCTCGATTGCGTGAATGCGGTCAAGGATTATGTGCAGGGTAAGGCGCTGGTGGTCGGCGGCCTTGCGATCGATCCCGAACGGCTGGCCGATGCATCGGTGCCGCTCAAGCAGATGGCGGCGGAGGCTGCCGCCGCCTGAGGCGCGTCAGGCCATGATGGGCCGGAATCTAGAGGGGAGGGGAGTCCGCCGACTCTTCTCCCCTTTTTCGTGGCATGTCTGAAATCATGGGGCACAGGGCCTTGCAACAATTGCCCCAGGCCGCTGCAACAATGTTGCAAAGTTCCGAAAAATGCCCGCAACTGATCGATGCTATATCGGCTTTCGATACAGAGAGCTGATGAGGTGTCTAATGCGGAAAGATCGCGATCACGGGCTGGCGCGGGACCTGGCAGAGCTGGAAGGGCTTGCCGTCGGCCGCCGTCATATGCTCGGCCTGATGGCGTCAGCGGGCAGCACGGCATTTCTGGTCGGATGTGGGGGAAGCGACAGTTCGTCGGCCTCGACGGATGTAACGATTTCTACCGGTACATCGACCGCAACCCCCACTCCGACGCCGACCTCTTCCGATTCCTCATCGTCCGGCAGTTCGTCTTCATCCTCGACCTGCACCGTTTATGCCGATGAAACCAACGGTCCCTATCCGGCCGACGGTACCAATACGTCCAACGGCGCCACCTCCAATGTTCTGGTCATGTCCGGCGTTGTGCGTTCCGATATCCGCCCGAGCTTCATAAGCTCTTCGACGGTCGCCGGCGGGGTGATGGTGACGTTCACCATCACCCTCGTTGACGCGAACGACAGTTGCAGCCCGCTGGCCGGTTATGCCGTCTATGTCTGGCATTGCGATGCGGATGGTGATTATTCGCTCTACGACCTGCCGGGCGAAAGCTATTTGCGCGGGGTGCAGGTGACCGATGAAAATGGTCAGTGCACATTTACCACCATTTTCCCCGGCTGTTATGCGGGGCGCTATCCGCATATTCATTTCGAGGCCTATTCCAGCCTGTCGAACGCGACCAGCGGCCGTTATGCGGTGCTGATCTCGCAATTCGCGATGCCGGCAGATGCATGTACTACGGTTTATGCGAGCAGCGACTATAGCGGCACGAGTCAGCGCAACTTCGCGAGTACGTCCATCGCTTCCGACAATGTGTTCGGCGACAATATGACGGCCCAGCAAAGTGCGATGACGGTCACCATGTCGGGCTCCGTTGCGGATGGCTACACCGCTTCGGCCGCTGTCGGCATTGCTACCTGAAGAACCGTGACGAATGACCATTGCGATAGCCCCGATGATAAGCGATGATCCCGCCCCTATGACAAGCGGGCGTATCTTGGTCGTTGATGATGACGATGGCTTGCGTACCCTGATCGCCGGCTATCTGGGTGATAATGGCTTTGATACGCGCGAGGCGCGCAGCGTTGCCGAGCTTCGCGACATATTGGCCGCCGAAAGTTTCGATGTCATCATATTGGATGTGTTGATGCCGGAAGAGGATGGTCTGTCGGCGCTGCGCGGCATGGGGCGCCATGTCGATGCCTCCATCATCCTGCTCTCCACACTGGCGCACGATGTCGATCGGATTGTCGGTCTGGAACTGGGCGCCGATGATTATATCGCCAAACCCTGCAACCCGCGGGAGTTGCTCGCACGGGTGAGGGCGGTGCTGCGCCGTCGCCAGCCGCGGGGGGCGCTCGAGCAGGCGGGTGGGGAGGCGCAGGGTGGACCGCCTTCGCACGGGATCAGCGGCAAATGGGTGCTGGATACGGGCAACTGGATATTGACGGCGCCAGACGGCCGGAATGTAGACCTTTCGACATCGGAATTGCGGCTTCTGGCAGGAATGGCGTCGGCCAAAGGGCGGGTGCTGACCCGCGACCAGCTTATGGGCCTTTATGCTCCGTCCGGTGAGATATTCGATCGGGCGATCGACGTGCATATCAGCCGACTGCGCAAGAAGCTGCGCCCCATGGGCGGGGATTTCCTGATCCGCACCATTCGGGGTGAGGGCTATGGCATCGGAACGGGGCTGATTTGCCGTTGACGGTCCGTGGGCCCGCACGTCTCACCATCGGGACACGTATCTTCCTGCTACTGGTAGGGGCCATCATGGCCACGGCGCTGGCTTTTGTCGCGATCATTCGTTTCGGTCCGCCGCCGGTCGCGGCACCCGTACATATGGAAGACCTGCTCGCCGCGCTGAACGGGGAGCAGCCCGGGATCAACAGGGACCGGGAATTGCTTGTCGAGCGCTCGGCAGAAAAGCCCACACCCCGTCTGGGCGAACGACGCAATGAGGAGCTGGAACAATCTTTGAAGCAGGCGCTCGGGCAGGGAGCCGGAGCCGTTTACGCTTATTCCGATATGCCGCGCCGTGGTCCTGCCGGTGGCGGCCCGGGTGGCCCCATCGGGCCCTTTCCGCATCACCGGTCGCCGGAACGGATGGAGCGGCCCGGCGGACCCGAGCGGCCGGATGGCTCTCGTTCCATGCCTTTCGTGATGGGGGACTTCACGGTCATCCGGCAATCCGGTGCGGACTGGCTGGCGGTGCGTACCGGCCCCAGCGCGACCGTGGCGCGCTGGCGTTTGGTGGTGGCGTTGACGATTGCCGCGGTCGCCCTGTTCCTGTCATTGCTGGGCTGGTGGGTGGCGCGGCGTATCGCGCGACCCTTGCGGCGGCTGGCCGATGCCGCGCGGGATGCCAAATCAGGGCATCGCTGGGTGCACCGGCCTGAGGGAGCTTCACCGGAAATCCTCGCGGTTGCGGATGCTCTCGCGGCTTATGATGCGCGGCATCAGGAACATTTCCGGCAGCAGAGCGCACTTCTGGCCGGGATTGCCCACGACCTGGGTACACCGCTTGCGCGTCTGGCCTTTCGGCTGGAGGCTCTGCCGGATGAATCGCGCGATGCGGCGTTTCGGGAAATTGAGCATATGCGTCACCTGATCGCCGATGGAATCGTGATGGCCCGCAGTTCGGTGGCCCGGCGGGAACCGGTCGATGTCGGATTACTCGCAAGGGCGCTGGCCGAGCGATGTTCGACGCCGCAGGCGCCGGTCACGGTCGACACGGTCGAAGGCGCGGTCGTGCTGGGGGAACCGACATCATTGACCCGGTTGATCGAGAATCTGATCGATAATGCCCAACTGCACGGTGGCGGCGGCAGGGTGACAGTAAGCCGCGCCGGTCACAAGGTTCGGATCATCGTGGAGGATGACGGCCCGGGCATAGAAGATGCGCGCCTTGCGACCGTGTGCGAACCATTTGTGGGTAGCGGATCGACTCATCGTCCGGGTGGCGGCAATGGCCTTGGTCTGGCCATTGCCCGGTCCATCGCGGATCGTCATGACGGGCATATCGTGATTGGCAATCGCAGCCCTCATGGCTTGCGGGTGACGATAGACCTGCCCGCCGCGCCAGAAGGACAAGGGGGCGACGAACCGGAGGAGGCGTCCGGCGTCGTGCCCGCATGAGGAGGTGTCATCTTAGGGTGAGGCCCCATTACTGGCACCATTGAGGTTTGAAGCACAATGGCCCGACGTTGCGTCGGGCCATCTGGATGCCTTAACGGTGTCAATAATGGGGCCTGATCCTAAACTCCGCCGGTCCGGTTGAACCGATGGAGGCAGGCATGATTTCTCTGCAACAGCGGGCCTGAGCTCTGATGGCCCCGATCGCTGGTGCAGGCCTCAGTAGCGGGCGCGCAGGCTGACGAACAGGGTCCGGCCCTGCTCGGGGTAGCCGTCTGCCGTGCTATATTCGGTGTCGAACAGATTGCGGCCGCCGACCCCGACATCGATACCGGGGAGGACCGTGTAATCGATCCGCAGATTGGCGAGCACATAGTCCCCGGTGCGATAATAGGCGCCCGTCGGGGTGGATACCCAGCGATCCGAGGCGATATCGACATTAGGTGTGATGCTGAGCGCGGAGAGCGGTGTCCACCGGGCATAGAGGAACGCCTTGTGGCTCGGCACGCCGGTCGGGTGGAAGGCGGTGATGGACGGGTCGTCCAGATCGCGCTTCACCCAGCTATAATTGCCGCCCAGCGTCAGGGTCGGTGTGATCGTCGCCGTCAGGCCCAGTTCGGCACCATAATAATCGCCATTGCCGACATTGCGGCTTTGCGAGGTTGCCGTCCCTTCATAGACGAACGGGAAGGACATAATCGCGTCATTGACGCGGGCATACCAGATGGCGGCCTCGGCGCGGACCGGGCCGAACCGCTTTGTGCCGCCGATTTCCACCTGCGTCGCCCGCTCGGCTTTCAGACCCGGATTGGAAACGGCGCCGCCGAAGCGGGTGCTGAACCGTTCGAACAAGGTCGGGAAGCGCGCCCGCGAGGAGACGGAAAGATGCGCGCTGGTATCGGCATCCGGGGTCCAGCGCAGCGCGCCCTGCGCGTTCCAGGCATCGGCATTGCGGATCGGATAATGGATGAAGGCGCCATCGGCATAATCTTCGGCGCGGCGCAGCTGTCGCCAGTCATAGCCGAAGCCCGCGACGAATGTGATTGTGGGGGAAAGCATCAGGCTGTTCTCGATCGCCGCGCTATAGGTTTCTTCCCGGCTGGTCTGCCAGGGTTCGACCTCATGGGCGGGGGCGAAGCTTTCCTGATATTCGCGATGCAGGTCGTTGCGATAATGGAAGGCAAGGCTCAGCCGGTCGGTCGTCGCCGGGTTCAGATCGAGCTGGACTGATCCGCCATAGGCGCGATCATCATAGGCGCTGTTGAAGGACCGGCGTAGCGTCTGCGTGGTCAGCGTCGCGTCGTCATAGCTGTCGAGACTGTTCTTGAATTCGTTATAATAGAGTTTCGTCCTGACCGTCGCCATATCCGAAAGCTGTGTCGTCGACAGGAAATAGATATTCTGGATGTTCCAATAGGGCCAGTCCCAATAGCGCGTGCTGCTGCTGTCTGAAACATGCAGCGGGGCATGTTTCGACCCTTCCTGCCGGGTATAGCTCAGCGCATATTCGTCGGTGGCGTTGGGGGTGAAGCCGACCTTCGCATTCACGCGCCAGTCGCGGCTGCGCGAGAGATCGCGCGCGCCGCCATTTTCGAACTCGGTCGGGGCGAAATCATTGGGAAGATCCCAATGATCGGTAAAGTTGCGGGTATAGCTTGCCTGCGCATACCATTGGTCGTGCTTCGTGCCGATCAGGCCGAAGACATTATAGCCCGCATAATCGGCGTCATTGTCCAGGGTAAGCGTGCCGCGTGCCTCGACCTCCAGTTCCCTGGTCGGTTTGCGGGTGACAAGGTTGACCGCGCCGCCCATCGCGCCGGGGCCGTCCAGCACCGAGGCATAGCCCTTGGCGACCTGAATTTCGGCAATGTCGGCGGTCAGGAAGCGGCCATAATCAAGGCGACCGTCCGCCGGCAGATAAACGCGGATGCCGTCGATCGAGAGCGGCACCTGATAGCGATCGAAGCCGCGGACATAGATCATGCGTTCGTTGCGGCTGTTGCCGCTGCCGGCGGTGCTGACGCCGGGAATGAGTTGTGCCGCGTCGTCAAGGCTGGCGCGGTCGAAAACATAGATTGCTTCCGATGACAGGGTGGAGCTGCCGATCGTAGCTTCGTCGCCTCGCTGTCCGGTAACGAGAATCTCGCCCAGCCGGAAGCGTCCGTCCGCATGAGTATCGCTCTCCTGCGCCATGGCGGGGAAGAACGGCAGCAGGGACAGCATTCCCCCGGCAATGGCTGTGGAGCGACGATATCTCATGAAAATTCCCCTTTTTACCGATTGGCCGGGCGGCAATTGCATTCCCGGCGAGTCGCTATATACGGTCATATATAATGATTGCCACCCCCGGCTACCGAACGGAGACGAAGTCATGAGTCGATCCCGCCTGTTACTATGTGTCGCCGCTCTGTTCCTTTCGCCATGGGATGCGGCGTGGGCGCAGCCTGCCGATGCTGTCCCATCCTGCGATGGTCCGGTCCAGTTGCCGTCTGAGCTGGCAGGATGGGGGGCGGAGCATGTGTCGGTGACGGCTGCTGCCAACCCGGCTGCAGCTGATGCGCCCTCCCTGCCGATCGGACAGGCGGTGAAGGCGACGCTGCGCGCGACGCCGGACATCGCCTATGCGGTGCGGCCGGAGAAACCCGGCGGTTCGGTCAGTAAGGGCGGCCTGTTCCTGTTCGACGTGGCGGATGCTGGCCGGTATCGGGTGACACTTGGTTCGGCTGCATGGATCGATGTAATCGAAGCAGGGAAACCCGCGGTTTCGATTGCGCATGGCCGGGGGCCAGCCTGTTCCTCCATCCGCAAGATGGTCGATTATGATCTGAAGCCGGGCCGTCACCTGCTGCAGATTTCGGCCAACGGCACGGAAACGCTGACATTGATGGTTACGAAGCTGCCCTGATGCGGTGGCGCGTGGCGGCTTCGGGCACCATTATCCTGCTGGTCGGGGCCATGGTGTCGCTGGCAGTTGCGGGTGAGGCCGGACCCTCGGGCTGGGTCTGGACCCTGCCCAAAGGGGTCGCGCCGCCGCCTGTGCCCGCCGATAACAGGATGAGTGCCGCGAAGGTCGCTCTGGGGCGGCGGCTATTCTATGAGGCCGACCTGTCGGTCGACGGCACCATGTCCTGCGCGACCTGCCATGGCCAGCGCAGCAGCTTCACCGACGGTTCGATCACCCACCCCGGCGTGCATGGCGATCCCGGATTGCGCAATGTCCCGACGCTCGTCAATGTCGCATGGAATCGCCCGCTCAACTGGGCCGATCCGGCGGTGAAGACACTGGAGCAGCAGGCGCTGGTGCCGATCATGGGCGACGATCCGGTCGAAATGGGCATGAAGGGCATGGAGACGGAAATAGTGCGCCGTCTGTCGGCCAATAGTTGTTACCGCAGCCTGTTCCGGGCCGCCTTTCCAGAGGAAGAGGGATTGATCTCGATGGCCGCGGTCACCCGCGCGCTCGCGGCATATGAACGGACGATCATCAGTTTCGATACGCCATGGGACCGGTCGCGGGCGGGCGGGGCGCCTTTGCCGGAAGAAGCGCGGCGAGGCGAACAGGTGTTCCGGGGCAAGGGCGGTTGCGTCCGCTGTCACGGCGGGATCAATTTCACCGACAATCATCTGCACCCTTTCGCGACGACGGCGCGGGATGCAGGCGCGATGCGAGCGACCGGACGGGCCGAAGACAGAAACCGGTTCCGCACACCGGGTTTGCGCAATGTCGCGCTGACCGCGCCTTATCTGCATGATGGCAGCGCCGCGACGCTCGACGCGGCGATTATGGCCCATGGCGGGATGATCCGGCAGACACAGGCGGAACGCGCGGCGATCATCGCCTTTCTCGACCAGTTGAGCGACCTCGCGATCACCCGCGACCCGCGTTTTTCCGTTCCTCCGGCCGAATGCGAGACGGGTTTTTAGAGCATTTTCAGATCAGATGGGGGCAGCGCCGACCCGAAAAATGCGGAAGGCAGCGGTTTGGGCCGGGTTTCAGGTCCCCAATGTGATGACGGTATTCGCCAGCCGGTCGATTTCGTCCCGGTCATGGCTGACATAAAGGATCGGCAGTTTCACCTCATCGCGGATTCGCTCGATCACGGTCATGATCTCGTCGCGTCGTGCGCTGTCGAGCGAGGAGAGCGGTTCGTCCATCAGCAGGAAGCGCGGGCCAGAGAGCAGCGCCCGGCCGATCGCGACGCGGCGCGCCTCGCCACCTGACAGCGATCGCGGCCAGCGGTCGAGCAGGGGGGCGATGCCGAGAAAGGAAGTGGCCTCGTCCATGCTCATCCAGCGAGCCTCGGGCGGAGCAAGGTCATAGCCATAGAGCAGGTTGGCCCGCACCCGCTTATGCGGAAACAGGCGCGCATCCTGAAACACGTAGCCGATGCGGCGCTTTTCCGGCGGCAGGTCGATTCCGGCCTCGTCGTCGAACAGCGTCTGACCGTTCACCGCGATCCGACCGCCATCCGGGCGGAGCAGCCCCGCGATCATGGTGAGGATGCTGGTCTTGCCGATTCCCGATGGCCCGAACAGCGCGGTGATGCCTTCTCCGGCCTCGAAACGCGCGGCGATGGTGCGCTCTCCGACGCGGCGGTGAATGTCGACTTCAAAGGACATGGCCGATCCTCTCCGCGTTGCGGCCGCGCCGGGCGAGAAATTCGGACAGAATGACCGCCCCCAGCGACAGCGCCACCGCAATCAGGGCAAGGCGCGCGACCGCATGTTCGCTGCCCGGGATCTGGAGCGCCGAATAAATGGCGATGGGCAGGGTGCGGGTTTCGCCGGGAATGTTCGAAACGAAGGTGATGGTCGCGCCGAATTCGCCGATCGATCGCGCAAAGCCGAGTACTGCGCCTGCGAGCACGCCCGGCATGCTGAGCGGTAGGGTGATGGTAAGGAAGGTGCGCAACGGCGATGCTCCCAATGTCCGCGCGGCGCCTTCCAGCCGCCGGTCGACCGCCTCGATCGACAGGCGGATCGCCCGCACCATCAGCGGCAGCGCCATGATTGCGGCGGCGAGGGCAGCACCGGTCCAGCGGAACAACAGGCTGATGCCGAAGACGTCGGAGAGGAAGCGTCCGGCCGGGCCATGGGCGCCAAAGGCGATCAGCAGCAGCCAGCCCGTCACCACCGGTGGCAGCACCAGCGGGAGGTGGACAAGGCCGTCGAGCAGGAAGCGTCCGGGAAAGCGGATGCGCGCCAATATCCATGCGAGCAGGAAGGCGACGGGCAGCGCGCCCAGTACCGCGACGCCGCCGATCTTCAGCGACAGCAGCATGATTTCCCATTCCTCAGGGTGCAGCGCCATCATCGCCGCTACCCGGAAAAGCCGTGACGGGCGAAAATCGCGCGGCCTTCGCGGGAAATCAGGAAGCGCCGGAACGCTTCGCCCTGCGGGTTTTTCGATGTGGCCAGACGCGCAACGGGGTAGCTGATCGGCGGATGGCTGCCCGCCGGGAAGGTGTCGACGACATGGACTCTGGCAGAGGCCTTCGCATCGGTGGCGTAGACGATGCCGAGCGGGGCCGCGCCCCGTTCGACCAGCGCCAGTGCGGCGCGCACATTTTCGGCGCGGGCGACACGCCGTTCCACAGATGACCAGACGCCGAGTTTCTGCAGCGCGGCTTTGCCATATTTTCCGGCCGGAACCGCGTCGGGATCGGCCATGGCGAGCCGCCCGTTGCCCAGCGCTCGAGCCAGCGCGAAGCGCGGCGCGATGGCGAGGCGGAGCCTGCTGCCCACCGGCGCGATCAGCACCAGATGATTGTGCAGGAAGGAGGCGCGTGTGCCCGGCGCGATGAACTTGCGTGCCTGCAGATAGTCCATCCATGCCTCGTCGGCGGAAAGGAACAGATCGGCCGGGGCGCCTGCTTCCACCTGACGGGCCAGTGCGGAGGAGGCGGCAAAGGAAATGACCGGCCGTTCATGCCCTTTCGCTGCCCAGATAGTGGCGGCTTCTTCCAGCGATTCCTGCAGGCTGGAGGCAGCGAGGACCAGCGGGGCCTTCGCCTCGGCCCCCGTCGCGAAGGTTACGACAAGAGCCGATACTATCGGCAGCATCAGCACCGCAAGGCGACGAATGAAAAGCGGCAAGCCGGTCCCCGATACCATATATTTCCCTGTATACAGCGCCGCCCTATCATGATTCGGCGGGCTGGCGCCAGCCTGTCGGGCTGGCGCACGGAGTGGGTGGGGTCAGCCCGTCTTCCGGGTTTCGAGCGGCGTATCGCGCAGCAGGGCGCGCAGAGCCGTCCAGTCATTGCCGTCTGTCGCGCAAAGCGCCGCATGCTGCAGGGCGCGATAATGGGCCAATATTTCCCGGCCACGGGCCGTCACCCGTGCTCCGCCGCCATGGCTGCCTCCGGCCAGCGTCTCGACCAGCGGTTCGTCCCAGCAGCGGTTCATCACGTCCACCAGCATCCATGTTCGACGATAGCTCATGCCCAGGGCGCGCCCCGCCGCCGAGATGGATCCTTCCCGGTCGATCGCGTCGAGCAGGTCGGCCTTTCCCGGTCCCATGGCGATTTCCTCACCGCAATAGAGCTGGATCTTGATCTTGAGCGGGGATGGGGTGCCGGTCATTTTTACAGGGTAGAGCATTTTCTTGCTGGAGGAAACTATCGGCAACCCTGCAAATCGGCGATTCGCAATATCGTCCGTCACTATGGATGAGCTCCTATGCCGCAGGGTGCTGTTCCGGTTCGCCCATGATGCTTTGCTGATGCAGGGCACCGGCCGGGGAGGGAGCCTGTCCCCGGCCGGTATTCTGTCATACCCTCAGGTGTTGCGGGCGACGCTGCTGTTCAGCCACAGTACCGCCATGGTCGCCAGCGCGCCGGAGAGCAGATAGGCCCCCGACGAGATCAGGCCGAAATGCACCGTCAGCCACAGCGCGGCGAGCGGGGCGAAGCCCGCGCCGAACAACCAGGCAAGGTCGCTCGTCAGCGCCGATCCGGTGTAGCGATACTGAGTCGAGAAGCCCGAAGCCACCACGCCGGAGGACTGGCCGAAGGCAAGGCCCAGCAGTGCGAAACCGAACATCATGAAAATGCCTTCGCCCAGCGCGCCCGCTGCCAGCATTTGTGGCGCGAAACCGCTGAACATCGCAATGGCGGCGGCCGATGCACCGAGCAGCTGGCGCCGGCCGATCCGGTCTGCAATCGCGCCCGAAGCGATGATGGCGAGCACGCCGACGGCGGCGGCGGCGGTCTCGATCATCAGGAATCCGGTCGCGTCCTCATTGGTGAACAGGAACACCCAGGACAGGGGGAACACCGTCACCATGTGGAACAGCGCGAAGCTGGCGAGGGGAGCAAGGGCGCCGATCACGATCGTGTGCCAGTGGTTGCGCACCGTATCGCCGATCCGCGTCGGTTGCAGGTCGCGGCTTTCGTAAAGTTTTTCATAGTCGGGCGTCATCACGATGCGCAGACGGGCGAACAGCGCGACCACGTTGATGGTGAAGGCGACGAAGAAGGGATAGCGCCATCCCCAGTCGAAGAAATCGGGTTCGGACAGGACGCTGAGGAAATAGGCGAACAGCAGGCTCGCCACCATCAGGCCGAGCGGCGCGCCGAGCTGAGGAATCATTGCATACCAGCCGCGCCGTTCCGCCGGGGCATTGAGCGCAAGCAGCGAGGCCAGTCCGTCCCATGCGCCGCCCAGCGCCAGACCCTGGGCGATACGGAAGAGTCCCAGCGCGATGATGGCGTGATAGCCGATGCTGTCATAGCCGGGCAGGAAGGCGATGGCGGCGGTCGACCCGCCGAGCAGAACCATCGCGGCGCTGAGTTTGACGCCCCGGCCATAATGGCGGTCGACCGCCATGAACAGAAAAGTGCCGAACGGCCGCGCGATGAAGGCCAGTGCGAAAAGGGCGAAAGAATAGAGCGTTCCGGTCAGCGGATCGACAAAGGGAAAGAGCAGGCGCGGAAAAACCAGTACCGACGCGATGGCATAGACGAAGAAATCGAAAAATTCCGATGTACGGCCGATGATAACGCCGATGGCGATATCTCCCGGTGCTACATGTTCGTGGTGGTAACGTCCCTTCCCGGACGCAGCCAGACCCATTTCGGGCGTGATGGCTGTTGTCGTCATCATGATCTCAGCCCCATTTTTATGTCCGGCGATCACGACATGTGCCGCCGCTCTCCTAGGCCTTGAAAGATAGCCTATTTGTTTCGGAGCGGGTAGCGAAATCACGGATTTTCCATGATCTGCGTCAAGATGGTTGGACAAAATGTCCTATGTTCGCACCTGCGGCATGGTTCTACGCGCGCTACCATGTTTGCACTACGCTCTCCCCGTCGCGCGCAATCGCGCTCTTTCGTGCGGCTTTTGGCCGCTGCCGCAGCAGCTCTGCCACTGGCAGCCTGCGACACCGTCGTCCTGAATCCTTCCGGCGATATTGCACGGCAAGAAGCGGACCTTCTGATGGTTTCGACGGGGCTGATGCTCGTCATCATCCTTCCGGTGATGCTGCTAACCGTGTTTTTCGCCTGGAAATATCGCCAGTCGAACACCGAAGCGCGCTATGAGCCCGACTGGGATCACTCGACGAAGATCGAGCTGGTGGTGTGGGCGGCTCCGCTGCTCATCATCATCTGCCTCGGCGCGCTGACCTGGGTGGGTACGCATCTGCTCGATCCGTGGCGCCCCATTTCCCGCATCGACAAGAACACGCCGGTGACCGCTGCGATGAAGCCGCTGGAGGTGAATGTCGTCGCGCTCAACTGGAAATGGCTGTTCATTTATCCGGAACTGGGCATTGCGACGGTTAACGAACTGGTCGTTCCCACCGACCGGCCGCTGAATTTCCGTATTTCCTCGTCCAGCATGATGAACAGCTTCTACGTGCCGGCGATGGCGGGGCAGATTTACGCGATGCCCGGCATGGAGACGAAGCTGCATGCGGTGATGAACGAACCCACTGCATCGAAGGGCTTCTCCGCCAATTACAGCGGCTCGGGCTTTTCCTACATGCGCTTCGGTTTCCGCAGCGTGCCGGATCAGCAGTTCGCCCAGTGGGTGGACAAGGTGAAGGCTTCCGGTGGTGCCGCCCTCGATCGCGCCGCCTATCTGAAGCTGGAGCAGCCGACCGAGAAGGAGCCGGTGCGTTATTATCCCAATGTTTCGACTGGCCTGTTCGCCGCTGTCGTGGATATGTGCGTGCAGCCCGGCAAGATGTGCATGAGCGAGATGGCCTATATCGATGCCCAGGGCGGCCTCGGCATGGCCGGCGTTCATAATGTCGCGATGCTCACCTATGACAAATATGGCCGCGCCCAGAGTTTCGATGCCCGCGATACCAGCGACAAGGCACTGAGCGTCGCCTATGTGAAGGCGCTGTGCTCTCAGCCGGGTCTGCTCGAAACCGCCCGCGCCGGATCGGCGAAGGGCGAGGCGGGCCTCTCGCCGATCGAGGGGGACGCGAAGAAGCGTTCCGCCACCGAAATCAGCCTGGCCGATCGCGCCACCCCTGCTTCCTGACGATCTGGAACCATCATGACTTCCGAACCTGAACATTGGACTTTCCTGCTGGGGCGTCTCGGTCCCAACGCGATCCCGAACGAACCGATCGTCTGGGTAACCTTTGCTGCGGTGGCGCTTGGCGGCGTCGCGGTGCTGGGCGCTCTCACCTATTTCCGTCTCTGGGGCTATCTCTGGAAGGAATGGTTCACCAGCGTCGATCACAAGAAGATCGGCATCATGTATATGATTCTGGGCCTCATCATGTTCATGCGCGGCTTCGCCGACGCGATCATGATGCGTCTGCAGCAGGTGATGGCGTTCGGCGGGTCCGAGGGCTATCTCAATTCCCATCACTATGATCAGATCTTCACCGCCCATGGCGTGATCATGATCTTTTTCGCGGCGATGCCGTTCGTGACCGGTATCATGAACTATGTCGTGCCGCTGCAGATCGGTGCGCGCGACGTCAGCTTCCCGTTCCTCAACAACTTCAGCTTCTGGATGACCGCATCCGGTGCGGTGCTGGTGATGATTTCGCTGTTCGTTGGCGAATTCTCTCCGGCCGGCTGGCTCGGCTATCCGCCGGTGTCGAGCTTTGCTTATAGTCCGGGCGTGGGCGTCGATTATTATATCTGGGCGCTCCAGATCGCAGGTGTCGGTACGACCCTGTCGGGCATCAATCTGGTGGCCACCATCGTGAAGATGCGCGCGCCGGGCATGAGCTGGATGAAGATGCCGGTCTTCACCTGGACCTCGCTCTGCACCAACATCCTGATCGTCGCCACCTTCCCGGTGCTGACCGCCGTGCTCGCGCTGCTGTCGCTCGACCGTTATGTCGGGACCAACTTCTTCACCAATGATTTTGGTGGCAGCCCGATGATGTATGTGAACCTCATCTGGATCTGGGGCCACCCGGAGGTGTACATCCTGATCCTGCCGCTGTTCGGCGTTTTCTCCGAGGTTACATCAACCTTCTGCGGCAAGCGCCTGTTCGGCTATACCTCCATGGTCTATGCGACCGCAGCGATCATGGTCCTGTCCTACATCGTGTGGCTGCACCATTTCTTCACCATGGGTGCGGGTGCCAGCGTTAACAGCTTCTTCGGCATCACCACGATGATCATCGCGATCCCGACCGGTGCCAAGCTGTTCAACTGGCTCTTCACTATGTATCGCGGCCGTATCCGGTTCGAACTGCCGATGATGTGGACCGTCGCCTTCATGCTGACCTTCACGGTCGGCGGTATGACCGGCGTTCTGCTCGCGGTTCCGCCGGCGGACTTCGTGCTGCATAACTCGCTGTTCCTGATCGCTCACTTCCATAATGTGATCATCGGTGGCGTCGTGTTCGGCACCTTTGCGGCGATCAACTTCTGGTGGCCCAAGGCGTTTGGTTTCCGGCTCGACCCATTCTGGGGCAAGGTCAGCTTCTGGTGCTGGACGGTCGGTTTCTGGTTTGCGTTCATGCCGCTCTATGTGCTCGGCCTGATGGGCGTCACCCGCCGTATGCGCGTGTTCGACGATCCTTCGTTGCAGATCTGGTTCGCGATCGCGGGTTTCGGTGCCCTGCTTATTGCCGCCGGTATCGGTGCGATGGTGCTCCAATATGCGGTCAGCATCATCAACCGCGACAAACTGCGGGTCGATGGTGATCCGTGGGATGCCCGTACCCTTGAATGGTCGACCACGTCGCCGCCGCCGGAATATAATTTCGCCTTCACTCCCGTTGTGCATGATCTCGACGCCTGGGCGGAGATGAAGAAGGAAGGCGTGCAGTTGCCGTCCGAAGGCTTCCGGCCGATCCACATGCCCAAAAATACGGGCACCGGCATCATCCTCGCCGGTATCGCCACGGTCTGCGGCTTTGCCCTGATCTGGCATATCTGGTGGCTGGCCGCCGTCAGCTTCGTGGGCATGATCGGTACCGCGATCTTCCACACCTTCAACTATAACCGTGACTATCACATCCCCGCGGAGACCGTGGCGGCAACGGAGGCCGAGCGTATTCGCCTGGCCGCAGCGGGGGCCTGAACGATGAGCCAGACCATGACGGCCAATGATAAGGGCGGCCTGACCGCCCGTTATTTCGACCTGCACGAGCACGACCATCCGGAAGGCGGCAGCACCATGCTGGGCTTCTGGATCTACCTGATGAGCGACTGCCTCATCTTCGCGATGTTGTTCGCGGCCTATGGCGTGCTCGGCGGCAATTATGCCGCTGGGCCCGGTCCGAAAGATCTGTTCGACCTGAAACTGATCGCGCTCAACACCGCGATGCTGCTGTTCTCTTCCATCACTTATGGCTTTGCCATGCTGGAGATGGAGAAGAACAAGGTGGGCTCCACACAGATGTGGCTGTTCATCACCCTGTTGTTCGGTGGTGCCTTCCTTTCGATCGAACTTTATGAATTTTCTCACCTGATCCACGAAGGTGCGGGGCCGCAGCGTAGTGCGTTCCTTTCGGCCTTTTTCACGCTGGTCGGCACCCACGGTCTTCACGTGACCTTCGGTTCGATCTGGCTGATCACGCTGATGGTTCAGGTCGCGCGTAAGGGGCTGATCCAGTCCAACAAGCGTCGCCTGATGTGCCTCAGCCTGTTCTGGCACTTCCTCGACGTGATCTGGATCGGCGTCTTCACCTTTGTCTATCTGATGGGAATGCTGCGATGAGCGCTGCGCATAACGACACTCACGGTCATGGCGATCATGGCGAAGGACATGGTGCAGGCCATGGCTCGATGCGCGACTATCTGATCGGCTTCTTCCTGTCGGTCGTGCTGACCGCCATTCCCTTCTGGCTGGTGATGAACGATGTGATCGCCGACAAGGGGACCACGGCTGTCATCATCATGGTTTTCGCCGCAGTACAGGTAGTCGTTCACATGATCTACTTCCTGCACATGAACGGCAAGGCAGAGGGCGGCTGGACCCTGATGGCGATGCTGTTCACCATCCTGCTGGTGGTGATCGTGCTCGTTGGTTCGATGTGGGTGATGTACCACCTCAACACCAACATGATGCCGGTTCACCAGATGCCGTCCTTCGGCTGATCCTGTTCGGCCCGCGTCTTTCCGACGCGACTGGAGATACAAGGCGCCGGGGCGATTCGCCCCGGCGTTTGCATTTGGAAGGAACCAAAAGCCCGTTCATTCCGCGAGAAATATTGTATTCGGCCGGAAACAGGTTAAGGCGAAAGCCATGAACCAGGGGTTGCATGTTCGTAAAGGGCGCTGGGGCTTTCCGGTCGCGCTGCTGGTCCTGACCGTCCTTTTCGTCGCGTTGGGTGTATGGCAGGTCAAGCGACTGGCCTGGAAAGAATCTCTCATCGCCAAGGTGGAAAAGCGGGTGGATGCGCCGCCCGTTGCCGTGCCCGATGGCGATGCCGCGCAGGGGCAGGCGCTTCGCGATCGCGAATATCTTCGGGTGCACACAACGGGCGATTATGTGCGTTCGGGTACCGCGCTGGTGCGGGCGGTGACCGATCTGGGCAGCGGTTATTGGGTACTGACCCCGCTCCGGGTAAAAGACGGACGGCTTATATATATAAACCGGGGTTTCGTTCCGGTTGGGAGCAGGCTCGGCAGCGTGCAACAGGCGACGCCTTCCGGTCCGGTGGCGGTTACGGGGCTGGTGCGTCTCACCGAACCGGGTGGCGGTTTTCTGCGTGCCAATGATCCAGCGGGGGATCACTGGTATTCCCGCGATGTGACCGCGCTGGCGGCCAGCCGGGGCCTCACCCATGTCGCGCCCTTCTTCATCGATGCGCAGGAACTGACCCCCGCACCGCCCGCCGCCGGGCCGGTGCCGGGACTGACCGTGGTCCGTTTTCCCAATAATCATCTGTCCTATGCGCTGACCTGGTTCGCAATGGCCATTTTGTCCTTCGGCCTGGCGCTGTGGATGCGCCGTCGGCACGATATGCGGTGATGGCTCCGGTTGCGGGGCAGATGATGGCGGTCAGCCGCCGCAACATGGCATTGCTGGTGCAGCTCCGCTGGCTGGCGGTGGCCGGGCAGGTGGTGACCATCGCGGTGGTGCGCGAATGGATGGGCATAGACCTGCCCATGGCGCAGTTGCTGGCCGTGCCGGCGCTGCTCGCGCTGGTCAACATGATCAGCACGGGTATCATCGTCCGCCGCAAGAGCTTCAGCAATGCGGAGCTGTTCGCGGTCGTGATGCTGGATGTCTGCGCTCTGGCGTGGCAGCTCTATCATAGTGGCGGCGCGAGCAACCCGTTCGCCTTCCTGTTCCTGCTCCAGATCGTGGTCGGGGCGATGTTGCTCGATCCGCGGTGGAGCTGGCTGACGGCGCTGGCGGCGGGCCTGTTCATGATGCTGCTGACCTTCCATTACCGGCCTTTGTCGCTGCCGCCGGAATATCTTGCCGATCCACTGCATCTCTATCTGCTGGGCAGCCTCGTCTGCTTCTTCCTCGTTGCCATGTTGCTGGTCTTTTTCGTGGCCCGGCTCGATTATAACCGGCGGGAAAGCGATGGCGCGCTGGCGGCGCTACGACAGCAGGCGGTGGAGGAGGATCATATCGTGCGCATGGGCCTGCTGGCTTCGGGCGCGGCGCATGAGCTGGGTACGCCGCTGTCCTCGCTCTCGGTGATCCTGGGCGATTGGGCGCGCATGCCGGAAATTACCGGAAACCCGGAACTGGTCGAGGATGTGCGCGAGATTCAGACCGAGTTGCAGCGGTGCAAGGACATTGTCTCGGGCATATTGATCTCTGCCGGGGAGGTGCGCGGCGAGCGGCCGATGGTAACGACGATGCGGGGCTTCCTCGAACAGGTCGTGGCCGAATGGCGCGGCCGCATTCCCGGTGAGCTGGTGTTCGAAGACCTGTTCGGCGAGGATATGCCGATCGTGTCCGATCCCGCGTTGAAACAGGTGATCGGCAATGTGATCGACAATGCGGTGGAGGTCTCGCCCGGCCGCATCATCATGTCGGCGGCCCGGGCCGAGGATGCGCTGGTGCTGGAAGTGCGCGATTATGGCCCCGGTTTCACGCAGGAAATGCTGGAGGATTTCGGGCGGCCCTATAGTTCGACCAAGGGGCGGCCGGGGGGCGGGCTTGGCCTGTTCCTTGTCGTCAATGTGGTGCGCAAGCTGGGCGGGACGGTCCGTGTCGCCAATCTGCTGGATGGCGGGGCCAGTGTCCGGCTGACGATTCCCATTGCTTCGCTCGCCTACAGGAAAACCAGAAGATGACGATGGCCGAAACCGTTCCTTCCCTGCTGATCGTCGAGGATGACGAGGCGCTTGCCCGCACCCTGCGGCGCTCATTCGAACGGCGGGGCTATCGGGTGTCCACGGCATCGAGCCCGAAGGAAACCGAGGACCTGCTCAAGAATGGCAGCTTCGCCTATGCGGTGGTCGATCTGAAGCTGGGGGCTGCCTCGGGCCTCACCTGCGTGCAGATGCTCAATCGCAAGGATGCGCGCACCCGGATTGTCGTCCTTACCGGCTTCGCCAGCATCGCCACTGCGGTCGAGGCAATCAAGCTGGGGGCGGCCCATTATCTCGCCAAGCCGTCCAACACCGATGATATTGAGGAAGCGTTCGGCAAGGGGCAGGGGGATGCCGAAGTCCCGGTCGAAGGGCGCAAGACATCGATCAAGACACTGGAATGGGAGTATATTCACCAGACGTTGGTAGAAGCCGATTTCAATATTTCGGAGGCGGCCCGGCGGCTCGGTATGCACCGGCGGACACTGGCACGGAAACTGGAAAAGCGGCAGATCCGATAGAAGGCGGGCGCGGGTTCGATCCCACCCCCGGATGAGGCGGGATCGCGCTCGCGGCCCGGAATCAGAAACTATAGCGCAAGGACAATCGCACCTGGCGGGGCTCCACGGGGTGGATGTGATAATCCTCAACTCCTTCGGTCGGTTCGCCAGTCAGGCGCGACGCATAATAATAAGTGATATCCGCATCCTTCGCGCCGAACAGGTTCAGAATGTCGAGGCCGATGCGGGCCGCGCCGAACCGATAATAGGCACCCATATTGACCAGCGTTGTCGGTTTCGATCGCGCGCTGTCATCCTCGATCAACGGTGCGGCGCCGAAATGGCGCAGGCGTATGCTGCCCGACAGGCCACCGGGCAGGTCGATGTTCGCCCCTGCGGCCAGAACTTCGCTCACCGCATTGGGGATGCGATTTTCTCCGGAAGCGACGCCGCGGAAGCGCGCATGGGTCAGGCCCCCCGATGCGTCGAAGGCAAGCCAGGGGAGCGGCCGCCAGAACAGGGTCGCTTCCGCGCCATAGCGACGGGAGGCGTCATTGGGTTCGGTCGCGCCGCCATCGCCGACAAATACCAGTTCTGACCCGAGCTTCAGCCAATAGCCGACCAGCGACGCGGTGAAATTGCCCAGTTCCACGCGGCCACCCACTTCGCCACCGCGGGCGCGGACGAGCACGCCCACCTTGTCGGCGGGATCACCGGTGGCGGGATCGACGCTGATCGCCGCGCCGCGCACATCGTTGGAATGGAAGCTCTCGCCATAATTGGCATAGAGTTCGAGATGATCGGTCGCGCGCCAGGCCAGCGCCGCCTTGGGGGCGAGAAGACCGTCCGACCCGTCGCCATCATTGGCGGAAAGATCGGACCGCACATCATAGCCGTAAAGATCGCCGCGCAGGCCCAGCATCATCCGCAGCCGGGGGGTGAGCGTCAGTTCCGCCTGACCGAAGAGGGCGCCGCTATATTCGTCGACCCGGTCCTCGCGTACCGTGCTCGTCCGGGTTCCGGCGACGCTGTGATACAGGCCCACCTTGCCGATAAGGTCATAGCGGGCATCCGCGCCGAGGGTGAAGGTGACAGGCATCGTGCCCAGTTCGGTATCGATGCGATGGCGGATGCGCCCGCCGAATACGCCGCGCCGGTCGCGTTGCTGGAACTGGTCGCCGTCGATCGGGTCTTCCAGGAAATAGGTGAAGTTGGATGTCAGCCGGAAGTCGTAGAACAGCACATAGGCGGTCCAGTCGGTCGCCCCTGCCGCGCCGTTGAAGGTCAGGCCGATACGGGTGGTGCGGCCGCCCAATGTCGGGTCGATCACGCCGAAACGATCGATGAGGCCGCTGTCGATCGCCCGTTGCGGAACCTGATCGGTGGCGTTCCAGTCGGCATGGTAGAAGCTGAGGCCGAGGCTCCATCCCTCATCGCGGCTGCCGTGGGAGAGTTTGACGAGACCATTTACCTTTTCGAGATCCTCGTCGAGATCCCATGGCCCGTTGGACAAGGTGCCATCGATTGCGACCAGCAGGTCGTTGCCGCCCATCTCGGCGCTGCCGGCCGCCAGTGCGCGATAATAGCCATAGCTGCCGACGGTCAGTTCGGCGATCGGGCGCGGCAGGGTGCGCGCGGTGGTGAAGGAAACCGTTCCCGCCGCCGAAAAATCGCCGACATCGGCAAAATAGGGGCCTTTGCGATAGTCGATGCGTTCGACCAGTTCGGGGATCAGGAAGTTGAGATCGAGATAGCCCTGCCCATGGCCATGGGTACGCATATTGACCGGCACGCCATCGACGAAACCGGCGAAATCGGTACCGTGATCGAGATTGAAGCCGCGCAGGAAATATTGGTTTGCCTTGCCGGTGCCCGAATGCTGCGTAGCGATGACGCCGGGGACATTCTCCACCATCTCGCCGACGCGGGAGAGCGGGCGGTTTTCGAAGTCGCGATAGCCGACCACGCCTTGCGATCCGGACAATGCCTCGCCGATTTGCGGCAGGGCGCGGCCATAGACGATGATCGCATCCCCGTCCGCGCGGGGCGTTTCCGCCGTCTGGGCATAGGATGCCGCCGGAATCAGCGTGATTCCCATGGTTGATAGCGCGGCCAGTCGCAGCATTGCCGATGATCCCTGCACGTCTCATTGTCTCCGTATGAGGAAGTTGTGGATTCTGCATAAGGATGGGGTCGATGTGCTGGCCATGGGGCGATTGACGTATCCCCGCTGGCCCCGCCATGCCTCCAGTCGCTTCCTCATAGGGAATTTCGGAGTATGAGAAATTTAATATTTCTTCATAATCAGGCTTTTGTCCGCCCTCGGTGAGCCGATTGACCTGCGCCCGGCACGGGCCTACATCTGCTATCCGATGACCGGCCAGACCATGCAAAGGGTAACCATTTCGCTCAGCCCCGCGCTGGGCAGCCAGCTTGATGAGCTGGTGAAGGAGCGCCAATATCCCAGCCGGTCGGAGGCGGTGCGCGACCTTGTCGGCGAAGGGATGGAGCGCTGGCGGGCAGAGTCGGGAGAGGGCGCCCATTGTGTCGCCAATCTCTCCTATGTGTTCGATCGCCGGATACGTTCCCTGCCCCAGCGCATCGCCGAATTGCAACATGCCCATCATGACCTGGTGGCGGCGAGCACGGTGGTCCGGCTCGATCATTTCTACAGCATGGAAAGCGTGATCCTGAAGGGACCGACCGAGACTGTGCGCACCTTTGCCGATCGGCTGCGCGCCGAGCGGGGGGTGCGTTTCGGTTCGATCAACCTGTTGCTGGTGACGCCGGGGGACGGTCATGACCATCCGGGGGACCATGTGCATCATGATCACAGCCATTTGTCCCCATCGGGTTAGGGTCAGGACCCATTACTGGCACTGTTGAGGTTTGAAGCAAAATGGCTCAGCGCAAGGAGGAAAGGCGCAGGAATATGTCGATATTTCCAGG
>SBGG01000044.1 GCA_006226685.1 Sphingomonadales bacterium
TCGCGCGCTTCCGGTGCTCACATACCTTGAGTACGCTCCGCTCCGGATCACGCAAAATCACCATTTTCGGCTCGTCATCTTCTGAATGTCGATCCCCCTAGAGCATTTTCAGAATGACCGTGAAACGGTCATTCGGTTCGAAAATGCGGCCACAAAGACAAGAGCGTTTTCGCTCATTGTGAAAATGCTTTGACCGCCCCTCCCCGCTGTACCGATCAAGAGAAAGGCGGCACCGAAGCGCCGCCTTTCTCTCTTTCCTAAGACTGAACCGCTACAGGCCCGGCTTATTTGCTCCCTTTGCCACGGCCATCGAGCCAGGCGGCGATCTCCGGCTTCAACCGGGCCCAGGTCGCCACCCGGGCCTTGATCGCGGCGATGGAACGATCGGCAACCTTACGCGATTCCGGGGTCAGATACTGGTCGGCATAGGCGTTAAGCTTATCCGCCATCGCCAGATCGGACGACCCGCCACCCAGCCGGGCAAGTGCCTGACTGCGCGCCGATACGTCGATCAGCGCTTCATATTGCTCCCGATTGGCCAGCACGAAATCGACCGCCTGCATGTCATGATCGATCGACACCGCCGAAACGATCGCCGCGCTCGTGGTCTTGCCCGGCTCGTCGGTCAGCGCCAGCTTCAGCGCCTGCGCCGACAGGGCGGGATCTTTCGCCCGGCCGAGCAGCCCGAAAAGCTGGCTCTTTTCCAACGCCGTGGGGGCATTGTTCGCCATCGCACGCAGCTTGTCCCAGGTCGGCTGATCGGCATATTGCGCGACGATACCGAGCCAGATGAACTTCTGCGGCCCATCAAGCGCCGCCGGATCGTTATCGAGCGCCGCGAAACGACGACGCGCCTCGGCGATCACCGCTGCATCGCCCATCCGGCCCAGCGTCCCGATCAGGCTCTGACGCAGCAACGGCGCCTGCGGCCCCTCGCCTGCCTTCATATCATAACCGACACGGGTCAGGATCGGCGTCAGCTTCTTCGAGCTATAATCGAGCAGGCGCTTGCGCATCGCCGCATCGCCCTCGAACATGTCATAGACCGCCGCCATATAGCCGGGCAGATCCGCGAGGATGATGTCGCTCGCATCCGCCGGCACCGCATCGACCAGATCCAGCGCCCGGCTCATCGGCTGATAGCCGCCAAGGCCAAGCTGCCAGTTGTCGGCCAGCAAGCCGCTCTGATCGATCGGAGCCAGCTTGGTGAAACCGGAAGCCAGCGCCTTCATATTCTCCGCCGGATAGAGCGAGCGATAATAGCCCGCCTGCCCCAGGTTGATGACATAGGCGCCGCAACCGGGCAGTTCCATCACGCCCTTGCCCTGAAGGACCATGGAACGGACCTCGCCACCCACCACCTGCGCGCGGATCGGCACATGCCAGGAAAGTGGCTTCGCATCCTTGGCATCCTTCGCATCCCGGCTGAACTCGCCCTGCGACAGGCTGATGCGGGTGGCACCGTTGACGCATTGCGCGGCATCGACCTTCACCAGCGGGATGCCCGGCTGAGTCGTGAAATCATGCGCGACCGTCACCAGCCCCTTGGCACCGGCATTTTCGACCGCCGACCAGAGATCGCCGGTCACCGTATTGCCATAGGCATGGGCCTTCATATAGGCGCGGATACCGTCGCGCCACACATCGGGTCCGGCAAAGCTTTCCAGCATGGTGATGACCGCCTCACCCTTTTGATAGGTGATCGCGTCGAACGCCTGATTGACCTCGTCGACCGTATCGATCTTCTGCACCACCGGGTGGGTAGTGGTATAGGCATCAAGGCTCATCGCCGCCTCGCGCCCGTCAACGCGGGTCAGCAGCATGTCCCATTCAGGCTTCATCACATCGGTGACCTTGGTCGCCATCCAGCTCGCAAAGCCTTCGTTCAGCCAGAGATCGTCCCACCAGGCCATGGTGACGAGATCGCCAAACCACTGGTGCGCCATCTCATGGGCGACGATTTCATAGACGCGGCGGCGAGAGGATTCCGACGTCGACTTGGGATCGACCAGCATCGCCCGCTCGAAAGTGAAGATCGCGCCCCAGTTTTCCATGGCAGAGAAGAACTGGCTCTGCCCCGGTCCGGCAACATTGTCGAGCTTGGGCAGCGGGAAGGCCGTGCCGAAATAGTCGTTGAAATAGGGAAGGATATCCGCCGAAGCATCAAGCGCGAGTTGCGCCTTTTTGACATTGCCCTTGCCGGTAATGACGCCGACCTCGGTCTCACCCGCCATGGTCGTCATGCGCTCCAGTTCGCCCATGCCCATGAACAGCAGGTAAGTGGACATTTTCGGCGTGGTACCGAAGGTGACGAGCGTGGTGCCATCCTTCTGCTTAACGCTCGACTGGATCGGCATATTGCCGACCGCCATCTGCCCTTCGGGAACGACCACGGACAGGTCGAAAGTCGCCTTATAGCTCGGCTCATCCCAGCTCGGTACGAAGCGGCGGGCATCCGGCGCCTCGAACTGGGTGAAAAGCGCGCGCTTGTCCGCGCCGCTGCTATCCTTGTAATCCAGAGCGAACAAGCCGTTCGCCTGCTGGTTGATGACACCCGAATAGGTGAAGGCCAGCTTATATTTTCCGGGCGCCAGCTCCTTGCCGAAGCTGATCGTCGCGGTCTGCGCGCCGGCATCGACGGCAACCGTCCCGGCCATGCCCTTCTTCTTGCCGTCCGCCGTGATGCTGGCGGACTGGAACGTCAGGTCCGCGGCATTGAGCGTGATCGTGTTCGTTGCCTGCGTCACCGTCACGTCGATCGTCGCTTCCCCTGAAAAGCGAAGATTGGCCGCATCGGGCACGACCCGGATTCCATAATGGCCGGGGACCACGCCGCGCGGCAGCTGGGTGGTAACGCCAGGCGCGGGACCATCGCCGGCCTGCGCCAGAACGGCGGGCGCGGAAAGACTCGCCAACGCCAGCGCGACCGGCGCCGTCGCGCGTTTCAACAAGGTAAGCTTATAGGAAAATGCCATTTCATCATGCTCCGACACGCAAAGTGAAAATGCAATATTGCAGGATCGCATGGTGTTGGGCGAATTCTGGCTGAGGGTCAACCGGCTACTGCCTGCCGGACATAATGACCCTCCCTGTTGTCCCTTCCTCCCTCACTTCTGGAGGTCGGCGATGTCCTGCCCCAGCGCGAAAGCGGTGGCACGGCGAAACTCCTGCCGCTGGTGATCTGGACGGTTCGAAAAACCTCTGGTGCTGAGCGGGGATATGTGATTCCGGTTTTCTCCTGATTTCATGGAGATTACAGAATGGGTCAGCCGGTTTTTTTGATGTGGACGAGCGGCTTGCGCGTTTGCGTGACCTTGGCGACCAGTTGGAAGCGTTTTCCCTCGCGGTGGATTTTGAGCAGTTCCGCGCTAATCTGGAGAAGGCGCTGGCGTATACGGATGGAGCAAAGGGCGGACGCCCGCCGATCGACCCTGTGCTGATGTTCAAAATACTGGTGATCCAGACGATCAACACGCTATCGGACGAACGGACAGAATATCTCATCAACGACCGACTATCCTTCATGCGCTTCCTGGGGTTGGGGCTTTCGGACCGGGTTGCCGATGCCAAGACGATCTGGCTGTTTAGGGAGCGCCTGACCAAAGCGGGAACCATAGAAATGCTGTTCTCCCGTTTTGATACGATGCTGGGTGAAGCCGGTTATATCCCGATGTCTGGACAGATCATCGACGCCTCTCTCGTGGCGGCTCCGCGCCAACGTAATACCAATGCCGAAAAGGCCGACATCAAGGCCGGACGTATCCCGGACCATTGGCGAAACAAACCCGCCAAGCTCAGCCACAAGGATCGAGATGCCCGCTGGACGCTCAAGTTCACCAAGGCGAAACCCCGCGATGATGGCACAGTCCCCGCCATGGACCTTGCCATCCCGGCCTTCGGATACAAGAACCACATCTCCATCGACCGGCGCTACCGCCTGATCCGCCGTTGGAAAACGGCCGATGCCAGCGCCCATGACGGCGCGCGGCTGCGCGAAGGGCTGCTCGATCGCAGCAACACCGGCTCTGGTGTCCGAGCCGATACCGCCTATCGGTCAGCGGCCAACGAGCACTATATGGAGCGCAATGGCTTCACATCGAAGGTCCACCACAAGAAGCCGCCGCATCGCGA
>SBGG01000088.1 GCA_006226685.1 Sphingomonadales bacterium
TCTTGGGAAAATCGGGCTGAAGACGCGCCATCTGCTCGTCCGTCAGCCAGAATAAATCGCTCAAATTCAGGCTCCTTCGCAGCCGCCTGAATCACAGCCATCACCGCAAATCAATGGGGCCTGACCCTAGCTGATTTCTAAGACCATGCCCGGGCGCAGGTCCGGCAGGATGCGCTCCATTGCTTCGCGTGCAACAGCGATGCAGCCTTCGGTTGGTTTGGGGGTGCCATTCTCGTCCGGCACCCAGAGGTGCCAGAAAATCGCGCTGCCCTTGCCCGGTATGGGAGGCGTGTCGTTATGGCCGAGTATGATGATGATGTCATAGGCGGCATCCTCGCGCTGGAGCCGTTCGTGGGAGAAGGCGCGGGGCAGGGTGACGGGGCGGTTATAGGCGGGGTCGTCCACGCCATCGGACCAGCCGTCATCGGGCCGGGTCCAGCGCCAGGGGATGAGCGGCGGTCGTTCGCAGGACAACCGGCCGGGGCGCAGTAACACGCCCCGGATCGGCCAGCGGCCTAGCGGTGTGCGGCCATCGCCTTCGCGCTTGTCCTCGGCCGGGCAGGCGCCGCCCTTGCCGATAGCGCAAGGCAGCGCATGATCACCGAAATAGAGCGTCCGGGTGGCGGTATCGACCCGGATGATCGCACCGTCCGTGTTTGGTAAGGCATCGTCATTTGCAGGGACACGAGGGGTGTGTTCCCGCGCGATGCTCATAGCTGATGCCCGGTGCGGTCGCGCTTGGTGTCGAGATAACGCTCATTATGCGGATTGGCGGGGATGGCGAGGGCCAGCCTCTCGGCCACGTCTATGCCTTCCGCTTCCAGTCGTGCAACCTTGGCCGGGTTGTTGGTGAGCAGCCTGATCCTCGGTATGGCAAGCAGCTTCAGCATCTGCGACGCAACCGAGAAATCGCGCGCATCGATGGCGAAGCCCAGACGGACATTGGCGTCCACCGTGTCGAAGCCCTGATCCTGCAAGGCATAGGCTCGCAGCTTGTTGATGAGGCCGATGCCGCGTCCTTCCTGCCGCAGATAGAGCAATACGCCCCAATTGGCTTCGGCGATCCGGTGCATCGCGCTGTGCAGTTGCGGCCCGCAATCGCATTTGAGCGAACCGAACACGTCGCCGGTCAGGCATTCGCTGTGGAGGCGCACCACCGGTACACTCCCGTCCCGCTTGCCGATGATGAGGGCGACCTGTTCGCGTGGGTCGCCGGGGGTGCGAAAGGCGACGATCTCGCTATTTTCCGCAACCGATACCGGCAGGCGCGCGCGGGTGGCGATCATCAGTTGCGCGCCGCCGTCATAAAGGTCGATTGCTTCGGCGGCGACGGCGGCCTCGCAGGCAACATCATGACCGGTGACGAAGAAGGCAGGCAATATCCCCGCCTGCCGGGCGAGGCGCAGGGCCGCGCGCGCCGCCTCCCGCGCTTCGAGCGGCAGCGCGCGATAGGGGCCTTTGAGCGGCGTCGCCAGATCCTGCACCGGATCGGCCAGCGCCATCGCGCCCGCCGCATCGATCCACGGTTCGCGCTGTACCAGCACCGGCGATTCCGGATCGGCGGCCTCGCGCTGATTGGCCAGACGGAGCGTCTGCGCGCGCGCGGCGGAGATCAGCAGGTCGGCACGGGCGTCTGGATCGAAGGCGGGGAGGCTTTGCGCATCGGCGCTTTCGACCGAGAGCAGACGCAGCCGTCCGTCCTGCGCGACGACCTCCACGGGCCAGCCGCGCCGGAGCGCGTCGATCGCGCGCGCAACCGACCGGTCGGCCGCCGCGCCGGACATCAGAAGGCGAATTCCGTGATCAGTGGTGCATGGTCCGACGGACGCATCCAGCCGCGCACCGGTTCGGCAACGCGATGGCCGGTCGCCTTGTCGGCCAGTTCCGGGCTGACCCACATATGGTCGAGACGGCGGCCCCGGTCGGATGCCTGCCAGTCGCGCGCGCGATAGCTCCACCAGGTGTAGAGTCGTTGCGGCGCGGGGTAGAATTTGCGGCCGATGTCGACCCAGCGATGCGCCTGCTGCAACCGGTCCAGCGTTTCCACCTCGATCTGCGTATGGCTGACCACGTCGATCAGTTGCTTGTGGCTCCACACGTCGCATTCCAGCGGAGCGATATTGAAATCGCCGGTCAGGATGGTGGGGACGGAGAGCTTCCCGGCCCAGTCGATCATCCGTTCGAGGAAGTCGAGCTTCTGCCCGAATTTCGGATTCGCCTCCCGGTCGGGAACGTCTCCGCCCGCAGGCACATAGACATTTTCGAGGCGGATGCCGTTGTCGAGCCGCACACCGACATGGCGGGCCTCGCCATTGGCCTGCCAGTCGAGCCGGTCATCCTCGCGGATCGGGATGCGGCTGATGATGGCGACGCCGTGATGCATGGGCTGACCATGCAGCACCTGATGATTATAGCCCATCTGGCGGAATACGCCGCCGGGGAAGGTGTCGTCGACGACCTTGGTTTCCTGAAGACACAATATGTCGGGGGCTTCCTCGTTCAGGAAGCGGGTGACGATGTCAATCCGCGCGCGGACACTGTTGATGTTCCAGGAAGCGATCTTGATATTCTGAGGCATGGCACTCCACTAGGGGGCATGGCGCAGGGAAGCAAGCGCGGCGCGCCAGTCGTTTGCAGTAAATGCGGCCTCCAGGTGCGATGGGCAAAGTAAGACCCCCGCTCCGGGGGCGTGGGGCGGGGGTCTCATTATGCGCGCGAGGCGCGATCAGATAAAGCGGCTTTACAGGGTAACAGGGGGGAAGCCCGGTATGCGCTCTGTCTGTAAACAGGGTTTATTCGATTCTGGCTGTCGCCACGATGAACGAAGAGGAAGATTTCGTTCACTTTCGGTCGGCACTTCCGGTCAGCCGCCGCCGGGGCGGCCCTTGATGCGCGGATCGCGCCAGCGGAACGCCGAATCCGCGACCGGCACATTATATTTCTGCCCGGAAAGGCGGATGGCGGTGCGGTTGCCCTGGGCATCGCGCGAAACCCACCCATAGAGGTCGAGGCCCGCCGGGGCGGCGCTTTTGCGCCGGAACACCAGCGTGATCGTGCCGAATTCCGGGCGCTTGGGATCATGTGCCTCGATCGAGAGGATGGTTGGATCGCCGGTCTGGACGACCTTGCTGAATTTGGTGAAATCGCGCGAGGGATCGATCAGCGCGCCCAGCGGAGAGTTGCCGATCGGCCAGCGTTGCACCTGCCGCACTTCATAGTCGATCATGGTCAGCGCCTTGCCGTCGCCGACGATCAGGAGGGGGACATCCTTCTGATATTGAAAGCGGATCTTGCCCGGTTGCTTCAGGGTGAGTGCGCCGGTCAGCGTCTGGCCGTTGCGGTCGGTCTGGGTGAAATCGGCCGTCAGGCTCTTCACCGCGCGGATATAGGCTGCGACTTTGGCGAGGTCTGCCGCGTCATTCCGGGCCGGGGCCTGTTGTGTGGTCGCGGCGGCAGGCGGCGTAAGCGGGGGCAGGGCAAGCGGGGGTAGGGCGACGGCTATGGTCAGTCCGAGTGCTGCCTTGCCGATACCGGAAATTCGCATTTTCAGCTCCTTATATTTCCGGCTCTTGTCGGGGACAGGGCGTGAACCGGTGCTGAAGCCGGGCTTTACCGGCAGTTCAGGGCATTTTCGAACGAGGCATTTGGACAATCGCGGAATTTGGCGGGACAGGGCGATCCCCATCGCAGCTTCCTTCCCGCGTTGGGCCGATATCTAGGGTCAGGACCCTAGCGGGCGTGGTAGCGCAGGCGGCCGACAAAGCGGGAGAGGCTCGGGCGCTGGTGGGAGCGCGACCGCCATTTCGCCTTCGCCTTTTCGAGCTTCATGACCGAGGCGATGCGGCGGGCGAGGAAGGCACGGCTATCCGCATGGCTTTCGCTCTCATCGTTGAGGAACACCAGCAATGTCGCCGAATAGATGCCCGCCAGCGAGGCGCGCTTGCTGTAATGGTTGAAATCGGTGGCCTCGTCGCCTGCCGCGCGCCACATCAGGTCCGCCGCGCGCCAGCCGAGCTTGCCCGCCCTTACCAGATTTTGCGGCATGGCGAGGATTGCCAGTGCCCGGCGCAGCGCCTCTCGATTGCGTTCGATCAGCGTCAGCCGGGTTTCCACCAGCGCGGTGATTCGCTCACTGACCTTCATCGATGCGAGCCGTTCGGGTGGGCAGGCCTTCAGCATTTCCGAATCGATATGGGCAAACCAGCTGTCGATCATCGCCATTGCGCCGCCGTCAAAGGCGAGCGTTGCGACCTCCGTTTTCACCCCGGCCTGCGCCGCCGCCGCAACGACGGCTTCCTCTCGCCAGCCGTCAAATGCGGCGTTGCGGGCGATGAGCGGAGCGAGCGCTGCGCGGACCTCATCAAGCGTGGGGTCGGGCGGCAGGAGGGCGGGGGCGGAGGGCATGTCGGTCATGCCAACGTCTTTAGAGCATTTTCAAGCCGGATGGAAACATCCGGCGGCTTGGAAAATGCGGTCAAACAAATGTCTGGACCGCGATTTTGATCCGATCAAAATCGGGCAAGGTTCAGAGCATTTTCGAGCCGGATGGAAACATCCGGCGGCATAGGTAGCGTGGTCAAATGAAGATCTGCGCTGCAATCATGTTTCGGTTAAAACCGGATAAGGTCCAGCCATTGATATCGGATGAAATGGCCTGGAAGCCGGGAAGAGGAGTGATATTCTCTCCCCGCGCTGCCTCTCTTGCGATCTGCGCCGGGGGGTCAGTTCTCGAATCTGGCGCGGATTTCGAGCATGCGGAGCGCGGCCTTCGCCGCCTCGCCGCCCTTGTCCTTCTCATCGGGGCGCGCCCGGGTCAGGGCCTGCGCCTCATTCTCGACCGTCAATATGCCGTTGCCGATCGGAATGCCGTCCATGGTCAGCGCCATCAGGCCGCGCGCGCTTTCGTTGGAGACGACCTCGAAATGATAGGTTTCGCCGCGAATGACGACGCCGATTGCGACGAACGCATCATAAAGCTCGCTTTCCGCCGCCAGCGCGACCGCGCCCGGTATTTCCAGTGCGCCCGGTACGGTCAGCACATCGCATTCATGTCCGGTACCCTCGATGGCGGCGCGGGCGCCCGCGATCAGCAGGTCGTTGAGATGGTCGTAGAAACGGGCTTCGACGATCAGGAATTTTGCCACGGAACGGCCCTTTCAAAGGGAGGAATCAGAGATCGATCGGTCGCTGGCCGACCACGGCGAGGCCGTAACCATCAAGCGCGATCAGGCTGTGATGGGTATTGGACAGCAGGATCATGTCCTGCACGCCCAGTTCGGCAAGAATCTGGGCGCCGATGCCGTAATTGCGCAGTTCGTCCATTCCGCCCTCGGGTGGCTGCCCGGCATGGACGAGCAGGGTACGGGACAGAAAATCAGACCGGCTCGCGCTGGTGAGGACGACGATGATGCCGGCCCCTTCCTCGCCGATGATTTCCATCGACCGGGCCAGAATGCTCTCGCGCGGGCCTTTCTGTCCGTAAACATCATCGAGCACCGAAAGCTGGTGGACGCGTACCAATGTGGGCTGATCGGGATCGACCTTGCCCTTTTGCAGCACGATCTGCTCGGTGCGCGATGCCTTGTTGTAGAAGCTGATGGCCGACCATTCGCCGCCCCATTTGCTCTCGAAACGGGTTTCGACGCGGCGTTCGACCAGATGATCGTGACGGCGGCGATAGGCGATCAGGTCGCGGATGGTTCCGATCTTCAGCTTGTGCTTCTGCGCGAAGGGGATGAGATCGTCGAGTCGGGCCATCGTCCCGTCATCCTTCATGATCTCGCAGATCACGCCGGCGGGGGTGAGGCCGGCCAGGCGGGCGACATCGACCGCCGCTTCGGTGTGGCCGGTGCGTACCAGTACGCCGCCGTCCCGGGCGATCAGCGGGAAGACATGGCCCGGCGTGACGATGTCCTCACGGGACTTGGTGGTGTCGATCGCGACGGAGATGGTTCGGGCGCGGTCGGCCGCCGAAATACCGGTGGTGACGCCTTCGCGCGCTTCGATCGAAACGGTGAAGGCGGTTTCGTGCCGGGTGCCGTTATTGCGGCTCATCAGGTCGAGGCCGAGCTGATCCACCCGGTCCTTGGTCAGCGCGAGGCAGATGAGGCCGCGGCCATGAGTGGCCATGAAGTTGACGGCATCAGGCGTCGCCATCTGCGCGGGGATGACAAGATCGCCTTCATTTTCGCGATCCTCGTCATCGACAAGGATGAACATGCGGCCGTTGCGGGCTTCATTGATGATTTCTTCCGGGCTGGCGAGTGCGGTGCCGCCCTCGCGCCGTTCCAGATAGGCTTCGAGCTTGGACAGAGTCTCCGCAGTGGGGTTCCAGTCGTTCTCGCCCAGGCGGCGCAGGCTGTTGGCATGAAGGCCGGCGGCGCGGGCGAGGCCGGACCGCGACATCTCGCCCCGGCGGACGAGATCTTCTACTTGTTCGATGAGTTGCATGGTCATGGGCAGATGATAATCACATCGAAATGTGATGGTCAACCGGGATTTCACATTGTCTTATATTATCTGAGCGCGATGCGATCACGCAGCCGCGAAAGATAGCGGGCCAGCACGTCGATTTCGACATTGACCGACGTTCCGGGGGCAAGGCGATTCAGCGTCGTTACCTCCCATGTATGGGGGATGATGTTGATCGCGAAATGCGCCGCTTCGCCCTGATCCAGCACGTCGTTGACGGTCAGCGACACGCCGTCGATCGTCACCGATCCCTTGGGGGCGATATAGGGAGCGATAGCGGCGGGGGCGGCCAGCAGCAGGCGATGTGATTCGCCTTCTTCGCGAACCTCGAGCACGGTCGCGACGCCATCGACATGGCCGGTGACGATATGACCGCCCAGTTCGTCGCCCAGCTTCAGCGCACGTTCGAGGTTGAGGCGGTGATTCGGTTCCCACATACCGGGGGCGGTGCAGTTGACCGTTTCCGCCGAGGCGTCGACCGCGAACCAGTTTTGCCCTTGTGCATCCCTTCCCTTGTCGACGACGGTCAGGCAGACGCCCGAGCAGGCGATCGATGCCCCCATGGCGACATCGTCCACATCATAATCGCAACCGATCGTCAGGTGCAGGTCGCCTCGCTGCTCCGCCGCAAGGATGGTGCCGATGTCGGTGACGATGCCGGTGAACATATAGGTAACTTTCGCTTGGGTCGGGGGCCGGAAGAACGGGCGGACCCTAGCTCGCCCGATTACGGAGGTAAACCTCCATGCTGTCCTCGCCCAGCTGCCTCCGGTCCGTCAGACGCCAGCGGCCATGAGCGGCATCGAGAGATGGCAGGCCGATGTCGCCCACCGCCTGTTTGCCGCCGCCGATGACGATCGGTGCGCGGTAGAGGATCAGCCGGTCGACCAGATCGGCGGAGAGGAACGCTGCGGCAGTTTGCGCTCCGCCTTCGACCAGCAGGCTGGCGATACAGTCAAGGTCGGCGATGCGGGCCGGGTCGTCGATGATCGACCAGCCCTCCGGGGCGTCGCCATGGCCCAGCAGGATGCGCCGCGGGCTGCGATCCTCAAGGCCGGGCAGGCGCACGTCGAGCCGGGGAGAGTCGGCCCACCATGTTCCGCGCCCGACGAGAATGGCATCATGGCGTGCCCGCTCCCCATGGGCATGGGCACGCGCGGCGGGACCGGTGATCCACTGGCTGGTGCCGTCGGCCATCGCGATGCAGCCGTCGAGCGACAGGCCGAGTTTCAGCGTCACCGCCGGGCGGCCCCATAGCTGGCGGGTGAAGAAGGGGGTCATCGCCACCTGCGCCTCAGCCTCCATCAGCCCCGTATCGACCGCAATGCCGCGATCGCGCAGCCAGGCGATGCTCATGCCGTTGGTGCGCGGGTCGGGATCCCGCGCCGCGATCACCACGCGGGCAATGTCCGAACGGTGCAGCAACTCGACACAGCGCGGCCCGCGCGGCGACAGGTGAAAACAGGGTTCCAGCGTCACATAGGCGGTGGCGCCGGTCGTCAGCCCTTCCGCCTGCGCCAGTGCCTGCGCCTCGGCATGGGGGCGCCCGCCCGGCTGAGTCCAGCCGCGTCCGACAATCACGCCGTCGCGGACGATCAGGCAGCCGACATTGGGATTGGGCGTGGTCCGCCCGAGACCGCGGAGCGAAAGGGCAATGGCGGCGCGCATGAAGCGCGCATCATCGGCAGAAGTCATCGCGTTCCTTCGGGCGCGGCGGAGGGGGAGGGAGTGGCGCTGGCTTTGCTCGTGGCTGGTGCGGTTGCCGCCGGACCTGATTCATCGGGAGTCGCCTTGTTTTTAACCGGCAACTGGACGATCGGAACGACCTTTCCGGTTTCCTCCGCAGCGGTGCCCTCCTGCGCCTCGGCCTCGGCCAGTTCCCGGTCCAGCTTCGCGTTCAGTTTCTTCAGTGCTTCCTTGCGCCGCGCGTCGTTGCGTTGCGCATCTTCCCGCCATTCGATGCCGAACATATCGGCCAGTTTCTGCATGTCCTTCTGCTTCTTGCGGAGCTGGATTTCATAATCGGCGACGTCGAGTTTTTGCTGCAGGATGATCTGTGCGTCCGCCCGGTTGGCGTTCCAGCTCTGGAAATAGGTGATCTTGTTGCGTTGCGGCTGAGAAATGTCTTTCGCATCTATCAGAAACGCCCAGATGATGACCCAGGTCAGCGCCGCCGAAAGCCCCAGCAGCGGCCATTTATGAGCCCGCTTTTCCGTCAGATACTGCCACAGGTCGGTGGTAGCACTGCGTGGGGAGACGGGACGGGGAAAAATGGCCATGGGGCGGATATAGAGGCTCTTACGCGGGGATGCAAAAATTGCGTTCGGTCTGCCGGATGCCGCATGGTTCGTTCGCATCGCCGACGCGGGTTCGGTGTGCTGTGTGCCCGTTCCGTCCTGCAAGGGCCTATGGTCGAAAGGTCAATGGAAGAAGACGGTGGGCGTGAATTTGATCGAAACGGACAAAAGCCGTGACCATGGTCACAGAAATTTTAGCATCGCTGGTTCATAAGGGGTTTGCGACCCGATGGGCTGAAAGCCGAGGCTTCACCCATCTCCTGGCCCGGCGTCCCGCAAGGGACGCCGGGTTTTTTGCGATTCGAACGGGTCAGGTGACGTGTCAGGGTGAATCAGGCGGGGAGGAGGCGCTTGTCCCCCGCGAGTCGCATCATTGCCTTTTGCAGTTTCTCGAACGCGCGCACCTCGATCTGGCGGACACGTTCCCGCGATACCCCATAGACCTGGCTCAATTCTTCCAGCGTCTTGGGATCCTCGGCGAGGCGGCGCTCGGTCAGAATGTGCTTTTCGCGATCGTTGAGGCTGTCCATCGCCTCGACCAGAAGGTCGTGGCGGAGGCCGCGTTCCTCGGCATCGGCGACACGCTCATCCTGAAGCGGATTGTCGTCGGCCAGCCAGTCCTGCCACTGGCCTTCGCCATCCTCGCGCATCGGCACGTTGAGCGATGTATCGCCGCCCATCGCCATGCGGCGGTTCATGCTGACGACCTCATCCTCGGAAACGCCCAGATCGGTCGCGATCTTGGTCACGTCTTCGGGGCGCAGATCGCCGTCTTCAAATGCCTCGATATTGTTCTTCATCCGGCGCAGGTTGAAGAACAGTTTCTTCTGCGCGGCGGTGGTGCCCATTTTGACAAGGCTCCAGCTACGCAGGATGAATTCCTGAATCGACGCCCTGATCCACCACATCGCATAGGTGGCGAGGCGGAAACCGCGATCGGGCTCGAACTTCTTCACGCCCTGCATCAGGCCGATATTGCCTTCGGAAATCAGCTCGCTGACCGGCAGGCCATAGCCGCGATAGCCCATGGCGATTTTCGCGACGAGTCGCAGATGACTGGTGACGAGCTGGGCAGCGGCTTCAGGGTCCTGATGTTCCTGATAGCGCTTGGCGAGCATATATTCCTGTTCGGGCGTCAGGACGGGGAATTTGCGAATCTCGGAGAGATAGCGGTTAAGGCTGGCATCACTGCCGAGAGCAGGCACGATCGCCTGTGATTTCCGTGTGTTGGCCATGTGGAATACCCTGGTCCCTTTCCGGCCGTCCCCATCGGGGCGACGGCATATTTCTCATCGGCTCCCCTCTTTATAGGCGAAGTCGGCTTAACAGTTGCTGCATGTCGGCAGGCAGCGGGCTTTCGAAATCGAGCCTTTGGCTCGTAACCGGATGAATAAAGCCCAATGAGGCCGCGTGCAATGCCTGACGGTGGAACGCGAGGGCATTCAAAATGGTTCCCAGCGCTTTCGCCCGTGTGCGATAGACCGGATCGCCCAGCAGCGGATGGCCGATATGGCTCATATGGACGCGCACCTGATGGGTGCGGCCGGTTTCGAGTCGGCATTCGACCAGTGCGGAGGCGGAAAGCGTTTCCAGCACCCGGTAATGGGTAACCGCATGTTTGCCGCGCCCTTCGGATTGTACAGCCATTTTCTTGCGGTCACGATCCGACCGGCCGATCCATGTATCGATCGTGCCGGACAGCGGGCGCGGATGGCCGGAAACGATCGCATTGTATCGGCGGGCTATGCTGTGATCCTTGAACTGTCGTGCGAGTCCCTCATGCGCTGCGTCGGTCTTGGCGACGACGAGGAGGCCGGACGTGTCCTTGTCGATGCGGTGGACGATGCCGGGCCGGGCGACGCCGCCGATGCCGGATAATTGCCCGGCGCAATGGTGGAGCAGCGCATTGACCAGCGTGCCGTCCGGGTTGCCCGCCGCCGGGTGGACGACAAGGCCCGCAGGTTTGTCGACGACGATAAGATAGGGATCTTCATGAATGACGGAGAGAGGAATATCCTGCGGCCGGGCGTCGGCGGGCACCGTCTCGGGAATATGCAGGGTAAAACCTTGGCCGGGCGCGACCTTGCGCGAGGGGTCGCGTATCGCTTCTCCGGCCGAGCCGGTTACGCGGCCTTCGAGAATCAGGGTCTTCAGCCGCTCGCGCGAAAGGTGGGGCACGAGTCCGGCCAGCGCCTTGTCGAGGCGTGCGCCCGCAAGGTCGTCGTCGACTATCGCCGTCACTATGGAATCCCGGTCCCCCATGGCCTAGGGATGTGGGGATGACGGCTTCCATATCAAGAGTGCTTCTCGATCGCATATTGGAGGCGGCGCGGATCGGCCCGGATCGGGAGATTTGCGGCCTGCTGCTGGGGCGGGGTGAAAAGATCGTGGCAATCCTGCCGGCCGCCAATGTCGCGGCGGATCCGGCGCGGCGGTTCGAGATCGATCCCGCCGTGCTGATCGCCGCTCATCGTCGCGCGCGGGACGGCGGGGAGGCCGTGCTCGGCCATTATCATTCCCACCCCGGCGGGGAGGTCGTTCCGTCCTCCTGCGATGCTGCCATGGCCCATGCCGACGGGGCGCTGTGGCTGATCTGCGACGCCACTGGCCGCCACGGCCTGTGGCGGGCGCGGGGAGAAGGGCTGTACGGTATGTTCGATCCGGTGGATCTTGATGTCGATGATATGGCGCGTGCCTGATGGTCCGGCCGGGGAGGGCGCGCCTTCTTTCCTTGCATCCGCTGCGCCATGACGGCTAACAGGGAGGCGATGGACAGGGCCGCGATACGGAGCGGCGAAGATTCACCGCATTGGCATAGTGCATTGGTTCCGGGACAGGATGGCAGGGGCAGATTTCATGAGTGGTCAGGCAAAGGGCATTGATAGCGATCAGGCGCTGGATTTCGGCGCGTTGCTCTGTTCGCGACTATGTCATGACCTGCTGAGCCCGGTCGGCGCGTTCAACAATGGCCTTGAGCTGATGGCCGATGAAACCGATCCGGAAATGCGGGAACGCTGCCTCGACCTGCTGGCGGAAAGCGCGCGGACATCGGCCAACAAGCTGAAATTCTTCCGTCTCGCCTTCGGATCGGCGGGTGGGTATGGCGATGCGGTGCCGCCGCTTGAGGTGCGTCAGGCGATCGAGGGCATGTTCGTGGCTTCCGGTCGGGTCAAGATCGGCTGGCTGCTCGGCGATGAGGCGATCGACAAGCGGGCGGTGAAGATATTGCTTAACCTTGCGCTGATCGCGGGGGATGCGCTGGTGCGTGGCGGGCAGCTCGACATCGGTCTGGAGGCGCATGGCGATGGCATCGAAATCGCCGTTCGCGCGCAGGGGCAGAAGATCGTGCTCGACGAGGAATTGCGCGGGGCGCTGGCTGGTACGCTAAGGGAAGAGGCCCTGTCCTCCCGCAATGCCGCGGCCTGGATGACGCGCCGTCTGGCCGAACGCGCGGGCGGGCGGATCATGCTGTCGGCTCCGGGCGAACCGGCGCTGGTGTTCGGGGCGATGCTGCCGCTCTGACCCGGCGGGTCGGGGCATTTCAGGGAAATTTCCCGTCTGCCTGCGGCAAGGCATTATTTTTGCTGGATTTTAACTTCTAATTTACCACGAGCGTCCAATCATGGGGGCCGACCGGGGTGCGCGGACGGATAGATGGACGAACTTTTAACGGAATTCGTGGCGGAAACGCAGGAATCGCTGGAGGCGCTCACCACTGTGGTGGTGGCGCTGGAGGCTGATCCGTCGGATGGCGCTCTGCTCGATGAACTGTTCCGTTTCTTCCATACCGTGAAGGGAAGTTGCAGCTTCCTCAACCTGCCCCGCTTCGAAAAACTCAGCCATGCAGCGGAAGATGTGCTGTCCGACATCCGGGCGGGCGATAATGCGGCAGATGCCGCGACAATCAGCGCGGTGCTGGCGGTCATGGATCGGATTGCGGAGCTGTGTTCCGCCGTGGAAATGGGCGAATCCCTGCCCGACCGCGACGATGAACAGTTGATCCAGGCCTTGCGCCGCAGCCATGAGATCGCGCGGGGGGGGAGCAGAGAGGAGGCGGAAGCGGGCATCGCTGTCGCCGAAGAGGTTGATGTGCCGGGTCTGCACGCCGATCCGGCTCCGCGCATGGCTACCACCGCGCGCACGGTCCGGTTGCCGCTGACGCTGATCGATCAGTTGATGAACGGCGTGTCCGACATGGTGCTTGCGCGCAATGAACTCGCCCGGAAGCTGCGCGCCGGAGACGGCGATCCCGAAACTCAGGCCGCGTTCGATCGGCTGTCCGCCTGCATCGCCGATATGCGCGACACCATTTCGAAAACGCGGATGCAGCGCGTCGATCGCCTGTTCATGGCGATCCCCCGCATGGTTCGCGATCTGGGGCGTGATCTCGGCAAGGTGATCGACCTTGTGATCGAAGGCGGTGAGGTCGAAATGGATCGGGAAATGGTCGAAATGGTGGTCGATCCGCTGACCCATCTCGTCCGCAACAGCATCGATCACGGAATAGAGACGCCCGAACAGCGGCGCGCCGAGGGGAAAGCGGAGGCCGGGTCGCTGCGCCTGTCCGCCTATCAATCGGGAAGCCAGATCGTGATCGAGGTCGCCGACGACGGGCGTGGGATCGATCTCGACGCGGTGGTGGCCAAGGTGGTCTCCACCGGGCTGATGAGTGCGAAGGATGTCGCCGGGCTGAGCGATCAGGCGAAGCTCGACCTCATCTTCACACCCGGCCTGTCGACGGCCGGCGCGGTGACGGCGGTATCGGGCCGGGGGGTGGGGATGGACATTGTCCGCGCCAATATAGAACGGATCGGCGGCGTGATTTCGCTCGCCAATGATCCGGGGCAGGGCCTCACCATTTCGATGCGGGTGCCGCTCACCCTCACCATCATTCCCGGCCTGATCCTGAATGCGGGCGGATTGCATTTCGCCATTCCCCGCCCGGCGGTGATAGAGATTTTGCACGATAACAACCCGGCCGTCGCGATCATGCGGCTGGGCGGCGGTCTGACCGCGACGATTCGCGGCATCCGCTATTCGATGATCGACCTTGAGTCCGTGATCGGCCTGCCGGTGCTGGAACAGGGTGGGCCGCGCACTCTGGTTCTTGTCCGTTCCGCGTCGGGCGTACCCTATATATTGGGGGTCGCTCAGGTGGATAATCATGAGGAACTGGTGGTTCGTCCGGCCGCGCCGATGGTGATGGCGGCGGGCATTTATGCGGGCATGACCCTGCCCGATAACGGGCAGCCGATGCTGCTGCTCGATGCAGGCGGGATTGCTCAGGTCGCGCAATTGCCGCTGATTGTTGAGCATGTCGAGCCGGAAGTCAGTGCCGATGATACCGAGGAGGAGGGGCCCGACACCCATTATGAAGGACTGCGCTTCGTTGAGTTGACGGGGGAAGAGCGGATCATCCGCTTGTCGCTGGTAGACCGGGTGGAGGATATTCCGATCGAGCGGTGCAGCGGGTCCGGGGGGTGTTGCCGGGCGTTGGTCGGCGACAAGCTGGTCCGGAGCGTGCGCGAGATAGGCCCGGACATGCTGTCGCCGGGGACCCGCCATGTCACCTGCCTGCGCATTCGCGATGGACAGCATGAGCTATGTTATCCGGTCCGTTCCGTTCTCGACATTGACCGGGTTCCGGTCGAACTGGCGATGGTCGCCCGACAGGACCTCGTTGCCGGCCTTGTCCTGATCGACGGACGGGAAGTCGAGGTGATCGACAGTCTGGCCTTGCTGGCCCGGGCATCGGGGGAACGCCCTCCGGAAGAAGATGATCGGCCGGTTCGTTGCATTATCATGGACGGAGAGGACCCCTGGAATCGCGAAATACTCGCCCCGCTGCTGGTCGAGGCGGGGTATCCGATCCAATGGGGTAAGGAAGGGCACGCCATCGGGCCGGATGACATCGTGTTGCTGACCGGGCAGGATGAGGAGGATGATGCGGCCGGAACCGAGGCCCCGGTAATCCGCCTGCGCGCCCTGAGCGTGCCGGCCGGCCCGGACGATGCGAGCATTTATCGTTATGACCGGGAAGCCTTGCTGGGGGCGATCGCCATGGTGCGGGAGGAGAGGCAGAGGGCATGAAGGACCTGTATCTGTTTGCCCGGATCGCGGGCACGGCGGTGGCATTATGTGTCGATGAGATTGAGGCTGTGGTGCGCCTGAAGGGCTTGTCCCGGGTACCCGGCGTACCCGACCATGTCGCCGGCTTGTCGGCTTTGCGCAGCCGGGTGCTGACGGTCATCGACGCGTCGGCTCTGGTCACCGGGCGTCGCCATGCCGGGCGCGATTGCCCGGAGGCGGAACGTTATGCCGTTATGTGCGATCGCAGCGGCCATAGCTATGGCATATTGGTCGATGGCGTCGATGACATCGGCACCGTCGCGGCAGCGGCCATGCCGGTCTGCGGGCGGATAGGGGCGGAATGGGCTCCCTATGCGCGGGGGGTGATCGAACGGGAAGGAAGTCCGCATTTTCTGCTATCTGCGGCGGATTTGCTTGATCAGGGACCGGTTCCGCAAATGACGTGAATCCGGCGTTTACGTTTCGCTCAGTATTGGATCCTATAACGGCCGGACGGGGAAATATCCTAGGGAAGCCAATATGACAAACTGCCTGGTGGTCGATGATTCCAAGGTCATCCGAAAGGTCGCACGCCACATTCTGGAATCGCTCAATATCAAGGTGGCGGAGGCCTGCGACGGCCGCGACGCCCTCACCCAATGCCAGAATGCGGAACATGATGTCGTGCTTCTCGACTGGAATATGCCGGTGATGAGCGGAATGGAATTTCTTCAGCAACTTTCCGCCCTGAAGGCCACCCGGCCGAAGGTCATTTTCTGCACCACCGAGAATGGCCTTGCCCATATCAAGGCGGCACTGGAAGCCGGTGCTGACGAATATGTGATGAAGCCGTTCGATCGCGATACGCTCGAAAGCAAGTTGCAACTCGTCGGGGTGATCTGACCGGCACGGCCGTTGCGATGAAACCGCCATTTTCGCAGCCGGGGTCGTTTCATGTCGATTTTGCCTTCCGTTAACGGCTGGAACCCCGCCTACCCGGTGGCAATGCCCGGCGACCAACCGGTCCGCGTTCTGATCGTCGATGATTCGGCGGTGATGCGATCCTTCCTTGAACGGTTGTTCGCGGCGCGGGCCGATATCGATATTGTCGGTACCCTGCCCACCGCGACTCAGGCTTTCGATTTTCTCGGCCGGGAACGGGTGGATATCATCCTGCTCGACCATGAAATGCCGGGGCAGAAGGGGCTGGAGGCGTTGCCGCGCATGATGGAGGCGGGGCAGGGCGCGCATGTCGTCATGCTGTCATCGCATTGCCAGCGCGGCAGCAAGGTTGCCGTGGCCGCGCTTTCCATGGGGGCGAGCGACGCGCTGCCCAAACCGTCGCGGACCTATCCGGTTTCCGCATTTGTCGAGGCGCTGGTCGAACGGTTCCGCAGGCTTGCGGCGGCTCGCCGCCGCTCTGTCGGCGGCCGGACCGACCATAGGTTGCGGATCTTTCCGCCGGGCTTTTGCCTGAATTGTCTCGGCATCGGCGCATCGACCGGAGGCATACGCACACTTGCGGCGCTGTTCGCCGGGCTGAACGGCGATGCATTGGGGGTGCCGGTTCTCGTGACCCAGCATTTGCCGGAGGCCTTCATCCCCTATTATGCCCAGCAGGTGGCGCGCATGACCGACCTGCCGGTGTCTATCGCCCGACCCGATCAGCCGATCCTGCCCGATCATGTCTATATCGCGCCGGGGGACCATAGTCTTTCCTGTCGGCGCGATAGCGATGGGGTGCGTATCGCGCTTGCCGACCAGCATGATCTGCTCACCGGGACGCGCCCTTCGGTCAATGCGATGTTCACAGGCATGGCGGAGTGCTATGGCACGGGGGCCCTCGGTATCGTGCTGACCGGCATCGGCCGGGACGGGACTGCGGGGGCGGGCCGGATCGTCGAGGCGGGCGGGGCCGTGATCGCGCAGGACGAAGAAAGCAGTGTCGTCTGGGGGATGCCTGGGTCGGTGACGCGCGCAGGGCTGGCTTGCGCCACCCTGCATCCGGAAAAAATGTCCGAATATGTTCGTGCGCAGGCGGGGCGGCGGTGATGCCGGAACTCAGGCTGACCCCGTCGATGCGGATCCTTGCCGGATTGCTGGAAATCCGGACCGGTCAGACCCTGTCCGAAAACCGGTTCTGGCGCATAGAAACCCTGTTGCGGCCGATCGTGCGATCCAACCGGCTACGCGGCCTTGACGATCTGGTCGCGGCGATTCAGGCCGATCCCGCCGGTCCGCTGGCACGGGCAGTGGTCGATGCATTGCTCAATAATGAGACCAGTTTCTTTCGCGATGAGTATCTGTTCCGGATGGTGTCGCACGACCTGATCCCTGCGTTGATGGAGGAAGTTCGGGCATCGGGGCGTGAAAAACATCTGCGTCTGTGGTGTGCGGGGTGTTCCACCGGACAGGAGGCCTATTCCCTCGCCATGCTTTTTCGCGATCATCAGGCGCGCTGGCCGGGCTGGAAGATGCAGATCGTCGCGACCGATATTTCGAACGAGGCGGTCGAACGGGCGCGCGAGGGGCTTTTCTCCCAGATCGATGTGCAGCGTGGCCTGCCGATCGGCAGTCTGTTGCGCTGGTTCCAGCCCGAGGGCGATCAGTGGCGGATTGACGGCGCGTTGCGCGAGATGATCGATTTTCGCGTCGGCAATCTGTTCGAGGATGGCGGGCCCCTAGGCAGATTCGATATGATTTTCTGCCGCAATGTACTGCTCTATTTCTCGCCGGGGCGAAAAAGGGAGCTGTTCCACGTTCTTTCCCGTCATTGCGGGGAAGGCGGCTATTTACTGCTTGGCGCGGGAGAGACCGTGATCGGCCATAGCAATGATTTCGTCGCCAGCCGCCGTTTCCGGGGGGCTTATGAGCGGGCCCGGCCTGTATCGCTTGGTGCGGGGGTTCGCGCCGCCGGTCAGGCCGGTCGCGGAGGCAGGCCGTGAAATGGGGGCCTGAAGCTGTGAACTCGGTGCTTCGGACCATATCCTGCTTGATCCCGTTCCCTTTGTTCGCCATGGTCACCGCCCTGTCGTCGGGATGGATCTGCCCATGCAATCCGGCCGGTCGCAGAGGTAGAGACAAGGACTGGTGGTGATAGAAAGGCTGTCGCCCAATTTCGACGAGCGCAAGTTGCCGGTGTCGATGCTGGTGCTTCACTATACCGGAATGCCCGATGCGCAGAGCGCTATCGACTGGCTGATCAATCCCGAATCGAAGGTTTCGGCGCATTATCTCGTGACCGAGGATGGGCAGATCGTGCAGATGGTCGATGAGACCAAGCGCGCCTGGCATGCCGGGCAGAGCTATTGGCGCGGCATTACCGATGTGAATTCGGCCAGCATCGGCATAGAAATCGTCAATCCCGGTCATGAATGGGGGTATCGGCCCTTCCCGGCGGCGCAGGTCGAGGCGCTGATCCCGCTGGTCCATGATATCATTACCCGGCACGGCATCACGCGCGGCAATATTGTCGGCCACAGCGATGTCGCGCCCGACCGCAAACAGGATCCGGGTGAATTTTTCCCCTGGGCGAAGCTGGCCCGGCTGCGGCTGGCCCTGCCGCGCCCGACCAGGCATCTGATGGACCCGTTGTGGAGCGACAGCGCGTTCATGCTTGCGCTCGAACGCTTCGGCTATGACATCAAGGAACCCGAAGCGGCGGTGCGTGCGTTCCAGCGTCGCTTTCGCCCGGAGATGATCGACGGCATCATTGATGGCGAGTGTCGGGCGATTTTGCTGGCGCTGTTGCTGCCCAAACCGACCGGCGACTGATTTCGACCAGAGCCGCTTCCCCATGGCGGCAAAAGCCGCTATGGCGCGAACCGCCAGAGGGTCGGGCGGCCGCGGCCCGCGCAAGCGGGGCGAGGAAAGTCCGGGCTCCACGAAACAACGGTGCCGGATAACGTCCGGCGGATCGCGGGTTCGCCCGTGGTTCAGGGACAGTGCAACAGAGAGCAGGTCGCACAGGCTTCGGCCCTGCGAAGGTGAAAGGGTGCGGTAAGAGCGCACCGCGCCCCCGGCAACGGCGGGCGGCACGGTAAACCCCACCGGGAGCAAGACCGAATAGGGATGGCGTTGTCCGTTCTTCGGAACGGGCAGGGGCGGTTTCGGCCCCGACCGTCCGGGTTGGTTGCTTGAGACCGGGAGTAATCCCGGTCCTAGAGGAATGGTCGCCCATCCGCCCGTGCGTCCCTTCGGGATACGGCGGCGCGGTGGACAGAACCCGGCTTATAGACCCTCTGGCATTTTCATCCCGCCTCTCCTGATGCGGAATCCCGTTTGGAGAATCAGAAAATCCCGGCCCCGCCTTTTCATGGCGCGGCGCTTCCACTAGATTGTGACGATGGCGAGAACAGGACGCAGACAGGATTGGGGTTTCCCTCGCTGGGGTGGCTATGGCAGCGAACGCGCGGCGCAGCAGGTGCGCCTATGTGACCGGCATGGGTGCGATCAGCCGGGCGATTGTCCCGCCCCCAAATCGCCCAACAGCCGCGAACGCTGGTATTTCTGCCAGGCCCATGCCGCCGAATATAACAAGGGCTGGGATTATTTTCAGGGCCTGGACGAAGAGGAACGCGCCCGGCGCGAACATGATGAGCAGCGCGATGCGGGCGGCTTTGCCGGTGGCGCCTTTTATGGCTGGGGCCGCCCCGGCGACGGCACACGGACACGGGACGAAATGCGCGCGCTGGAGATATTGGAGCTGGAGGCCGATGCCGATTTCGAGGCAGTGCGCCGGAGCTGGCGCCGCCTTGCCAAGGTCAATCACCCCGATGTCAAGCCGGGCGATAAGGATGCGGCGCTGCGCTTTCAGGCGATTCAGGCGGCCTATGACGTGCTGAGGGCGGCGGAGGAACGCCGGAACTGGAAACCGGGCGACTAATTGCCCCCTAATTCGGGAATGTCAGGCGCTGGCGCCTGTCATAGCGAGCCGGGCGGTAATGCGGTCTGCGGTGCCGGCCGGCACGTGCAGGCCGGATTTTCCTCGGCGGAAAAGAATATCTTCGGCGGTATGCGCCCATTCATGGGTGGCGAGATAATCGACTTCCGCCTCCGTCACGCCTCCGCCCAGATCCTCGCCCATGTCTTCGATCCGTTTCGCGTTGCTCAACAGGGCGAAAAGGCGCGTACCATGGGCATGGGCCAGCCGTTCGAGCAAAGGCGGCGGCATATCGGGCAGCGCAGCGCGCAGGCCCGTAAGAAAGGCGTCGAAATCTCCTGCCGGCATGTCACCGCCTGGCAGGCAGGCGCCCGCCGTCCATGCCGGGCCCATGTGCGGGAACAGTGGTGCCAGATCCGACAAAGCCTGCTCGGCCAGCTTGCGATAGGTGGTGATCTTGCCGCCGAAGATGCTGAGCAGCGCCGCCGCCATGCCGTCTGCCCCGCGATCGAGATCGAGCACATAGTCGCGCGTGACCGCCGAAGCGTTGCTCGCCCGGTCGTCGAACAGCGGGCGAATGCCCGCATAGCTCCAGAGGATGTCGCTTCGCGTCGCCTTGCGGGTGAAATAGCGGTTGACCGTATCGAGCAGATAGGTGGTTTCGTCCTCGCTGATCTTTGTTTTTTCTGGCGGCGGCCCCTCCCATGGCACGTCGGTGGTGCCGACCAGCGTGAACGCCCCCTCATAGGGAATGGCGAAGACGATGCGCCGGTCCGGGTTTTGCAGCATATAGGCCTGATCGCCGGGCGTGAGTTTCGGCACGACGATATGGCTGCCTTTGACCAGCCGCACCTTGCCTTTGGGCAGGGCAGCTTCGATCCGGCCCGCGACTTCGCTTACCCATGGCCCGGCGGCGTTGACGATGGCGGTTGTTCGCACCGTTTCGATGCCGGAGCGGCTTTTTACGCGCGCGGTCCAGCCGCTGCCATCCCGCCGGGCATCCAGAAAATGGGTGCGGGTAAGGATGCGCGCGCCGTGTTCCGCCGCATCCACCGCATTGAGAATGACCAGCCGCGCATCGTCCACCTGGCAATCGGCATAGACGAAGCCCTTGCCCCGGCGATCCGCCAGCCCCTCGCCGAGCGACGACAGGTCAAGGCGGACCGTTCGTGTCGCGGGTAGCGCCTTTCTTCCACCCAGATGATCGTAGAGGAACAGGCCGAGCCGTACCATCCATGCCGGGCGCGGCGAATGGGTTTGCGGCAGGACGAAGGAGAGCGGGCTGATGATATGTGGTGCCATGCGCCACAGCCGTTCCCGCTCGATCAGCGCCTCGCGCACCAGCCGGAACTCGCCATATTCGAGATAGCGCAATCCGCCATGGATCAGCTTGGTCGAAGCGGAAGAGGTATGCCCGGCCAGATCGTCCTGCTCGACCAGCAACACCGACAGCCCGCGCCCCGCGGCATCGCGCGCAAGGCCCGCGCCGTTAATGCCGCCGCCGACGATCAGCAGGTCGATGGCGGGAGGGGAAACAATATCGGTCATACCCTTGGATTTCCCAGACGGTTCCGGTTTAATAAGCATGATGCGGGCCGAATGGAAACCATGGGTCCGGCACGAAGGCGAAGCGGAGCCTTTCTGCGATCAGGCCAGAGGGAGAGTGCAGCGTGACCGGCCCCTATATTCTCGCGATCGATCAGGGCACCACCTCCACCCGATCGATGCTGTTCGGTGGCAAGGGCAACCGCGTCGCCACCGCGCAGGCCGAATTTGCGCAGCATTATCCGTCGCCGGGGTGGGTCGAGCATGATGCGGAGGAGATATGGCGCGACACGCTGGCAACCGCGCGCGCGGCGATTGTCCGGGCCGATGCGCGGGCGCGGGATATTGCGGCCATCGGCATTGCCAACCAGCGCGAGACGGTCGTCATCTGGGATCGGCGGACGGGCGCGCCGATCCACCGCGCGATCGTGTGGCAGGATCGGCGCACCGCCGACCGATGCGATGCGTTGCGCGCGGAAGGGATGGAAGAACGGGTACGGGAGACGACCGGCCTGCTGCTCGATCCCTATTTCTCGGCGACCAAGATCGGCTGGATACTCGACCATGTCGGGGGCGCGCGGGAACGGGCGGTGCGCGGTGAACTTGCCTTCGGTACTATCGACAGCTTCCTGCTCTGGCGTCTGACCGGCGGGCGGGTCCATGCAACCGATGCTTCCAATGCCAGCCGCACGCTGCTCTTCGATATTAATCGCGGGGAGTGGGATGAAGAAATGTGCCGCCTGTTTGGCGTGCCGATGGCTATGCTGCCTCGTGTCGGCGACAATGCAGAGCGGTATGGCCGGACCGATCCGGCGTTGTTCGGCACAGAAATCCCGATCACCGGCATGGCCGGGGATCAGCAGGCGGCGCTGGTCGGGCAGGGCTGTTTCCGGCCGGGCATGGTCAAGGCGACCTATGGCACCGGTTGTTTCGTAGTGATGAACAGCGGGGACAAGCCGGTGCGGTCGAACCATCGCCTGCTCACCACCATCGGCTATCGCATCGGCGGAAAGACCGCCTATGCGCTGGAAGGATCGATCTTCGTCGCCGGTGCGGCGGTCAAATGGCTGCGCGACGGCATGGGCCTCATCACCCGTGCGGACGAGACCGAGGATATGGCGACGCAATTGCCGGATAATGGTGGGGTTTATATGGTTCCCGCCTTCACCGGCCTTGGCGCGCCGCATTGGGATGCGCAGGCGCGTGGGGCGATCCTGGGCCTGACATTGGGATCGACCGCCGCCCATGTCGTGCGCGCGGCGCTGGAGGCGGTCGCCTATCAGACGATGGATCTGGTAGAGGCGATGGTTGCCGATGGTGGGCCGTTGCCCGGCGCGCTGCGGGTCGATGGCGGCATGGCGGCCAATGACTGGTTCTGCGGTTTCCTCGCCGACATGCTCGGTGCGCGGGTGGATCGCCCCGCCGATCTTGAAACCACCGCATGGGGGGCGGCCTGTCTTGCCGGACTGGGGGCGGGGCTATGGGAAGCAGGGGAGGCGGGGGAAGCGCTGGAAACCCTTCGCCCATTCGACAGATGTTTCGAACCCGGCTTGTCGCCGGACCGTCGCGCCAGGATGGCGGCGGGATGGCATGAGGCGTTAAGGCGGGTGCGTTCGGATTAGGGCGGATCGACATTGCCCTCCGGTCGCCTTCGGCCCCAGCCCTGGCGGCCTGCAAATGGCGCTTTCGCGCGCTTCCGGTGCTCACGTACCT
>SBGG01000045.1 GCA_006226685.1 Sphingomonadales bacterium
CGTATCGCCGCCGCGCCATCAGCCCACCCTTTCTGGTGAACGCTGAATCACGCGAAAACAGAAAACTCAACTGGTTTTATGAGTTTACGCCCTAGTGGATTGACCGGAACGAAAGAGTCCGGTTTGGGATTCCCACCGACTTGCTGGCATGCCAGTCTAGGAGGATGCGCGATGGGATCAACTTCACCGTTTCGGCCTTCGACCGTCAACGCCTGCACGACATCGTGTCGGCTCCCTTGAGTCCACAGAAACATGTCTGGCGCGCCCGTATCGTGCTTTTGAGCAGCGAGGACCTGGGTACCGCGGCGATCATGGCGGCAACAGGCAAGTCGAAGACACGCGGCTCTGCGATGATCCGTTCGCCGTTCCGCTGCGCGATGGCGCGATGATCCTCGATCCGCTCGGACTCAAGCCCGCATATTCCCATGCGTGAAGCGGCGAGACCGATCTTGTCCTGCGGTTCAAGCTCGATGCCCTGCGCCTGCAAACTGCGGTGATCGATACGCGCGTCGATGTCGAGTGCCAATCGAATTGGCTGTAACGCACTGCGTTCCGAAGAAACCACGATATGTCTGATGGTCAACCAGTCTCTGGATTGGAGATACCATCATGGGTCTGAAAACCGGATTATCGATAACCGCAATCGTTGCTGGCCGATGAAGGCAAGCAAAAGGCCCCGAAATCATCCGGGGCCTTTCTCCTGTTCGTTGTGAGCGTTCAGAGCTTTTCTGTGAACTCCGGTACGACCTTGAAGAGGTCTCCGACGAGGCCGATGTCGGCGACCTGGAAGATGGGGGCGTCCTCATCCTTGTTGATGGCGATGATGGTCTTTGAGTCCTTCATGCCGGCGAGATGCTGGATAGCGCCCGATATGCCGACCGCGACATAGACTTCGGGTGCTACGATCTTGCCGGTCTGGCCGACCTGATAGTCATTCGGCACATAGCCAGCGTCGACAGCCGCGCGCGAAGCACCGACGGCAGCGCCGAGCTTGTCGGCGAGCGGGAAAATGGTGCTCTCGAATGTCGGACCGTCCTTCAAGGCACGGCCGCCCGAGACGATCACCTTGGCGGATGTAAGCTCCGGCCGCTCGAGCTTGGCGATCTCCGCACCAATGAAGCTGCTCAGCGCCTTGTCGCCGGTCGAGGAGACGGCTTCAACCGTGCCCGCGCCGCCTTCCTTTGCGGCCTTTTCGAACGCGGTGCCGCGCACGGTGATGACGAGCTTGGGGTCGGAGGTCTTCACGGTCGCGATCGCGTTGCCCGCATAAGTGGGGCGGGTGAAAGTATCGGCGCTCTCGACCGAGAGAATGTCCGAGATCTGTACCACGTCAAGCAGCGCTGCGACGCGCGGCGCTATATTCTTGCCGTTCGATGTAGCAGGCGCGAGGAACGCATCATGATGGCCCATCAGTCCCACGATCAGCGGCGCGATATTTTCAGGTAAAGCATGCTCATAAGCCGCATCGTCGGCGACATGAACCTTGCCCACACCCGCGACCTGCGCGGCCTCGGCAGCAACGCCCGATATGTTCGCTCCCGCGACGAGCAGATGCACCTCGCCCAGCTTCGCCGCAGCGGTGACAGCAGACAGCGTCGCGTCCTTGAGGGCGCCGCCCTCATGCTCAACCCAAACGAGCGTCTTCATGCTGCTACTCCCAGTGCCTTGAGCTTCGTGATCAGTTCATCGACATCGGCAACCTTGATGCCTGCGACACGCTTCGGCGGCTCTTCGACCTTCAAGGTGGTAAGGCGCGGCGTGATGTCGACGCCATAATCCTCAGGCTTCTTCTGCGCCAAGGGTTTAGACTTCGCCTTCATGATGTTGGGCAGCGATGCATAACGCGGCTCGTTCAAGCGCAGGTCGGTCGTCACGATCGCCGGGAGCTTCAAACTCACTGTCTCGAGACCGCCATCGACCTCGCGCGTCACCGCTATCATGTTGCCAGAGACCTCGACCTTGCTTGCGAAGGTGCCCTGTGCCCAGTCCAGCAGCGCGGCCAGCATCTGGCCTGTCTGGTTCGAATCGTCATCGATGGCCTGCTTGCCGAGGATTACTATGCCCGGCATTTCCTCTTCCGCGATCTTTGCCAGCAGCTTCGCGACAGCCAGCGGCTCGACTTCCGTGTCCGTCTCAATGAGGATGGCGCGATCCGCGCCCATCGCCAGCGCCGTGCGCAGCGTCTCCTGCGCCTTCGCCGGACCTACCGACACCGCAATGATCTCGCTCGCCACACCCTTCTCTTTCAGGCGAATGGCTTCCTCAACCGCAATTTCGTCAAATGGGTTCATGCTCATCTTGACGTTCGCTAGATCAACGCCTGTCCCGTCCGCCTTCACGCGAGGCTTCACGTTGTAATCTATCACCCGCTTCACAGGTACCAAAAGTTTCATGGCTTGTGCAACTTTCTCATACTTCCATGGACGCATGACTGGCTATCAGATCGGATGCACTGTTCAAAGCGCTCCGATGTCACAAGCAAAGCCCCCTGCGACTGGAGGCAAGATCGCGCGCCAAGCTCGCCACCCCGGCACCTCTGGAACATTGCGAGGTCCATAAGCAGTGGCACAACAAATGAGATAGGGCTTGATCAGCGATGCACTCCGCTCGAATGCCGCTTGCGACGCCCTCAGTCTCCTGCATTCTTTCGGCATACCAGCTGCCCGGCGTTCGCGCCGCGACAGGCGATACTTGCGAGAGATGCGATCATGATCGGGCAGCCCCCTTCCCCGTTGAGTGCCATTTTGTGGCTGAAGATAGCCGGCTTCTGGGGGACCGACGCCAGTGCGAGTACGCCTCGCCAGATTTAAAGCACCAATGGAAGGAGAATTCATGGGACGCCTACAGGATAAAGTTGCCATCATCACCGGCGCGGCCCAGGGACAGGGCGAGGCAACCGCACGGCTGTTCGCGGCCGAGGGCTGCAAGGTAGTCCTCACCGACATCAAGGAAACCAAGGGCACGGCGGTCGCGGCCGACATTGGCGAAAATGCCCTGTTCGTGAAGCATGACGTTTCCGACGAAGCATCGTGGGCTGCGGTCGTGGATCAGGCGGTTACGAAATTCGGCACCGTTGACATTCTGGTCAACAACGCCGCGATCACTTTTTTCAACATCATCGACGATACCACCAAATCCGATCTGGAGCGTCTGCTGGCGATCAATGTGGTCGGCACCTATATCGGCATGAAGACGGTTTTGCCGGTGATGCAAAAGGCCGGTCGCGGGTCCGTCGTCAACATCTCTTCGGTGAACGGTTTGCGCGGCACCTACGGCATGAGCGCGTATGATGCATGCAAATGGGCTGTGCGCGGCATGACCAAGGCGGTTGCGCTTGAGATGGCGGTACAGGGCATTCGCGTGAACTCGGTACATCCAGGCGCGATCGATACGCCCATGCTGAACCCGACGGGCGAAATGACGTCCGTACAGATGGGCAAGGACTTCGGCATCCCTTTCCAGCGGGTCGGTCGGCCCGAGGAAGTCGCCAATGCGAGCCTGTTTCTGGCCAGCGATGACGCATCGTACATCAGTGGCGCGGAACTTGCGGTCGATGGCGCATGGACAACAGGCCTGATGACCAATTCCCAAGAGCTCGACCACGTTTCCTGAGGAGAATTGCGATGGCCTATTATATTCGCACCAATGTCCGGCTCAAGATGGGCGGCACCCTCGGTTATAGCGAGATGATGGAAAAACTGGTTCCCTATATGGCGAAGCAGGGATGGAAGCTAATCCTGGGGTTGCAACCGTTCGTCGGCGACCTCACCGAACTGATCCACATATGGGAAGTTGAGGAGTTTGCGCATATCGAAAGCGCACTCAACGCCTGCTACGCAGATCCTGACGCTCTCGCCATTTTGGCGGCCATGCCCGATTATCTGCAGAACGAGAATTTCCAGATCATGGTGAAGACCTCCTATTCCGGCTGATCGCCCGGGGGAGGATCATTCCGCCTCCACAGATTGGGAGCGCGGCGCCCCGAGCGAATGAAAATGGCGAGGATATGAAATGGACTTGTACCGGTTTTGTGCCGGTCACCTATTTCATTAAGCCACCTTGGCTTCGAAGGCGAGCGGGCTGATTCCGCCCAGATATGAATGTCGG
>SBGG01000069.1 GCA_006226685.1 Sphingomonadales bacterium
TGGGTGGCGAAGCTGCGCGCGACGAAGACGGACACCAATATATTGCTGCTCAAGACCAATATGGGCGCGGGCCATGGCGGCAAGTCCGGGCGGTTCGAATCGTTGCGCGAAACCGCCGAGGAATTCGCGTTCATCCTGTGGCAGATGCCGGACCGGGGTTAGAGAGGCAGGCTCCGGCGCCATGTCCCCCAATGGGGACAGGGGCGCCCGGTGTCAGTTGCCCTCGGCTGCGTTGTCCGCGGTCGCGGGAGCCTCGGGCGGTGGCGGGGCGACCTGCATGGTCTGGCCGGATCCGCGTTTGGCAACCGGGACGCTGCGCGGTTCCAATATGGCCGCGGCCTCGATCACGTCGAGCGCCCGCCGCGCCTCATTATATTTCCGCGCCATCTGTACCCAGTTGTCGGCCACCCCATGGTCGGGCAGGCGTTCAATTTCGCGCAGGGCTTCGCCGACACGTCCGACCGAGATCAGCAGCCGTGCCCGCTCGATCACCCGCTGCGGCACCGGGGATGGGGCCCCTGCCTTACGGATGATGACCAGATTGGCCAGTTCACGCTTGGTTGCCGTCCACCAGCCGGTTTTTTCTCCGCCGGTGCCGAGCAGGTCCGGAGCGACCTCGTCCAGCCCGGCCTGCAGGTCGGCGATGGTGACGGGGGCATTGGCGGCGTTGATGATGGTGGCGACCGCCTTGGGCTGGGTATCGCCGAAGCGAAGGCGCAATTCCCCCTCCAGATAGCCGAGCGACGACCCGCGATCGAGCGCACGCCGGGTCGCGAAAGCGATCAGCAGTCCTTCCGCGCGCGCGGCATTGCCGCCCGCATTGGTTGCCTGTTCGGAAATGGAGTCCAGCCTCGCGGAAACGGCGGCAAGCCGTGCCTCCAGCGTTGCGACACCGAGCGATGTCGCGGGCACGGCGCGACCGGTTTCGGCCGGGTCCGTCGCATCGCCGTCGAGCAGGGGCTGCGCGCCATTATCGGCGGCGGTCTGGTCCGAACCGTCGGGGCTCCACCAGTGTTGCAGCGCGGGCAGAGTCCAGAGCGTCGCGGCAATACCCCCGGCAAAGGCGATGAGGAGCAGGACCAGTAACCAGCCGCCCCGCAGGCCGTTTTTCCCGGGCATGGGGGGCGGCTGGGGCGGGAAGCTGGGGGCGGGATTGGCACCCTTATCGATCTGGTCCGGAAATTCGTTGTTCATCGGGCTCCTTGAGGCCGTCCTGGAAGGTGGGAACGACCTATCACAGACATAGGGGCCGCGCCAAGGCCAGCATGACGTCATCCTGCGGCGCGGAGGCGGCGATGGCTTGTGCCCAGCCGGTTCCTGCCGCGTCGCGGGCGGCGGCAGAAATGGCGATGAGCGCGATATCGGCCCGGCGCGCTTCCGGGATCAGCGCCGCGATCCGTGCCCCGGCGCGCGGCGAATGGACCAGAAGAACCGGCGAACGTTCCAGCATGGGCGTCAATGCGTCGGCGGTGCCGGTTGCGGCCGAGCGATAGACGGCGCGACGGGTGATTGTCAGCCCCTCCCGTTCGGCGGCCCGAAAATGCTCCCCGCCCAGATGCAGGATATGGCGATGGCCCGCCCGCGCGATCCGTTCCAGCGTTGCCGGGGCATCCGGCCCTGCTTCCACCACATCGGTAAATCCGGCGTCCATCGCTGCCCGGGCCGTTGCCGCGCCGACGGCGAACATGGGCAGGGCGTGATAGCGGGACAATCCTTCCCCGCCATGGCGCAGCGCGTTGGCGCTGGTCAGCATCAGCGCATCGAAGGAGGCGGGGGCAGGGGCGCTCCAGTCGAGCGGCTCGACCGCGAAGAGCGGACAGACCAGCGCTTTCATCCCCAGTTCCCGCGCCCGCGCGGCGGTCGCGTCGGCGCCGGGCTGCGGGCGGCAGATGAGGACGGGACGGGTCATGGGGTGAAGAGCGCGCGCAGTGCCGGGCTGGCGGCGGCGAGCAATTCGCAGCCGAGGGCGCGGGCGGCCGGTTCGTCCTTAGGTTCGATATGGCGGCGGTCGGCGATATGCTCGGTGCCGTCCGGCGATAATATTTCGGCGCGGATCAGGATGCGGCCGTTTTCCAGCACGGCCAGCGCCGCAATCGGCGAATGGCAGGTGCCGCCCAGTCCCGCCAGCACCGCGCGTTCCGCGTGGACGCAGTCGCTGGTCGCCGCATCGTCGATGGCGGCGACCAGCGCGCGCACGGCCTGATTGTCGCGCATTGTTTCGATGCCGATCGCGCCCTGCGCCGGGGCAGGGAGCATGACGGAAAGCGGGACGGGCGTGCCCACTGCGGTCTGGCCCAGCCGTTCCAGCCCCGCCGTCGCGAGCAGGGTGGCATCCGCCTCGCCCGCCTCAAGCTTGCCGAGCCGGGTCGCGACATTGCCGCGAAACAGGGTGATCGAAATATCGGGGCGCAGCCGCCGCATCTGTGCCGCGCGGCGGGGCGAACTGGTGCCGACCACGCCGCCGTGCGGAAGAGCATCGATCGATGTGGCGCCGACCAGCGTATCCCGCACATCGGCGCGCGGCAGCATCGCCGCGATGACGAGGCTTTCCGGGCGGATCGTCTCGACATCTTTCATCGAATGGACCGAGGCGTCGATTGTCCCGTCATGCAGCCAGTGATCCAGCTCCTTGGTCCACAGCGCCTTGCCGCCGATTTCGGCCAGCGGCCGGTCCAGTACCTTGTCGCCGCTGGCGGTTACCGGCACGATTTCGACCCGGTCCGGGGCCCATCCATGGGCCGCGCACAGCGCCTGTGCGGCCAGTCTGGCCTGCGCCATGGCCAGCGGGGAAGCACGCGTGCCGAGGCGCAGCGGACGGGCGGGAGGCAGAATAGTCGTCATAGAGGCCTTGCTCTAATCGCCATGACGGTTAGAGGAAAGGGCCCAATGACGATCATTCTAGGCCTGGAATCGAGCTGCGACGAAACTGCGGCGGCGCTGGTAACGGACGAAGGGCAGGTTCTGGCCCATCGTCTCGCGACGCAGGAGGCGCAGCATCGCCCCTATGGCGGTGTCGTGCCGGAAATTGCCGCGCGCGCCCATGCCGAGGCGTTGATGCCGCTGGTCGATGCGGCTTTTACCGAGGCGGGGCTGACGCTGGCCGATGTCGATGCGGTGGCCGCGACCGCCGGGCCGGGCCTGATCGGCGGCGTGATGGTCGGTCTTGTCACCGGCAAGGCACTGGCCCATGCGGCGGACAAACCGCTGATCGCGGTCAATCATCTGGAGGGCCATGCGCTGTCGCCGCGTCTCGCCGATCCTTCGCTGGCCTTTCCCTATATGCTGTTGCTGGTCTCGGGCGGGCATTGCCAGTTGCTGCGTGTTGAGGGCGTGGGCCAGTATCGGCGGCTGGCGACGACGATCGACGATGCGGCGGGCGAGGCATTCGACAAGACCGCGAAGATGCTGGGGCTGGGCTATCCCGGCGGGCCGGAGGTCGAAAAGGCCGCGCGGCTGGGGGACCCGAAGGCGGTGCGCCTGCCCCGTCCGCTGGTCGGTAGCGGCGAACCGCATTTCTCCTTCGCGGGTCTCAAGAGCGCGGTGCTGCGCGCCCGCGATTCGGGCCGGTTCAGCACCGAAGACATTGCCGCCGGTTTCACCGCTGCGGTCGTCGATTGCCTGATCGACCGGACGCGACTGGCGCTGGACGCAGGCGGCCCGGTGACTGCGCTGGTGGTTGCGGGCGGGGTCGCGGCCAATCAGGCGGTGCGCGGCGCCCTCTCGGATCTCGCCGCCGCGCGGGGGCTGCCGTTCATTGCGCCGCCGCTCTGGCTTTGCACCGATAATGGGGCGATGATCGCCTGGGCGGGCGCGGAACGCTTCCGTCTGGGGCTGATTGACAGCATGGATGTGGCCGCGCGGCCGCGCTGGGCGCTCGATCCGACGGCGGAAAAGGCACGTGGCGCGGGCGTGAAGGCATGAAATGGAACAGAACGCGAGGGCGCGAAGGATGAGGATCGGTGTGGTGGGCGCGGGCGCCTGGGGAACGGCGCTGGCGCAGGTTGCTGCGACCGAAGGCGATGAGGTGCCGCTGTGGGCGCTGGAGCCGGAGGTGGCCGAAGCGATCAACACCACCCATGAAAACGGTCTTTATCTGCCCGGGGTAGCTCTTTCCCCGGTGATCCATGCGGACAATGATCTGGCGTCGCTGGCCTCCTGCGAGGCGCTGTTGCTGGTGGTCCCCGCCCAGCATCTGCGCGGTGTGGCGGCGGCCTTGCCGCGTGGTGACGTGCCGCTGATCCTTTGTTCCAAGGGCATAGAGGCGGGGACGGGCCGCCTGATGTCGCAGGTGATCGAGGAAGTGCAGCCGCAGGCGCCGGTCGCGGTGCTCTCCGGCCCTACCTTCGCCCATGAAGTGGCGGCGGGGCTGCCGACTGCGGTGACGCTGGCCTGTGCCGATGCGGATCTGGGGCGGCGGCTGGTCGAACGGATCGCCCTGCCCGCCTTCCGCCCTTATCTCTCCGATGATGTGGTCGGTGCCGAGATTGGCGGCGCGGTCAAGAATGTGCTCGCCATCGCCTGCGGTGTCGCGGAAGGAGCGGGGCTTGGCCTTAATGCCCGGGCTTCGCTCATCAGCCGGGGCTTTGCCGAAATGACCCGTTTCGGCCTTGCGCGTGGGGGGCGGCCGGAAACGCTGTCCGGTCTGTCCGGTCTGGGCGATCTGGTGCTGACCTGTTCCTCGACCAGTTCGCGCAATTTTTCGCTGGGCAAGGGGCTGGGCGAGGGGCGGTCAGCCGCCGATCTGCTGGGCGCGCGCCGCACGGTGGCCGAAGGGGCCTTCACCGCACCGGTGCTGCGCGAAGCCGCGCGCGAAGCCGGGGTCGATATGCCGATCGTCGAGGGGGTTTGCGCCCTGCTTGAAGGAAAGGTCGGCGTGCCGGAGATGGTCGAGGCCTTGCTTTCCCGTCCGTTACGCAACGAATGACGATATACTTGGGGGCCGGGCTGGCCTATGGTCGCCGCGCCTTATGAAGGACAATGGTTTGACATCGGACGTAGTGCCGGACGCGAAAGCGCGGGAGGATAGCGACATCGCCGCGCTCGCGAGCGGTGGCCGTGCGAACATATTCGGATTTCTGCTGCGGCTGGCCGCGCGCCTGCCCTTTCTGTTCATCGCCGGGCGCATTTATGGCCCGGATGTGCTCGGTCGCTTCGCCTATGCGATCGTAGTGATCGAATTCGCGGCTCAGCTTGCGACGCTGGGTCTCAAGCGCGGGCTGGCGGGTGCGCTGGCCCAGACGAAGCGTGATGAAAATCATGTGCTTGCCGACGCGATGCTGCTGACCCTGCTCTTCTCGCTGGCGGCGGCGGTGCTGCTGATGCTGTTTCCGCAGGCGATGTTCCCGAACAGCGGCCTTAACGGGCTGGACCGGCTGCTGCCGCTCATCATCGTCGCGGTGGCCGGATCGGATGTGGCGCTGGCGGCCTGCGCCTGGCGTTATGACATCGCCGCGACGGTGCGCGCGCGCGCGATCATCGAACCCTGGACGATCAGTATCGGTGCATGGGTGCTGTCCTGGTACTCGCTGCGCGATGGTTTGATCCTCTCCTATGTGCTGTCGATGATCGCGGCGCTGGTCGCGTCGCTCTGGCCGATGTTCCGTCATTTCGGCCTGCCGCGCGGCTGGCGCCCGCATCCGCTGCGGCTGTGGCGGATGGTGCGTATCAACATCCCGCTGGCCGCCGCCGATGCGGTCGAATGGGGCTCGCGCAGGCTCGATCTGGCGATTCTCGGCCTGTTCGTCAGCCCCACCGTGGTCGGTATCTATTATGTCGCGCAGCAGGTGGCGTCGTTGCCACAGAAGCTGAAAACCAGTTTCGAACCGATTCTCGGCCCGGTCATCACCCGTAATCTGGCGGACAATAATCATGCCGCGATCGCGCGGCAGGTGAGCCAGGTTGGCTTCTGGATCATTGCCGCGCAGGCGGGAGTCGCGCTGGCGCTCGGCATTCCGGGCGAGGCGGTGATGGGGCTGGTCGGTCCTGAATTTGTGGACGGAACGCTGGCGCTGGGCTTCCTGCTGCTGGCCGAGGTGGTGGCGGCGACCGCGGTGGTAAGCGAAAGCGCGCTCGTCTACATGGCCCGTCACCGCAACCTGATCATTTCCATGATGGTGATCGCCCTTCAGGTGGCGTTGAGTTTCGTGCTGATCCTGCTGGTCCGTAATGCGGGCTATGGCGATGTGATGCTGGCGGCGGCGCCGGCCTTCGCGCTGGCGCTGGCGCTGGCGCTGGGGTCGGCGGTGAAGGCGCGGCTGCTCGGGCGGCTCCTGCATCAGCATATCATGATCTGGCGGCCGGTGCTGTTCCTTGCGGGCAGCGCGGCCGTGATCGTGGGCTGCCTGTTCGTTGCCTTGCCGCATCGGTTCGAATGGGTCGAGCTGGCGCTTGGGGTGCCGGCGATATTGGGCGTCTATGGCGCATTGATCTGGCGCCTCGGTTTCGGCCCGGAGGACCGGGAACTGTTCGCCCGGCGCAAGGGCGCGCGATCTGGAACTGCGGAGGCCTGAACGGTCCTGCACGGCGGAGATACAGAGGTGGTCGCGTCGAACGGCCTCTTTGAAAACCGGACCCGGATATCATGGTGGAAGATCAGAGCCGGGGTACCAGCCGCACCTTGAGCGGTGAGCGTCCCGCACCATCCCGCACCATCTGTTTCAGGCGCCTGCTCTCGCCGCCGGGCACGCCACACAGAAAGAGGGCGCGGCCCGCAGGCCACGCCCTCTTTTCAATCTCAAACCTCGCCCGATTTTGATGGAAGCAAAATCGGGCTCAGGCTTGCAGGTAATCAGAACCCGGCGCTGACCGAGAAGACGACCGTACCATCCGCGCCGGCGCTTTCCTTGAACGGCTTGTTGCCGTAACCGGAGGTGTTCACATAGGAAACGCCGAAGGTCAGGGCCTTCCAGCTGGCGGTGGCGCCGAACGAATAATCGGCATAGTTGCCGGTGTACCCGCCCAGCGAGCCGTCGGTATACCCCCAGTGACCGTTCAGCGTAACCGGCGTATTCGGGATGGCGGCCGACAGGTCGCCATAGAGGTACACGCTGTCATCATTGCCGAGCGAGTTCTGGCCGGTGGGCGAATAGGCCACGCCGACCTTGGCGCTGACCGGGCCGATGTCCCCGGAAACCGAGAGGAACGGCTCGATGATGTCGGTCGCCAGATCGGTGCCGCCCGGATAGAGATAGTAGGTCACGCCGCCATCGACGGTGATACCGGGCGCGACTTCCATCGAGTAACCGGCGATCGCGTCGATCTCGGTGGTCTGGTTGGTCGGATTGCCGAGCGAATCGGCGGTGTCGAAATTGATGCTGGAACCCCAGAAGCCGACATAAAATCCGCTCTCATGGGTGAGGGTCGCATAGCCCTGAATCGCGGCTTCTTCGCCATTTTGCGAGACGCCGCGGAAGCGATAGTCGGAAACGATCGCAGCACCGCCGCTGAGCGTGAAGCCGTCTGAGGCTTCATCCTGGGCGAGTGCGGGCGTGGCCATAGCTGCCAGCGCGAGCGCCGACATCCCAAGAATCATTTTACGCATAGATATATTTCCCCTTCGTCGAGTCGATCCAACAGATCGTCCCACCTGCGTCCGGGCCGATGCCTCTCCTGTGTGAGCCCTGGTCTGCTCACAGTCTCTGGTCTGAGCGGGGCCTGTCGCCACGAACAGCTTTTTGATGGAATGTTCTGCCGCGCCGCACAAGAAGAAATCGCATTTGTTACATAGTATTGCTACACAACTGTTGCGTCTGTGCAACGGGTCGGAATTCCTCATCTTCGGGCAAAGGCTCGGGCCGAAGCCCCGGGAAGTCGCTAAATTACGGGCTTTTACCGAATATATTCAGCTATTCTTGCGGTAGCTCAGAAAGGCGCTGTCAAGATCGGAGATCAGGTCGTCGGAGTCTTCGAGGCCAATATGCAACCGTATCAGCGGGTCGGGCGTCGACCATGATGTTGCAGTGCGGATCATCTTCGGGTCAACAGGAAGCGCGAGGCTTTCGAAGCCGCCCCAGCTATAGCCGATACCGAAATGGCGCAGGCTGTCGATGAAGCGGCTACGCATCGCTTCGTCGCCGTCACGCAGGGTGAAGCTGAACAGGCCGGAGGATCCGCCGAAATCGCGTTTCCATGCTTCATGGCCGGGGCTATTGGGAAGCGCGGGGTGCAGCACTTTGCCGACCTCCGGGCGCTCATTCAGCCAGTGCGCGATCTTCAGCGCGCTATGCTGATGCTGGTGCAGGCGCGTGCCCAATGTCCGCAGGCCGCGCAGGGCCAGCCAGCAATCGTCGGGGCTGCTCATCTGGCCGAACAGCCATGCCGTCGACTGGATTTTCGACCAGTGCGCGGCATTGGCGGTGACCGATCCCATCATCACGTCGCTATGGCCGACAATATATTTGGTGCAGGCGAGGATCGCGATGTCGACGCCGTGCGAGAGCGCCCGGAAGAAATAGGGCGTGGCCCATGTATTGTCGATCAGCGTGGTGATGCCGCGTTCCCGCGCCAGGGCGGTGATCGCGGGCACATCCTGCACTTCCATGGTCAGGCTGCCGGGGCTTTCGAGGAAAATGGCGCGCGTCGATGCCGTTATCAGCCCGGCGATGTCCGCGCCGATCAGCGGGTCGTAATAGACGGTGTCGATGCCCATCGGCCGCAGCATCTTTTCGCAAAAGGCCCGGGTCGGATCATAGACGCTGTCCACCATCAGCAACTGGTCGCCGGGTTTCAGCACCGCCAGCAGCGCGCAGGAAATCGCGGCGACGCCGGAGGGGTAGAGCATGGTACCGGCTGCCCCCGGCTCCATTTCGGTCAGCGCATCGGCCAGTGCCCAGCCGGTGGGCGTGCCCTTGCGGCCATAAAACCAGTGCTGGCTCTGGTCGGCGTCGGGCGCGCGGGCCGCATAGAGATGGGCGACATTGTCATAGAGGACGGTCGAGGCACGCCAGACCGCGGGGTTGACGACGCCACCCGGCTGGCCGGCAATGCCGGTCCATTCCGGTCGCCGTCCGGCCTGAGTCAATCTTGTGTCGGGCCGGGTTTGCGCTTCATCCCTGCCCGGCCGGCCGTCGCCTCTGTTGTCCTGCGTCATGCGCGGCCGGTCGCCTTGGGCGTTGCGGGGTCGGCGCCCCATTCGCTCCAGCTTCCGTCATAGAGCGTCACGTCGGTCTTGCCGAGCAGGCGCGCGCCGAACAGCAGGCTGGCGGCGGTGACGCCGCTGCCGCAGGTGGTGATGAGCGGCTTTTCGAGATCGACTCCGGCCTCGATGAACAGGCCCTTCAATTCATGCCCGCGTTTCCACGTGCCATCGGCGTTGAACAGTTTCGAACTGGGAAGGCAGACCGATCCCGGGATATGGCCGGATGCCATGCCGTGGCGAATTTCCGGTTCCTCCGCAGTGAACCGGCTCATCGTGCGGGCATCGACGACCTGTGCTGTTTTGCCGGTCAGATTCTCGATTATCTGTTCCTTGGTGGCGATGGCCTTTTCGTCGCGCCAGACGGTGAAATGGCGATGGCGCAGTTGCGGCTTGCCGCTTTCCACTGGGCGCTTTTCCGCCAGCCACTTGCCCAGCCCGCCGTCGAGAATCGCGACATTGGGCGCGCCGAACAGTTCGAACAGCCACCAGGCGCGGGCGGAGCTGCGATGGGGGCTGTTGTCGTAAATGACGATCCGGCTGCCGTCGCCAAGGCCCAGCGCCTGCATCCGGCTGGCGAATTTTTCCGCCGGCGGCGCCATATTGGGGCGCGGGTCGTTGAGGTCGGCCAGTTCGCCCAGATTGAGGAAAACGGCACCCGGAATATGCTGTGCCTCATATTCGGCGGCGGCGTCGCGCCCGACTTCGGGCAGGAAATAGGTGGCGTCGACGATTCTGAGGTCGCTGGCACCGATTGCGTCCGCCAGCCATTCCGTACTTACCAAGATATCCATGCCGCCCCGGTCCCTCTGTCCTGTCCGAATGAGCTATAATCGATAGGGGAGGGCGCGGTCGGTTTCCAGCCCCTTTGCGCGGCTTCTTCCCTCATGGCGCGTTCTGGCCTATAGGCCCGGCCATGAACCCGATCCATCTTGGCCAGACCAGCGCGCTTCCCGCCTCGCCGCAGGAGGCGGTGCTCGACTATGTGCCCAATCCGCGCGTCGGCGTGCACTATATGGTGCGGTTCGCCGCACCCGAGTTCACGTCGCTTTGCCCGGTCACCGGACAGCCCGATTTCGCGCATCTAGTGATCGATTATGTGCCGGGGGAAACCATCGTCGAATCCAAGTCGCTGAAGCTGTTTCTCGGCAGTTTCCGCAATCATGCGGCCTTTCATGAAGATTGCACGCTCGGCATCGGCCAACGGTTGTTCGAGGAAATGAAGCCGTTGTGGCTGCGGATCGGTGGATATTGGTATCCGCGCGGTGGCATTCCGATCGACGTGTTCTGGCAATCGGGCGCCGCGCCTGTCGATGTGTGGGTGCCGGATCAGGGCGTGCCGGGCTATCGCGGCCGGGGCTGAAACCCGTTTCAGGCCGGATGGCTATATCCGGCGATTCGGGAAGGGCAACCGATCGACAGGTCGGGGCGCCGATGCTGGCCGGGCCCTGGCAGGGCCTTTTCGTCGAACGGATGTTCGTAGCCGATAAAAAAGGCGCGAGGGCCATGCCCGTCGCGCCTTTTTTTCTATCGGGTTGCTGGAACCCTTATTTCTTGTTCGCCTGATAGCGCTCAATCGCTTCGACGACCAGCTTGCGGGCTTCCGCCGCATCGCCCCAGGTGCCGACGCGGACCCATTTTTCTTTTTCCAGATCCTTATAATGGGTGAAGAAATGCTCGATCTGACCGAACACGATGTCGGGCAGGTGATCCTTTTCCGACACTTCGGCATAATAAGGCGAGGTGGACTTTACCGGCACGCAGACCAGCTTTTCGTCACCACCCTTTTCATCTTCCAGATGGAGGACCGCGATCGGGCGGGCCTGAACGACCGAGCCGGGGATGAAAGGCACGCGGGCGATTACCAGCGCGTCGATGGGATCGCCATCATCCGACAGGGTGTGCGGGACGAAGCCGTAATTGGCGGGGTAGCGCATCGGCGTGTGCAGGATACGATCCACGAACAGCGCGCCCGAAGCCTTGTCGAATTCATATTTTACCGGTTCGCCGCCCACCGGCACCTCGATGATGACATTGAGGTTTTCCGGCGGATTTTCTCCGGTCGGGATAAGTTCGATATTCATGAATGACCTGACTTTAGCTCTGGTTGGTTATCCGGACGATTATGTTTTCGGCTGGAGCAGTCTGTCCAGGCTGCCCTCACCCTCTCCCGTTTTCTCGAGGCGCGGATAGCGCAAGCCGAGCGAATAATCGAGAGTAATGTTGCGATAGGCCTTGTCCTGCTTGACGATGAACGCGACCGGCTTTTTCTCGAGTTTCGCCTGGGTCAGCGCCGCCTTGAACGCCTCTCCGGAAAATTCGGTGCCGTTCACCGCGACGATCTTCATGCCGGTGGCAAGCCCCGCCTTGAACGCCGGGCTATCCCAGATCACGGAAATGATGTCGCCTTCATTCTTGACCGCGAGGCCGATGCCATAGGTCTGGTCGATGCCTTTGATCGCCTTTTCGATATTCTTCGTCGTGCTGTTGGGAATATCGCCATAGGTCAGGCGGTAACCGCCCATGTCCAGCCCGGCCTTGGGGGCTTCGCTGGTGGTGCGGTCGACATGGGCGTCGATGAAGGCCGCCCAGTCATAGGGCTGTATGCTGTTCAGCGTGTCGATCACATCCTGACGCGTGTAGGTGAGCGTGCCCCAGTCGCCCGGGCGGACGCCGAAAAAGGCATGGGCGAAATCGTCGAGGCCGCGCGCGCCCTGGCTTTCGCGGCGGATGATCGCATCGGCCTCCAGCCACATCAGCAGGCCTTCATTATAATAGTCTTCGGAGCGCTGCCAGCTTGGCCAGCCCTTCGGGCGGCGGGCGGAAATGACCGGATCGAGCGTCGTGTCGATCAGCGGGCGCCATTCGCGGCCCTTCGTGGTGTCGAGGCGCGCGGCGATCGAGGCATAGGCGTCGAGCGTCTGTTCCTTGGTGTAAAGTCCCGAGCGCGCGCCCAGCACATAGCCCCAGAATTGGGTCTGCCCTTCATAGACCCAGAGCAGATGATCCTGCATCGGGACGCGATAATCGGGCGTCCACAGCAATTCCGGGCGGCGGAATTTGCCGTCCCAGCTATGGGTGAATTCATGCGGCAACAGGTTGCGATCGCCCGGGCCGTCATTCCACTTGGTGAAATAGCCGGTATCGACCTGATTTTCGGAACTGCGATGATGTTCCAGGCCAATGCCGCCCATTTCATCGGTGATGGCGAGAAGGAAATTATAGTGGTCGAAATGCTTTGCGCCGAACAGCGCAACCGCTTCGTCCACCAGCTTCTTGTGCTTGCCGATCTGTTCGACGGAAGCGACCATTTCGGCCGGAGTATCGGCCACCATGTCGAGCATCACGTCATTACCGAGGTCGACCGACCTGGCGTAGAGACCGGCGAAGACCGGCGAATCGATCAGCGTTTCATAATCGGTGACGTCATAGCGGACGGTGGCGCCGCTTGCCTTGCCGGGCAGCGCGCTATGGGCGGTCCAGCCCTGCGGATAGGTGACGGTCGCCTGTACCGGGATGCGCCGGACATAATAGCCCGCCGGGTAAAGCGAGACGGTTTCGAACTGAAGATTCAGCATCTTGTCGGTGACGGCGATGCGCCCCTGATTGGCGGCGGTCGCGTTCAGGAACTGAAATTCCGCGACGATTTCCCGCGTGCCCTCCGGCACGTTCACGTGAAAGGCGTAGACATCGAGCGGGCTGCGGGTCCAGCCGATGTCCTTGCCGTTGGCGGTGATCTTCAGGCCGGAGAATTTCTCGATCTGGCCGCGCGGGCCGTGCTTGCCCGGCAACCATTCCGGGTAGAGCAGGGTCAGCGGGCCGGAGGACGCAACCGGAATCACCTGCTTCACCCGCCAGATGCGCTGGGTCGTGTCGGTGGCATCGACGGCAAGGGTCATCGTGCCGGGATAGGTCACATCGCGCGGCGCGGCCGTGGTGTCGATCACCGGCGCCATCACCGGGGCGGAGCGCACGACAGGAGCGCCGACCTGATCCTGCGCCAGAGCGGCGGGAGCGGCGAGCGCGGTGGAGAGGAGCAGAGGAAGAAGACCGTAACGATACATTCGGTAACACCTTTATCTATCCGAGGATGCCCGACAGAGCGATGTGCCGCACCATGGCGGCTCGAACTTCATCCGTCCACCCCCGATCCCGCACCACTCGCCGTGCCGATCCCATGTTCCCTTGGACAATAAAAACTTGTAGAGGCGCGCCCATGGCCAAGACAGAAACGCCCAAGATACAGACGCCGCGCCCGATCCGGGGCACGCAGGACATGCTGGGCGGTACGCCCGACAGCCTGGCGGACCGCTTTTCCCATGTCGTTGCGACGTTTGAGCGGGTACGCCGCCTCTATGGCTTCCGTCGCATCGAGGTGCCGGTGTTCGAGGCGACGGCGGTTTTCGCCCGCAGCCTTGGCGAAAGCACCGACGTGGTCGCGAAGGAAATGTATACGTTCGAGGATCGCGGCGGCGATAGCGTCACGCTGCGTCCGGAATTCACCGCCGGGATCGCGCGCGCCTATATTACCGAGGGATGGCAGCAATATGCGCCGATCAAGGTGGCGACCCATGGTGCGCTGTTCCGTTATGAACGCCCGCAAAAGGGGCGGTACCGCCAGTTTCATCAGGTCGATGCCGAGATCATCGGCGCGGCCGAGCCGATGGCCGATGTCGAGCTGCTCTGCTTCGCCGATCAGTTGTTGAAGGAACTGGGCGTTGCCGAAGGGGTGACGCTTACCCTCAACACATTGGGCGATGCGGCAAGCCGCGAGGCGTGGCGCGCGGCTCTGGTCGACCATTTCGAGGCGCATCGCGGGGAATTGTCGGAGGACAGCGTGGATCGCCTCGCGCGCAATCCGCTGCGCATCCTCGACAGCAAGGACCCGCGCGACCGGCCGATCGCCGACAGCGCGCCGGATATCGATGCCTATCTGACCGATGAGGCACGGGAATTTTTCGACAAGGTAACGGCGGGGCTGGATGCGGCGGGCGTCGCATGGGAACGCAATGCGCGCCTTGTGCGTGGCCTTGATTATTATCGTCATACCGCGTTCGAATTCGTCACCGATCGGCTGGGTGCGCAGGGCACGGTGCTGGGCGGCGGACGCTATGACGGCCTCATTGAGAATATGGGCGGTCCGGCGACTCCGGCGGTGGGCTGGGCGGCCGGGATCGAACGGCTGGCGATGCTGATCGACGATGTCGGGGCCGACAGGCCGCAGGTGGCGTTCATCCCGATGGGCGAGGCCGCCGAGCAGGCCTGTGCCGGGCTGATCGCGCAGGCGCGGGCGGCGGGCATCAGTTGCGACATGGGCTATCGCGGCAATATGAAAAAGCGGATGCAGCGCGCCAATGCCAGCGGTGCGGTCATCGCCGTGATCCTGGGGGATGACGAGCTGGCGGCGGGCAGCGCCACGGTCAAGGATCTCGGCTCGGGCGAGCAGCGGCAGATCACCATCCGTCATGTCGATGGTTTCGGGCAGCAGCTTCGCATTCTGGTCGATGCATCGGCGCATGGCGTATCGGCGGAACGGGTGCTGACGGGGGCGGATTCGCTGCGCCATGGCGGCGGGACGCCGGAAAGCGCCTGATGCAGATTTCGCCTGACCGGATTGCGCAGATCGAGCGGCGGTATGACGAGGCGCAGGCGGCGATGGCGCGGCCTGATCTCGACCCCGCCGAGTTCGTGAAGCTGTCCAAGGAATATGCGGAGCTGGAGCCGGTTGTGAAGGCGGCGCGGGCCTTGTCGGCGCTGCGTCGGGAAATTGCCGGAATCGAGGCGATGCTGGCAGGGGGCGAGGCGGATGCCGACTTACGGGCGCTGGCGCAGGAAGAGGCGCAGGATCTGCGCGGGCAGCTTCCCGATGCCGAGCGGGCGCTGGCGTTGCAGTTGCTGCCCAAGGATGCGGCGGATGCGCGCCCGGCGATGCTGGAAATCCGCGCCGGAACCGGTGGCGACGAAGCGGCGCTGTTTGCGGGCGATCTGTTCCGCATGTATCAGCGCTATGCGGAAAGTCAGGGCTGGAAGATGGAATTGATCTCGGCCAGTCCGTCCGAACAGGGCGGCTTCAAGGAAGTGATTGCCAGCGTCAACGGCGTCGGCGTGTTCGCGAAGTTGAAGTTCGAAAGTGGCGTTCACCGGGTACAGCGCGTGCCGGTGACCGAAAGCGGCGGGCGCATTCACACATCGGCGGCGACCGTTGCGGTGCTGCCGGAGGCCGAGGATGTCGATGTCGCGATCAACGAGAACGACCTCAAGATCGACATTTACCGCGCGTCCGGTGCGGGCGGTCAGCATGTGAACACGACCGACAGCGCGGTGCGCATTACCCACCTGCCCAGCGGGATCGTGGTGACGCAGCAGGATGAGCGGTCGCAGCACAAGAACAAGGCGAAGGCGATGAAGGTGCTGCGCACCCGCCTTTACGAGATGGAGCGGGAGCGTGCCCAGAGCGAGCAGGCCGGCGCGCGCAAGGCGATGGTAGGATCGGGCGACCGGTCCGAGCGCATCCGCACCTATAATTTCCCACAGGGGCGCGTCACCGATCACCGCATCAACCTGACCGTGCATCGCCTGCCCGAGATCCTTGAGGGACCGGGGCTGGAAGAGGTGATCTCCGCGCTGATCGCCGAGGATGAGGCGGCCCGGCTGGCGCAGCTCGACAAGGCCGGATGAGGGCCGGATGACGGTTGACCGGTCCGCGGCGGAGGCACTGAGGCAGGCGGCGCAGAAGCTGGCGGCGGTCAGTGACACGGCGCGGCTCGATGCGGAGTTGCTGATGGCGCATGCGGCGGGCCTGTCGCGGGAGCAGGTGATTCTCGGCCTGCGTGATCTGGCGGAGCCGGAGGGGTTCGCCGCGCTGATCGAGCGGAGGCTGGGGCATGAACCGGTGTCGCACATCACCGGTACGCGCGATTTCTGGACCCTGACGCTGGCAGTCACGCCCGATGTGCTGACTCCGCGCCCGGATAGCGAAACATTGATCGAGGCGGCGGTCGAGCATTATCGCGGCGGGCGCGGGCCGCGCGCCATTCTCGATCTCGGCACCGGATCGGGCGCGCTGTTGCTCGCCGCGCTCGACGAATGGCGGGAAGCACGCGGGACCGGCATCGACATCAGCGCGCAGGCACTCGCGGTCGCGCGCGCCAATGCCGAGCGGTGCGGCATGGAAGCGCGGGCGCGGTTTCGCCCCGGCAACTGGTGCGACGGGATTGTCGAGCGCTTCGATCTGATCCTGGCCAACCCGCCCTATATTGCCGAGACCGCGCAGCTGACGCCGGAGGTTGTCGATCATGAGCCGCATCTGGCGCTGTTTTCCGGGGAGGACGGGCTGGATGCCTGCCGTGACATTGCGGACGGATTGAAGCGGGTGATGGAACCCGGCGGACTTGCCCTGATCGAGATCGGCTTCGACCAGGGAGAGAGTGCGGCGGCGCTTTTCGCGCAGAAGGGATTTCGGGTGACGCTGAAACGGGACCTTGCCGGGCATCCGCGCTGTCTCATGCTGAAACGGTGACAGATTGTCCCGGTTTCGGGTTCGTTCACGAATTTTCTTGGTTTCTGCGACTGGACCGTCTAGGGAGAAGGCAGCGGTGCCCGATGGTCGCAGGACAGGGCAGCGGGGGCTCCCCATCTGGTCGGACGGCAAATGACCGTCTGGTACAAGAAGGAGGTCCGGGCCGATGAAACGGCCCGAGCCGGCGAGGTGTTTCATATCCGCCGGGTGCAGTGCGTTTAAGGATAGCATTGAAGGCAAGGATCTACCATTGATCAATAATCGTCAGGCCGGCCGCCGCAATCGTGGCCGGAACAATGGACGCCAGAACGGCGGCAACCGCGGCGGAGACAACGGCAACCGGATTGATAACCGCGCGCGGGGGAATGCACCTCAGTTGCTCGAAAAATATCGCAATCTGGCACGCGATGCCCAGCTTGCGGGGGATCGGGTTAACACCGAATATTATCTGCAGTTCGCTGATCATTATTTCCGCGTGCTGGCTGACAATCGTGCGCGGCAGGAGGAGCAGCAGGCCCGCTTCCGCCGCAATGACGATGCTTTCGACGAGGATGGCGATCAAGGGGATTCCGCCCGCGATTATGGGGCGGATGCCGATGTCGCACCGCGCCGCGTCGAAGGACGGCGGGATCGTGACGGGCAGGGCGACCGGTCGCGCATTCGCGTCGCCACCGCCGATGCGGATGCCGATGCGGCCTCAGGCAATGAGGACGCCTATGGCGAGGATATGTCGTCCCGTCGCCGGCCTCGGAAGGCGGAAAAGATCGTGATCGCAAAACCCGCCTCGGAAGAAGGCGCAGAGGCAGCTGATGCTCCGGCCTTTCCTGCGGAGGCGGCGCCCTCCGGGGACATGGAGGAAGAGGCCCCGAAGAAGCGGGCGACACGCGGACGCAAGCCGCGTCAGCCCAAGGCCGATGAAGGCGCGGACGAAGCGGCGCCCGGTCTCGACCTCGCGGCGCTGCCGCCCGCGATCGCGCGGGCCGATAATGACAGCGATGCGGACGAGGGGGACGAAGAGGAAAAACCTGCCCCGCGTCGTCGTGGTCGTCGGCCCAAGGCTTCGGCCGAAGCAGCCGAATAAAACCGTTCATCTCAGGATCATCTCGCTTCGGCGATGAAAGGCGGCGCGTCCTTGCGTCGCCTTTTTCCTTGGGCATGTCGGAAGGACGACCGGCGCCAAAATGCAGTGAGATCGGCTCATGGCATTTTGGGGTGGCCCGTGCGGTGTCTGGCCATTTTCAGGCTATGATGCGTCAGTACCGGCGCAGTCCGGTATAAAGTCGTGAGGAGGATGACAAATGGCCGTTCGTTTCCCGCTTGCCGGAGCCGTATCGTTGGCGCTGCTTGCCGGGCCGGCGCCCCTGATCGCGCAGGACGGAGCCTCGGTATCCGGTTCCGGTGCATCGGGACCCAGTGCTCAGGGTGACGTTTCGGTCACCATCTATAATGACAATCTCGCGCTGGTTCAGGATGTGCGCCAGCTTGCGATTGCGAAGGGGACGAGCCGGATCGAGTTTCCCGATGTCTCGGCCCAGATCCGGCCTGAGACGCTGTCCTTCTCCGCCCCCGGCGCGGCGATCATCGAGCAGAATTTCGATTATGATCTGCTTTCGCCGGACATGCTGATGGAAAAGGCAGTCGGGCAGGTGGTGACCATTGTGCGCACCAACCCGGCAACCGGTGCGGAAACGCGCGAACAGGCGAAGGTGCTCGCCGTCAATGGCGGTGTGGTGCTGCAGATCGGCAGCCGGATCGAGGTGCTGCGCGATGATGGCCTGCCGGTGCGGGTGATCTTCGATAAGGTGCCGGCTAACCTCCGCGCCCGCCCGACGCTCTCGGTACGGGTGGACAGCGACCGCGCGGGGGCCCGCCCGGCCTCGATCCGCTATCTGACGCCCGGCCTCGGCTGGAGCGCGGATTATGTCGCGCTGTTCGATGCGAAAGCCGGGCGGATCGACGTGCAGGGCTGGGTGACGCTCACCAACACCAGCGGCACAACCTATAGCAATGCCAACACGCTTCTTGTTGCGGGCAGTGTCAATCAGGCGTCGGTCCGGACCGGTGTCCATATGCCCTACAGGCCGATGGCGTCGGCCAGTCCGATCCGCGCGGCGGGCACGGAAACCGCCGATCGGGAGCAACTGGGCGACTTTTACCTGTATCCGATCGCCAATCGTACCACCATCGCCAGCAACCAGACCAAGCAGGTCAGCTTTCTCGACGTGCAGAATGTTCCCGCCAGTGCGGGCTATGAATATGTGAACGGCTGGCTGGGCAGCAGTACCGACCCTCAGAGTGCCAGCAGCGTGGTGAATTTCTCCACCTCGAAATCGGGCGGGTTGGGGGATGCGCTGCCCGCTGGGACGGTGCGTTTCTACATGAAGGATGGGGCTGGCGCACCGCAGTTCGTTGGCGAGAATCGGATCGATCATACGCCGATGGGGAGCAGCATGGCGCTGGTCACCGGGCAGGCGTTCGACGTGAAGGTGAAAAGCGTGGTGGAGCAGCGGCAGCGGCTTTCGGCGAGCAAATGGCGCACCACCATGCGCTACGAACTGAGCAACGCGAAGGCGGAGCCGGTTACGGTCGATCTGGTGCAGCGTGGGCTCGACTGGGGATGGGCGGATACCCGCCTCGTCGACGAATCGCTGAAGAGCGAACGGCGCGATGCCGGTTCGGCGGTCTGGCATGTGGTCGTTCCGGCCAATGGCAGCACGACCGTGACCGCCACCTTCGAAACTCGTTATTGAGGGCGGACCCGGAATGCGGTTCCGGTCTTTCCTGCTGATCGCGACGGTGATGCCCGCGTCTGTGCTGGCGCAATTGGTGCCCACGCCCGCTCGGGCGCAATCGGTGCCCGCGCCCGCTCGGGCGCAATCGGTGGTCGTGTCGGATGCGCCATTGTCCACTTCGGTCACCGTCTATCGCGATGCGGATCGCGGGGAAGGGCGGTTCGACCTGCGCTGGCTGCGCGGTTATGCACTGATTTCCGAAAAACGGAAAATCAGCCTTCCCGCGGGTGAGTCCGTGGTGCGGTTCGAGGGCGTGGCCGACGGGATGATCGCGGTGAGCGCGGTCGTATCCGGCCTGCCGGGCGGGGTGGAGGAGAAGAACCGGGATGCCCGGCTGCTCTCGCCTGCCGCTCTGTTGGACGGTAGCCTTGGTAACCGCGTGCATATCCGCCGGACCAACCCCGCGACTGGCAAGGTGACGGAGACGGACGCCATCGTCCGGTCCGGCCCGGATCAGGCGGTGGTGCTGGAAACGTCGCAGGGTATAGAAGCGCTGCAATGCTCAGGGCTGCCCGAAACGCTGATATATGATGCGGTGCCGGACGGGCTTTCGGCCCGGCCCACCTTCTCCGTGCAGACGAACAGCCCGCAGGCGATGGAGGCCGAGGTGACGCTCACCTATCTCGCCACCGGTTTCGACTGGTCGGCGAGCTATGTCGCCACCCTTGCGCCGGATGGAAAGACGCTCGATCTGTTTTCCTGGCTGACGGTCGCGAACGGCAATGGCGTGACCTATGACGGCACGAGCCTGCTCGCGGTGGCGGGCAAACCGAACCGAACGAGCGATTTCGAGACGCTGGACGGCGATGAGCGGGGTCCGGCTCTGAACCTGTCCTGCTGGCCGATGGATAGTACCAGTACGCACCCCGATTGGGGTGGATCGGCGTCGCCACCGCCGATGGTCCAGATGCTGGAAATGGCGTCCGCCCCCATGGCCATGCGCATGGCCAAGGCTGACGGCATTCAGGTGACGGCGATGGCCCGGCAGGAGGATCTGGGTGATCTGAAGCTGTATCGTGTGCCGATGCCGGTCGATGTCGTGCCCAATGGCCAGAAACAGGTGGCGCTGCTTCATCGCGAATCGGTGCCCTTCACCCGATATTATGCCGCGACGATCGATCCTCTGGCTTTTATCGAGGGGAGCCGGCCGCTTTCCATCATGCTGCGCCTGCAGAATCGGGAAAAAGACGGGCTTGGCCTTCCCCTGCCTTCCGGCGGAGTCGCGGTGATGCAGCGGCGCGATGCGGGCGATGAACTTCTGCTCGCCGATTCGCGGGTCGCCGACCGGGCCATTGGCGAGAAGGTCGAAATCGCCGCCGGGCGGAGCGATCAGGTGCGAATCGAACAGGCTGTTACCGCCGTTGACGGGGACAGGCGCGAGGCCCGGATCACCGTCGTCAATGCGGGGACTCAGGCGGCGCCGGTCGAGATCATGCTGCCGCGTGTCGATGGCTATGAGGTGCAGCGGCGCGGTAGATTGAAGGCGAAGGATGGCGGCCTTTTATGGGCGGTCACGGTTCCTGCGAACGGGCAGTCGACTCTCGACCTGCGTCTGCGCAAGCGCTGAAAAATCAGTCTTCCGGCAGGGGGCGGGGGCGATGATTTTCGTCCAGCGCGACGAAAGTGAACAGGCCGTTGGTGACCCGGACCTTCTCTTCATCCCAGCCGCGCGTCGCTTCGACATCGACCTGCACGGCGACCGATGTGCGGCCGATCCGCTCGACCCCGGCATAGACGGAGATGATATCGCCCAACAGGATCGGGGCGATGAATTGCATCGATTCGATCGCCACCGTCGCGACTGGCCCTTGCGCGACGCGGCTGGCGACGATGCCGCCCGCAATATCCATCTGCGACAATATCCAGCCGCCGAAAATATGGCCGTTCGCGTTGATGTCTCCCGGCTGGGGGACGGTTCGCAGCACCGCCTCAAGAGTCTTCGTCATAACCGGCCTCTCGCTTGAGATAATCCTCTATCTGTTCGTCATGGCCGGTGCCGCTCGACAGGAAGACGAGCGACATGAGACCGGTGCCCAGCATGAAGGTAAACCATATGCCTGCGCTGGTCGCGATAATCATGTGGAGCGGCATGGGCGTTCCCATTTTATAGAGGATGCCGAGCACCGCCGCCACGCACACCATGCCCCACAGGGCCATCCATCCCATCAGGCGACGGAACCGGCCCCAGGCCGCCGCCGCTATTTCCGGATCGTCGAGGCCCGCTTTGCGTGTCATCTCTTCCCTTTGGCGCAGGAAAGTGGGATCATCAAGTCATCGGCACAGATCGGGGGTAGAAAGGGAGAGAGCATATGACGATTGCTGCGATTCTGAACGGCAAGGGCCATGAGGTGGTACAGATCGCCCCGGACGCCAGCTTGCAGGAGGCGGCTGGCCTTTTGGCGGAGCGGCGCATTGGCTGTGTGCCGGTGGTCGATGGCGGGAAGGTCATCGGAATATTATCGGAACGCGATATTGTGCGCTCGGTCGGCAAGGGCGGAGGGGGCGCGCTGGCTCAGCCTGTGCGGGATCTGATGACCAGTCCGGCGGTTACCATCACCTCGGATGTGGCGGTGATTTCCGCATTGTCGTTGATGACCCGTCGGCGCATCCGACATTTGCCTGTCCTCGACGGTTCACGCATGGTCGGGTTCGTGTCGATCGGCGATCTTGTCAAATATCGCATCGACAGGATCGAAGCCGAAGCGGCCGCGATGCGCGATTATATTCAGAGCGTGTGATTCGGCCGGTTTCCTGTTCGCGATAAGCCGTGTCGGCGGTCAGGTGGTGTTGGCGGCGGCGGGCGGCGGGGCGTTGGAAGATCAACGAGACAAGGTCGGTGATGGTCGCCCGCGCGAACAGGAACAGTAACCGGGTGACGTTTCCCGCCCCCAAGCGTCACGAGCCGGACGAGGGGCGAGGCGGCAGGCGGTAATCGCGGCTCGATCAACAGCAGGTTCGCGGCTATGCCCGCCGAGTTGCCGGCATCCGGCGTAATGGCGGGCAGCAGGTCCCGGAGCCTCAGGTCCCGGGCGCGCGCGATCTATGTGGTCGTCAACTGCATGAAGGCGAGACTCACCTGACTCATGGCGAACAGGCCATAGTCGCGGGGCTGTAACAGCCGGATCGCCAGAAAGCGGCGCGGCGTATCCGGGTCGAAAAGCCGCTGACGGTTCCGTCGGCATCCTGTGTGATCATAGTGTTGTTTCTGGAACCCCCGTAAATCCGCCACTTTCGGTGTTATAGGAATAGTGTAGACCGCCAATTCCTTATTGATCGCAACAAAAGTGCAAAAAGTGTTTGACGGTTGAGGGGGCGGGGCATATATGGCCTCTCACCGACGCGGTGATGCCTTGCGGTTTTCGCTGCGTTTGGTCGCCGACATAGCAGGACAGATTGTCCCCCGGTAGAG